>NZ_JBBMFP010000019.1:0-118756 GCF_040095955.1 Blautia caccae | reverse complement strand
GTGGTGATTTGGACATAAAAATACCTCCTAAGTAGCTTTTGGTTATTTCCATTGTCTACTTAAGAGGTATCATATCAGGATTACTTCCGGCAGCAGCCGTCTCTTTTTATGCTGTCGCTCTTTTCATGTCACTCTGTATCTCTCACTTCCGCGATTCCAAACAACGCGTCATCCAGCCTTCCAAGCTCTTCCTCTTCAATTGCCAGCCTGCCGTCCTGTTCCTCCACAGATATCTCCAGGGACTTTTCTTCTCTGTACTCCACAATCTCCAGGGAGCTGTCCAGCACCTCTGTGAGCACATCCCCCAGATAGAGCGTTTCCCCGTCTGAGGGAATGCTCTCTGTCTCCAGATAGGAATCATATTCCGCGCTGATGGTTTCCTCCACAGGCAGGGGGCGGTAGGTGACCGTTACCAGATAGCCGCTTTGCTCCCCATGCTTTTTCTGTGACTCTCCCACCTGGTAATCGGCCTTTTTCAGTATTTTCCTGCATATATCCGTAAAACTGCTGTACTTCTCATCAGAGGAAAAATGCAGTTCTTTTACCCCGGAAATGCTTTTTTCCAGAAGCGCTTCTGACTCTTTTTCTGCCTGGGAAGCGGAAATGCCTGTCAGTTCACAATATTTCTCCGGACTCTTCTGATACCGGTAGTCCAGACATGCCTGAACATAACCACTCACATCCTCTGTCCTGCGGCATCCTCCCAGAAGCAGGAGGGATGCTAAAATCAGACCGGCAGCCGCAATTTTATTTATGTACTGCCTCATGGTGATCAAAGATTCGCTGTGATCTGTTTCGGGCGGTATCCCTCATCCTCCAGCGCTTTGATGATCTGGTTCTTGTGGTCCGTACCGAATGCCTCAATAGTGATCTTCAGCTCCACAGCCGCGGAACGGTTGGCGCTGATAAACTGGTTGTGGTCCAGTTTGACTACATTGCCCTGCTGCTGGGCGATGACAGTTGCCACACGCACCAGCTCACCGGGCTTATCAGGCAGAAGAACAGAAACTGTAAAGATCCTGTCACGGGCAATCAGGCCAAGCTGTACCACAGAGGCCATGGTGATGACATCCATATTGCCGCCGCTTAAGATGGATACCACCTTTTTTCCGGTGAATTTTAAATGTTTCAGGGCAGCCACTGTGAGAAGTCCGGAATTCTCCACGATCATTTTGTGGTTCTCCACCATATCCAAAAATGCCACGATCAGTTCGGAATCCTCAACCGTGATGATCTCATCCACATTTTTCTGGATATATGGGAAGATATGGTCACCGGGGCGTTTTACTGCAGTACCGTCTGCGATGGTGTTGACCCCGTCTAATGTCACCACTTCCCCCTCTTTTAGGGATACCTGCATACAGTTTGCTCCCGCCGGCTCCACACCGATGACTTTGATATTGGGGTTCAGCAGTTTTACAAGGGTGGAAACGCCTGTTGCCAGGCCGCCGCCGCCGATGGGCACCAAAATGTAATCCACCAGGGGCAGTTCCTTGATGATTTCCATGGCAATGGTCCCCTGTCCGGTGGCTACTGCAGGGTCATCGAAGGGATGGATAAAGGTGTACCCGTGCTCCTCCGCCAGTTTGTAGGCATACTCGCAGGCTTCATCGTAAACATTTCCGTACAGGACCACCTCCGCGCCGTAGCTTTTGGTGCGCTCCACTTTGATAAGAGGTGTTGTGGTCGGCATGACGATCACAGCCTTTGCGCCGAAGGCTTTTGCCGCGTAGGCAACGCCCTGTGCATGGTTGCCTGCAGAGGCGGTGATCAGGCCTTTGCCGCGCTCCTCCTCAGACAGGGTACTGATCTTATAGTAGGCGCCGCGGAGCTTGTAAGCTCCCGTCACCTGCATATTTTCCGGTTTCAGGTAAACTTTGTTGCCGGTCTGTGCGCTGAAATAGTCGCTGTAGACCAGCTTGGTGTCCTGCGTCACTTTTTTTACTGTTTCCGACGCTTCTTCAAATTTTTCCAGGGTCAGCATAATTTTTCTCCTTTACTCCTTGATGTCGAAAAGCGCGTTTACGAATTCATCGGAATTAAATTTCTGCAAATCGTCAATGCTCTCTCCTACCCCTATATATTTCACCGGAATGTCAAGCTCAGATTCGATTGCCACCGCAATTCCGCCTTTTGCTGTTCCGTCCAGTTTCGTTAAGATAATGCCTGTCACATTGGCAACCTCATTGAACTGCCTGGCCTGCAGAAGCGCGTTCTGGCCTGTGGTGCCGTCCAGGACTACCAGTGTCTCCAGGTATGCCTCCGGATATTCCCGCTCAATAATGCGGTAGATCTTTCTCAGCTCCTCCATGAGGTTCTTCTTATTGTGAAGGCGTCCTGCCGTGTCGCAGAGAAGAACATCCGCGTCCCTGGCTTTTGCCGCCGCGATGGCGTCATAGACCACACTTGCGGGGTCTGCCCCTGACTGTCCGCCGATCAGCTCCACACCGGCCCTTTTTGCCCATTGGGTAAGCTGTTCCCCTGCCGCTGCGCGGAAGGTGTCTGCTGCCGCCAAAATGACCTTTTTCCCCTGGTCCTTTAACTTGCCTGCCAGCTTGCCCACAGATGTGGTCTTGCCCACACCGTTGACGCCGATGACAAGGACCACAGACTTGCGGTGCTCGAACTCATACGCGGTCTCCCCCACAGCCATCTGGGATTTGATGCTGTCCATGAGAAGCTGCTTGCACTCCTGCGGGTCTTTTATCTTCTTCTCAGCCACCTGGGCCTTTAAGTCCTCCACAATATGGGTGGTGGCATTGATCCCCAGATCTCCCATAACAAGGATTTCTTCTATTTCTTCATAAAAATCATCGTCAATACTGGAGTATCCGCTGAAAATGGAATCTATGCCGGATACAATATTCGCCCTGGTCTTGGAAAGTCCCGCAACCAGGCGCTGAAAAAAGCCTTTCTTTTCTTTCTCCTCTGCCATATGCCCTCCTATTTGTCCAAATCGTTTTCTATGAGGTTGACGGAAACAAGTGTGGACACGCCCTTTTCCTGCATCGTGATACCGTACAGGCGGTCAGCAGCCGTCATGGTTCCTCTTCTATGTGTTATAATAATAAATTGCGTATTTTTTGTCAACTTATGAAGATATTTTGCGTAGCGGGTAACATTGGAATCGTCCAGCGCTGCCTCGATCTCATCCAGCAGACAGAAGGGGGACGGCTTCAGGTTCTGGATGGCGAACAGCAGGGCAATGGCTGTCAGCGCCTTCTCCCCACCGGAGAGCTGCATCATATTCTGCAGCTTTTTGCCCGGGGGCTGGGATATGATGCGGATGCCTGCCTCCAGAATATCCGCGTCCTCATCCAGTTCCAGCGTACCCTTTCCTCCGCCGAACAGCTCCTTGAACGCTTTGTCAAACTCCATGCGGATCTGTGAAAATTTCTCCTCAAACTGATTCCGCATACCTGTATCCAGCTCATCTATGATCTGGAGAAGGGTCTGCTCCGCCTGTACCAGATCCGCATGCTGTGTGCTTAAGAAGGTATGGCGCTCTGACAGCTCCTTATACTCCTCAATGGCATTTACGTTCACATTGCCCAGCTTTTTGATCTCATCCCTCACGACTCCCAGTGCTTTCTTGATCTCTGTGCGCTCCAAAAGCTTGGCAGGAGCCTGCCCAAGTGCCTGGCCATAGGTCATCTCATATTCTTCCCACATATAGTTGACCTGATTCTCTTGGTTTTCCTCCAGCTTTTCTTTCTGGCTGGTGAGACGGTAGCACTCCTTGTCCAGAAGGTTCATTCTGGCGGACAGCTCATCCCGCTTGTCAAAGAAGGACTTGTGGGTGCGGTTCATCTCCTCTTTGCGCTGAAGGTACTCCTGCATTTTTGCCTCGTCCTCCACCGCTTCCTTCTCTGCCTGTCTGATAGTCTGCCGAATTTCTTCAATGTCCCTGACTTTTTTCTCCATATCGGCCTTACCGTTTTTAAGGCTGCCCTGCAGAGCTTCCATCTGGGACTGTAAATTGTCATTCTCCTCTTTCAGCCTTGACAGGTTCTCCTCCAGGAATCCCCGTTTTGATGTCAGGTTGGCAGTCTCCAGATGGGCCTGTTCCAGACTTCTGGAACGCTCTGATTCCAGCTTTTTCTTCTCGTCCAGAGTCTCCTGGTTCCTGGTGATGGCATCCTCCAGGGCTTTTTCCTGAGCCGCGCTGGTCTCCAGCTCCAGACGGATAGAATCGCTGTTCTCGGATATCTCGGCCACCTGTTTTTCAAGCTCTGCATTCTCTTT
Source organism: Blautia caccae (assembly GCF_040095955.1). Taxonomy (NCBI): domain Bacteria; kingdom Bacillati; phylum Bacillota; class Clostridia; order Lachnospirales; family Lachnospiraceae; genus Blautia; species Blautia caccae. Next base: position 114,511 of record NZ_JBBMFP010000019.1, on the reverse strand, counting down.
TTTCAGGCTTTCATATCCGTCTGCGATCTCCTGCTTTTTGGCTGACATAGACTGCAGATTCATGCGCACGGTGTTGTCGCGCAGATACTGCTCCTGCAGAAGTTCCGAAAGGCGTGCCACCTCATCACGGAAATGGTTTCTCTTTTCCCGGAATCCGTCCAGCTCGGCCTGCTTCTTTTCCAGATCTTTTTTGAGCAGCTCCACACTGTTCTGCAGCTCATCGATTTCTCTTCGGCGCCCCAGCAGATTGCTGTTGTTCTTAAAGGCACCGCCGGTCAGGGAACCGCCGGGGTTTAAAGACTCACCCTCAATGGTTACCATACGGATGGTATACTGGTATTTCCTGGCAATGGCAATACCGTGGTCAATGTGGTCCACCACCAGGGTCCTGCCCAGCAGATAGTTCGTCAGCCCCTCGTACTCCTTGTCCACAGTCACCAGCTCACTGGCCACTCCGATAACACCCGGCTCTTTTAATGCCGCTGCATTGGCAAACGGCTTTTTGTTTTTCATACTGGTGAGGGGAAGGAAGGTTGCCCGGCCGTACTTGTTGCGCTTTAAAAAGGTGATCAGTTCCTTGGCTGTGCCCTCATTGTCTGTGACTATGTTCTGGATGCTGCCGCCGAGAGCGGTCTCAATGGCAGTCTCATAATTTTTCTGGACTTTGATCAGATCCGCCACAACGCCCCGGATGCCCGGAACATTTTTTTTCTGCTCCATGACCCGGCGGATACTGTTGCCGTAGCCGTCATAGCGCTCTGTGATATTCTGCAGGGATTCCAGGCGGGATGCCTCCCTGTGATAGGCGGTCTGTCCGATGTCCAGCTCCCGGCTGGCTTTGGAGATCTGTGCCTGGCAGCGCTTGATCTCATCCTCGCTGTCATTACTCTGTCTGGTGAGCTTTTCTATGTTCTCCTCTATCTCCTGCTGTTCCTTCTCGTAGCGCTCTTTTGCCTCTCTTTGCTGGCCTGCCTCGCTTTTCAGGCGCAGGAGTTTCTGGTTTAGCTCTGTCTTTCTCAGGGATATCTGCTCCATCATGGCATCATAACGCTGCATCTTTCCCTTGGTAGAGGCCCGCATATTGAGGATTTCTATGATCTCATTCTTATCCTCCTCAATCTTCCCTTCCAGTTTGTGGATCTCAATAGCCAGATCCCGGAATTCTTTTTTTGCCGCTTCCTGGGCTGCCTCCGCTTTTGCAAGCCCGGCATCCAGCTCACTTTTTTCCCGGGTGTATTTCTCCGTATCTTCCCGGCGTCTGGCGATCTCGCCTTCCAGGTGCTTTACCCGCTCCCGGTACTGCTCATCACTCTGTCTTGCCGCGTGGATCTGCTCGTTTAAAACATTGATCTGACCTTCCAGCTGCTGCTTGAGAAGGGCCTTCCCGGTGGATTCTTCCCGGAACTGCTGAATCTTCTCCTCCAGTTCCTCCAGCTCCTTTTCAAGCTGCTCGTACTCGGTCTTGGTGGTCTCAAAGCTTTTGATGGTCTCCTCCAGGTCATTTTGGGCAATGGTATACTTGCCCTCCACCTCGCGAAGCTGCTCTTTGATCCGCTCCATCTCGGAGAGGAACATCTGGGTGTCCAGGCCCTTTAATTCCTCCCTTTTCTTTAAATACACCCTGGCTGTCTCGGACTGGCGCTCCAAAGGCGCAAGCTGTCTTGTCAGCTCTGAGAGGATATCGCTGACACGGGTCAGGTTCTGCTGTTCCTCCTCCAGCTTTTTAAGGGCGGAAGCCTTTCTCCGCTTGAATTTCACGATTCCGGCCGCCTCGTCGAAGAGCTCTCTTCTCTCCTCCGGCTTGCCGCTTAAGATCTTGTCGATCTGGCCCTGTCCGATAATGGAATAGCCCTCTTTGCCGATACCGGTATCGTAGAACAGCTCATTGACATCCTTTAACCGGCAGGAGGTGCCGTTCATGAGATACTCACTCTCACCGGAACGGTACAGCCTCCTGGCTATTGTGACCTCCTCATAGTCAATGGGGAGCTGGTGGTCGCTGTTGTCAAGTGTAATGGCAACGTAGGCAAATCCCAGGGGTTTTCTCGTCTCCGTGCCGGAGAAGATAACATCCTGCATATTGCCCCCTCGGAGCTGTTTGGCGCTCTGCTCACCAAGTACCCAGCGGACCGCATCGCCTACATTGCTCTTGCCGCTGCCGTTTGGCCCCACAATGCCGGTAATGCCGTTATGAAATTCAAATGTTATCTTATTGGCAAAGGATTTAAACCCCTGCACTTCAATACTCTTTAGATACATAAATCACCTTTGTCGTTTTTCAGTTTTTTGATGGCGCAGTAGGCTGCCTGCTGTTCGGCTGCCTTCTTGGTGTGGCCGCAGCCCTCACCCAGCACCTTTTCTCCCAGAAGTGCCTGCATATAGAAGGATTTGTTGTGGTCAGGTCCCTCTTCCCTAAGGAGCACATACCGCACATCCTCCTCATACCTGCCCTGTACGATCTCCTGAAGTGTAGTCTTGCTATCATAAAAGAGCTGTTTATTCTCAATATCATTCAGGATAAACCTCTGAACGAACTCTTTTGCATTAGCAAAACCGCCATCCAGGTAAATGGCGCCGATCAGCGCTTCCATGGCATCTGACACAATGGAATCTCTCCTGCGGCCTCCCGTAGCCTCCTCGCCTTTACCTAAAAGCAGATACTCACCCAGTGACAGTTCTCTTGCACAGAGCGCCAGAGTTGGCTCGCAGACCATGCTGGCACGCTTCTTTGTCAATTCTCCCTCAGGCATCTGGGAATACTTTTCAAACAAAAATTCACTGGAGGTCAGTTCCAGCACGGCATCCCCTAAAAATTCCAGGCGCTCGTTGTTTCCCACATAGGAAATTCGATGCTCATTGGCGTAGGAGCTGTGGGTCATGGCATTGATGAGCAGATCGAAATTCTGGAATTTATATCCTGTCTTTGCCTCCAGTTCCATGAGTTTTTTCAAGTTTTTCATATTTTTCCTTTCCGGGACATGTCCCGCATTTTCTGTTTTGATAAGCAAAAGAGGATGCCGCCAAACCCCCGGAAGATTCAGATTGAATCCGGCAGCCGGATTTGGGGCATCCGATATGTCATTAACCAATCAGGTTTTTAATCTCTTCCACCGCATCGCCTACAGATACGATCTTCTCCACCTGTTCTGTGGGAATCTCGATATCAAATTCCTCCTCGATACCCATGATGATTTGAAAAATGTCCAGAGAGTCGGCTCCCAGGTCTTCAACAAATGTGGTATCCATGGAAACCTCCTGTGTATCCACATTCAAAACCTCTGCTATAATCTTCTGTAATTTTTCCAGTTCCATCTCTTTTCCTCCTTACGCTTCTTCCTTTTTATCTGACGAAATGATATTCTCCCGGATCCGTTCGCTGATATTCTGCTCTTTGAACGAAATACACTGGATGATGGAGTTTTTTACCTCCGCAGACTTGGAACTTCCGTGGCATTTTACCACAAGTCCCTTGAGTCCCAAAAGCGGTGCTCCGCCGTACTCGCTGGCGTCAAAGCTTTTTAATGTGGATTTGAGGGCCGGCTTTACCAAAAGCGCGCCTATTTTGCTGCGCAGGCTTGTCATCATGCCCTGTTTCACCTTGGAGATCAGAGTGGCCCCCACGCCCTCATAAAGCTTCAGAATGACATTTCCCACAAAGGCTTCTGTCACGATCACATCCGCCGCACCGTTTGGGATTTCTCTGGCTTCAATGCTGCCTACAAAGTTAATGTCTTCACACGCTTTCAGCAGCGGATATGTTTCTTTCACCAGGGCATTTCCCTTTTCTTCCTCAACGCCTATGTTCACAATTCCCACACGGGGCTTTTTGACGCCCATAACATGCTCCATATAGATGGAACCCATACGGGCAAACTGTATCAGATGGGAAGAGCGGGCATCCACGTTTGCACCGCAGTCTATTAAGAGAGACACACCGTCTCTTGTGGGAATCAGCGGGGCCAGAGGCGCTCGCTCCACACCTTTGATCCTGCCCACAATGGTTGTCCCTCCCACCAGGATGGCTCCGGAGCTTCCTGCGGATACGAAAGCGTCTGCTTCCCCTTTCTTCACCAGCTTCATCCCCACTACGATAGAGGAATCCTTTTTGCCCCGGATCGCGGCAACCGGCGGTTCTCCTGTCTCGATCACCTGGGATGCGGGGACGATCTCAATCTTCTCCCCCGGATTGCCGCAGGCCTCCAGTTCTTTTTTTACGGCCTCTTCCAGACCTACCAGAAGCACCTTCAGGTTTGCTTTTTCTTTCACAGCGTCCACTGCACCTTTGACAATCTCTGCCGGTGCATTGTCGCCTCCCATGGCATCCACTGCCACAATTGTCATATTCTCCATATTCTGCCTCCTGTATTCTGCAGATAATTTTACCAGACATCCTTTAAAACCGCAAGAGGGCTGCTGTAAAAGAAACATCTTTTACAGCAGCCGCCTGCCATTTTTATATACCTGTCTTTTACTGCATCTTTCCGTCGCTGCCCAGATGATAGCCTTCCACATCCGTATCCACTGCCATGGAACCGTCATCCTTCAGATAATACCAGGTGCTGCCTTCCTGGTACCAGCCTTTCCTCATATACCCATGGTCATCAAAGGCATACCATTTGCCGTCGATCTCCAGCCACTGGCTCTTGGGAAATGTGCCGTCCCCGTAATCATACCACCAGCCTTTATCCGATTCTTTCCAGGTTCCGGAGGTCTTTTTCTCCTTCTTCTCTTTCTTTTTTTCCTCGGATTTCTTCTTCTCGGCGTTCTTGCTCTCTGCGTCGTCTGAGACTATGACCTCTGCCGTGTCGCTGGTGATCCCGTTTGTGGAGGAACCGATGGTGCTGGTCGCTACCACATAGTAATACATGGTCTTGGCTTCACCGGTGGGCGGTGTAAAGGTGTTCTTTGTCTCGCCCTCCACAGGGGTGCCGCCTCCGTTGGTGTTGGTCTGGCTCTGATACCACTGGTATGTGATAACGCCCTTGTCCGATGTCTTGGCCTCCACTTTCAGGGCCTCGGCCTTGTCTCCTGTCTTATAGGTAACGGAACCGCTTAAGTTTGTGGTCAGCTCCGGTTTGGCAACCTCAACCTCCGGCTCCTGGGTTTTGTTCTCGTCTTCCTCTTCACTGCTCTTCTCTGTATTGTCCGGCTTGGGGTCTGTCTTCTCCAGCACCTTGTCCATCACCTTTTCCCCGCTGCAGCCTGTCACGGCAAAAGTAAGGCATCCGACTGCAAGAAGCAGAATCCCTTTCTTTAACCATTTATTCATCCATCTTCCTCCTTTAATAGAAATGTAATGTTTTTCGTCTAATCTACGTCATACCAGTTCTATATTAACTTGTTTTTACATAAATCGCAAGGTTTTTTATAAATTTATTACAAAAATATTACAAAAAAGGCCTCCTGGTTGTCCAGAAGGCCTTTCTCATGCATGAATTATTCTTCACCCATTTTGATGATTTCTTTTTTGTTGTAACTTCCGCAAGCTTTGCACACTCTGTGTGGCATCATTAAAGCTCCACATTTGCTGCATTTTACTAAGTTCGGAGCGCTCATTTTCCAGTTTGCTCTTCTTTTATCTCTTCTTGCTTTTGAAGTTTTATTTTTTGGACAGATGGACATAGTTACACCTCCTTAAATTTGCTAAATATATCACGGATTGCTGCCATTCTCGGATCGAGGCTTTCCTGCTCACAGGAACAGGGGCCGTCATTTAAATCTTTGCCGCAATGGCTGCAGATTCCCTTGCAGTCCTCTTGACACAGGACCCGTAAAGGCCAACGGATTAAAATCTCATTATGCACTAACTGCTCAACATCCAGGCTACAACCTGTGACATAATTAATTTCATCTAAGTCTTTTATCCTGTCTTCCTCCGAAACCTTCATATCCATATCTCTTTCCAGTGCAAAGGGAAAATCCACCGGGACCTCTTTTAAACAGCGGTCACAGGGAATGGACAGAGTCACACTGCCTCTTGCTTCCAGGTGCAGAACCTTTTTGCCGGTATTCGTAATTGTAAGAATCACTGGCTCTTTGTCCTTCACAGGAAAGCTGCCCAGTTTCGATTGAAAGGAATCCATGGAAACAGGTGCTTCTATGACCTGTGTCTTTCCTTCCAGGGATAAAATTTCTGATAAATCAATTAGCATAATAGTCTCCTAATCACACCTAGTAAATTATACATAGGGATTTTCTATTTGTCAACTATTATTTCTGATTCTTGACTAATTCTGCTGTTTCCTGACAGATTGCAAGCTCTTCGTTGGTGGGAACTACGGCAACTTTCACTTTGGAATCTGCTGTGGAGATGATCATGTTCTCACCGCGTTTCTGGTTTGCTTCCTCGTCCAGAGTGATTCCCAGGTAGGAAAGGCTCTTCACAACTGTCTCACGAACCGGAATAGCGTTCTCGCCGATACCGCCGGTGAAAGCGATGGCGTCCACGCCGTTCATGGCTGCAACGTAGGAACCGATGTATTTTACAATGCGGTAGCACAGGCAGTCAACAGCTCTCTTGGCATCCGGGTTGCCCTGCTCTCTGGCTTCGTTTAAGTCACGGAAGTCGCTGGACAGGCCTTTTGACAGACCTAACAGACCGGATTCTTTGTTCAGGATGCGTACCATCTCTTTTACATCAATGTTTTCTTTTCCGCAGATGAACTCTAAAACAGCCGGGTCCAGATCTCCGGAACGTGTACCCATAACAAGACCTTCCAGAGGAGTCAGGCCCATGCTGGTATCCACACATTTGCCGTTCACAACAGCGCTGATGGAGGAACCGTTTCCTAAGTGAGCTACGATCACTTTGGAGTTATCCGGGTCAAGTCCCAGGAATTTAATGGTCTCTTTGGATACGAAACGATGAGAGGTTCCGTGGAAACCGTATTTGCGGACTTTGTATTTGTCATAATATTTGTACGGGATTGCATACATGTATGCTTTTTCCGGCATAGTCTGATGGAAAGCGGTGTCGAATACAGCTACGTTTGGTTTGCCCGGCATCAGCTCCATACATGCACGGATACCCATTAAGTTTGCAGGGTTGTGCAGAGGTCCAAGGTCACAGCACTCTTCAATAACAGAGATCACCTCGTCATTGATAATACAGGAGTCAGAGATTTTGGCGCCGCCGTGCAGGACACGGTGTCCGATGGCTTCCACTTCATCCAGACTCTTTAATACGCCTGTTTTCGGATTGACCAAAGCGTCCAAAACCATTTTGATGGCCTCTGTATGTGTTGGCATTGCTGCTTCTGTTGTCTCTTTCTCACCGCCTGTGGGCTGGTAAACCAGTCTTCCGTCGATACCGATACGTTCGCATAAGCCTTTTGCGGCCACTTCTTCTGTGTCAGAATTGATTAACTGGAATTTCAGGGATGAACTTCCGCAGTTTACTACTAATACGTTCATGTTTTTTCCTCCGTTATCATACATCTTCGCGGCCAAAATGACCACGTTTGGTATCATTATACATCTTTTCAAAAAATGGTACAAGGGTACCTGGGAAATTTACGGGGAAATTTTGTATTCTTTTCAAAACATTTTTTCATAATATGCATGTAAACAGTTGTCTGCAGCGGATGATTTTGTTATATTATAGGCATCGCACGGTCAAAAAGACGCAGACCTGAACGGACCAATGCAGCAATCACCAGAAGGGAAACGAAAAATCATATGAGCAGAATCACCGGCATAGTAGCTGAATACAATCCTTTTCACAAAGGCCATGCCTATCACTTGGAAAAAGCCAGAGAACTTACAGATGCGGACTATCTTGTTGTGGTCATGAGCGGAGACTTTGTCCAAAGGGGCGCTCCCGCCCTGTTTGACAAGTATCTGCGCACAGAGGCAGCGCTTCTTGGGGGCGCTGATCTGGTGCTGGAGCTTCCCGCCGCAAATGCATGTGCCAGCGCGGAATCTTTTGCCTGGGGTGCTGTCTCGATTCTGGAGCAGCTTGGATGTGTAAATGCGCTCTCTTTTGGCAGTGAAACCGGGGATACCCAGGCGCTCCTTTCCTGCGCCGAAGTGCTTTTACAGGAAAGTGATGTCTACCGGGAGCAGCTTCGCTCCCTCTTAAAAAAGGGGTACTCTTTTCCCGCAGCGCGCAGGGAAGCAGTGGGTGCCCTGAACCATCCGGGACTTCTGCCGGAGCTTTTGGATTTCCCCAACAATATTCTGGGCCTGGAGTATATCAAGGCCCTCAAAAGGGCCGGCAGCAGCATACAGCCAACTGCCCTGAAACGTGCCGGGGCCGGGTATCACGACGACGCTCTCACTGATTCCTATTCCAGCGCCACTGCAGTGCGGAAGCTTATACGGGATAACGATACGGAAAAAAGGACAGAATCCGTCCACTGGTCCAAACTCCTTGCAGGGGCCATGCCGGAGTCCTCTGCCCTTCTTACAGCCAGGCGCCTGTCCGCGGAGGCTCCTGTGTGGGAGGATGATTTTTCCCTGCTGCTCTGCTATCAGCTTATGCGGCTTTCCCCGAAAGAGCTGGCCGCATATTCCGATATGTCCCCGGAGCTTGCAAGGCGCATACACGCGCACCTAAACGAATTTCACAGTTATTCTCAGTTTTCCGCGCTTCTTAAGACGCGTGAGCTGACTTACACCCGCATAAACCGCGCGCTTCTCCATGTGCTTCTGGGCATAAAGGCAGAAAGGGGCTGTCCCCCGAAAGCCTCCTACGCACGGATTCTGGGGTTCCGTAAGAACGCCGGAGGACTCTTAAAAGAGATTAAGGCAAATACGGATATGACCCTTGTCACCAAGGCCGCGGATTACGGAAAACTTCTTGCCCCGCAGTCTGCGAAAAGATTTGAACAGGATCTGTTTGCCTCCAATCTGTACAGCACCGTGCGCGCACAGAAAAACGGGACAGCCTTTGTAAATGATATACAAAAGTCTCCCGTTATCCTTTGATCTGCGATCTGCATCCGCACTTCTATTTTATTTTCTGCTCTGCTGCCCCATGGCAGCAGCTGCAGTTTCCACTGCAGCTTCCGCATGTTTTGCCGGCCTTTTTGTCTTTCACGATTTTTCTCACGACCAGCCCCACTATACAGAGCAGGACCAGCAGAACCAGGATTGTTCCAGCATTCATATTCATCTTACCTTTCCGGGCGGGACAGGAGGCACTTATGCCTTCACAGCCTTCCCTGTTTTCATTTTTATGTTCCATGTATCTCCTTTTTCCTTATACGGTCTGAACAGCATATACAGGAAGAATACCACAACCAGGATCGCCGCCGCAGTACCTATACCGAAGGCTCCGCCCTCCAGCAGATGTCCGATCTGGTAAACAACCAGGGAGGAGCAGTAAGCCAGCAGTGTCTGGTATCCAATGGCAAACCAGAACCAGCCTCCATTGTTCATCTCCCGTTTGATTGCTCCCATCGCCGCAAAGCAGGGCGCGCACAGAAGGTTAAATACCAGGAAAGAGTAAGCTGCAGCTGCTGTGAAGCTGCCTGCCAGTGTCCCCCATATCTCAGCACCGTCTTCTGCCACCTCGGCAAAGCCATAGAGGATACCAAAAGTGCCGACCACGTTCTCTTTTGCCACCAGTCCGGAAACTGCTGCCACTGCGGCTTTCCAGTCTCCCCATCCAAGGGGGATGAACAGCCAGGAGATGCCTCTTCCGATACCTGCCAGCAGGGAGTTCTCCATATCCTCCACCATACCGAAAGAACCATTCTCGAAACCAAATCCCTGTGTGAACCAGATAAAGATAGTAGAGAGAAGAATCACCGTGCCTGCTTTTTTAATGAAGGACCAGCCTCTCTCCCACATGCTGCGCAGGACATTTCCCACAGTGGGCATATGGTATGTAGGAAGCTCCATAACGAAAGGCGCCGGATCTCCGGAGAATTTTCTGGTCTTTTTCAGAATGATGCCGGAGCAGATGACAGCCAGAACACCTGCAATATACGCACTGGGCGCCACCCACCAGGCCCCGCCGAAGATAGCACCTGCGATAAGCGCGATAATAGGCAGTTTCGCGCTGCACGGAATGAATGTGGTGGTCATAATGGTCATCTTCCGGTCTCTGTCATTTTCAATGGTCCTTGATGCCATGATTCCCGGAACCCCGCATCCTGTGCCGATCAGCATGGGAATAAAGGATTTCCCGGAAAGACCGAATTTACGGAAAATACGGTCCATGATAAAAGCCACACGTGCCATATATCCGCATCCCTCCAGGAATGCCAGGAAGAGAAACAGCACCAGCATCTGCGGCACGAATCCCAGTACGGCGCCTACACCGGCAACAATACCGTCCACGATCAGGCTCTGAAGCCATGCCGCGCAGTGAATGGCTTCCAGTCCGTTGTTCAGCAGTTCGGGTATGGCAGGAACATGCAGGGAGGAGAATCCCAGGAAATTCCACCCGTCAGCGAATACGCCGTCGTTCACCCAGTCTGTGGCCCATCCGCCCACAGTGGAGACGGACACATAATACACCAGTGCCATGACGAGAAAGAAGATGGGAAGGCCGAGGAAACGGTTTGTGACAATTCCGTCAATCTTATCTGAGGTGGTCATTTTTCCCCTGCTCTTTTTGATATACGCTTTTTTTACAACAGCTCCTATGTACGTGTATCTCTCATTGGTGATAATGCTCTCGGAATCATCGTCCAAATCTTTTTCCACGGAAGCGACGATGGTTTCCACGTCCGGCAGGCCGGATATGGTCTCACCGATCTTATAATCTCTCTCAAACAGCTTTACCGCGTAAAAACGTCTCTGCTCTTCCGGGATATTGCCGTCCAGCAAAGACTCGATCTCATCCAGGGCTTCCTCCACACGCTTCTGGAATCTGTGGACCGGGGCGCCTGCGCTTTTCTTTCCGGCAATGCGCACAGCCTTTTCTGCGGCTTCCCGGATACCGGTTCCCTTCAGAGCGGAAATCTCTACCACTTCACAGCCGAGCTGTCCGGACAGTTCACCGATCTTAATGATGTCTCCGTTTTTCACCACCACATCCATCATGTTCACTGCCATAATGACAGGGATGCCAAGCTCCATAAGCTGGGTCGACAGATACAGGTTTCTCTCCAGGTTCGTGCCATCCACAATATTCAGTATGGCGTCAGGGCGTTCTGTGATCAGATAATTTCTGGCTACCACTTCCTCCAGTGTGTAAGGGGACAGGGAATAAATTCCCGGAAGGTCCATGATGACTACATCCTTGTTTCCCTTCAGTTTTCCTTCCTTCTTCTCTACTGTAACACCGGGCCAGTTTCCCACAAACTGATTGGACCCTGTCAACGCATTGAACAGTGTGGTCTTGCCACAGTTTGGGTTGCCGGCAAGCGCAATTTTTACTGACATTCTCTCTTCCTCCTCTATTTCCAAAAAATACGGTTAGAAACCTCTAACCATAAATCCCAAAAAAATGCTGCGGCCGTTTTGGCGGGCAGCTTATCTACTGAATCTCGATCATCTCTGCGTCTGCTTTCCGCAGGGAAAGTTCATAGCCTCTCACCGTCACTTCTACCGGATCGCCGAAGGGCGCTACTTTTCTCACATAGACATCTGTGCCCTTGGTGATCCCCATATCCATGATCCGGCGTTTTACAGCGCCTTCCCCGTGCAGTTTAACCACCCTGACGCTCTGTCCGCATTTTACATTCCGCAGTGTTTCCATGTCTGCATATCCTCCTCTTTCTACATCACCACGCCCGTTATAAGGTGCGGCTTACATCTATTTCTATCAAACCAGGATCCTGTTGGCCATCTCACTGCTGATGGCAACTCTGGAATCCTTTACACTGACGATCACGTTTCCGCCTAACCGGGAAACCACCGTCACGTCTGTTCCTGTCACAAAGCCGAGATTCTCCAGATGGCGTCTCACTTCTTCTTTGCCGCCCACTTTTTTGATCTGCTTTGTTTCTCCTGCTGAAGCCATAGTCAAAGGCATTTTCATCACTCCTTAATTTTCCATCATCCTTACAGTTAGCTTTTTCTAACTAACTATAAGTTAGCACACACTAACACATTTTGTCAATATATTTTTTTACTTATTTTTCCTATTTGCACAAGTTCTTTTTTCTACAAGTTCCTCCAGTACACAGTCACCCGGTCCCTGGCATCTCTCACGCAAACATTTGCCCGCGTCTTTAGCGAAGACGAGATCCACCGTTTACGGAAACTTAGACACGAGGGCTCTCCCGAGTGCTCTTAGTTGGAGTTAACGGTTAGCTCGGCTGAGCGTTGCGGGTGTTTGCGTGAGAGATGCCAGGGCCCGGGTGACGTCCGCTTAGAAACAAAAAAAAGACCGCATTCCACAACCGGAACACGGCCTGACTATTTCTTTAATTTTTAAAGCTGTGAATAGGAGCCGGAATCCTTCCGCCTCTGTTTACAAACGCTTCACAGGAATACGGATTTACCGGCATGATCGGTGCATAGCCCAGAAGTCCTCCGAATTCCACAGTCTCTCCCACACCTTTTCCGATAACCGGAATCAAACGGACAGCCGTTGTCTTCTGGTTCACCATACCGATGGCACATTCATCCGCAATGATGCCGGCAATGGTGCTGGCCTTGGTGTCTCCCGGAATGGCGATCATATCCAGGCCCACAGAGCAGACACAGGTCATGGCTTCCAGCTTCTCTATGGTAAGGGCATTGGCATTGACCGCATCGATCATTCCCTGGTCCTCGCTGACCGGAATGAAGGCACCGCTTAAACCGCCCACATAGGAGGATGCCATAACGCCGCCTTTTTTCACCTGGTCATTTAAAAGCGCAAGGGCTGCTGTGGTACCTGGGGCACCTGCATATTCCACACCGATCTCATGGAGAATATCTGCCACACTGTCCCCGATGGCCGGAGTGGGTGCCAGTGACAGGTCCACGATGCCGAAGGGAATCCCCAGACGCTTGGATGCCTCCTGGGCTACCAGCTGTCCCACGCGTGTTACTTTAAAGGCCGTTTTCTTGATGGTCTCGCAGAGCACCTCAAAATCTTTTCCCCGCACTTTTTCCAGGGCTGTCTTCACAACACCGGGTCCGGAAACACCCACATTGATAATGGCATCCGCCTCTGTCACACCGTGGAAAGCGCCTGCCATGAACGGATTGTCATCCGGGGCGTTGCAGAATACCACCAGTTTGGCACATCCCAGGGAATCCTGCTCCCTGGTCGCCTGGGCAGTAGCAAGAACGATTTCTCCCATAAGCTTCACAGCATCCATGTTGATGCCTGTCTTGGAGGAGCCAAGGTTGATGGAACTGCAGACTCTCTCTGTGGCTGCCAGGGCTTCCGGGATGGAGCGGATCAGCATCTCGTCCGCCTTTGTCATACCTTTTGACACAAGCGCAGAGTAGCCGCCGATGAAGTTCACTCCCACTTCTTTTGCTGCCCGATCCAGAGTCTCTGCCAGAGTCACAAAATCCTCCGGCGCTTTGCAGGCCGCACCGCCCACCAGCGCAATGGGGGTTACGGAGATTCGCTTGTTCACAACAGGGATTCCGTACTCTCCGGAAATCTCGTCACCGGTCTTCACCAGGTTTCTTGCCAGGGTGGTGATCTTGTCGTAGATTTTTCTGTTCACCTGCTGCAGGTCAGAATCTATGCAGTCCAGAAGGCTGATTCCCATGGTAATGGTACGCACATCCAGATTTTCCTGCTCTATCATTTTGTTGGTCTCATTTACTTCAAAAATGTTAATCATATTTTTCTCTTGTCCTTTCCCGGGTTTTCCAGCTTAGATACGGTGCATTTTTGTAAAGATATCCTCGTGCTGTGCGTGGATCATAACACCGATCTCCTCACCCAGTACAGATAATTCTGCAGAAATCTGATCCAGCTTCTTCTCGGATCTGCTGGTATCTGTGATCATCATCATGTTGAAATAACCGTCAATGATGGTCTGGGAAATATCCAGGATGTTAATATTGTTCTCTGCCAGATAGGTGCAGACTCTGGCGATGATTCCTACGGTATCCTGTCCTACTACGCTGATAATTGTCTTTTTCATTATTTTCTCCTCACAGATGTATTTTTTTTATACGGTAATCAGTTCCGACGCGCAGTCCCTGTGCGCTACGGAGATTTTGAAGTCTGAGGAACACCAGGGATTTTCCCCCATGGTCACCTCTGAGCAGACGGTCTCATAAGCCAGTGCTTCGTAATTGTTCTCCCGGCTCAAATGTCCCAGCATGATCTGTTTCATTTTATCATGGAGCAGACGGCACAGAAGCCTGCCTGCTGACTCGTTGGACAGATGTCCTCTCTCGCCCAGGATCCTCTGTTTTAAGTAATAGGGATAACTTCCCACCTGCAGCATATTCACGTCGTGGTTTGCCTCCAGCAAAAGGGCATCCAGTCCCTGGAGCTGTTCCACTATGTAATCATTATACTTGCCCAGGTCCGTTGCGATTCCCACGGACTTGTCCTCATGATTCACCCTGTACCCGACAGGCTCTGCCGCGTCATGGGAAATGTTAAAGGGATGGATGTCCAGATCCCCGATGGAAAATGGTTCATCTGCCCGTATGATCCGGTACAGTCCCTCCGGCATCTTGCCCAGAGTGGTCATGCGCTGCATCTCCTCCATGGTTCCCCTGGTACAGTAGATGGGAATCTTATATTTTCTGGAGATGACGCCCAGACCTTTTATATGGTCCGAGTGCTCATGGGTGATCAGGATACCGTCACAGTCCTTTGTGGTGCGGTCAATGGTGTTGAGCCCTTCCTCAATCTTCTTGCCGCTGATCCCCACATCTACCAGGACGCCTGCGTGGTCACTGCCCACGTAAATACAGTTGCCGCTGCTTCCGCTGGCAATACTACATAGATTCATAATATGTTCTCATCCTTCGCTCAATCTGAAGATAGGTATGTGCCACATCTTCGTCGTTATATAGTAAAAAGTCACATCTGGCTTCAAACTCATCCTCGGACAACTGGTTTTCCATTACTCTTCGGGCTTTTTCCTCAGAATATCCCCTGTCCCGGCGAAGCCTTTCCATGCGCACTTCTTTTTCGCAATAAATATACCACATTTCATCATAAATTTCATCATAATTATCTTCCAATAACAAAGCTGCCTCAATAAAGAAGAATTCCGTCTCCTCTTTTTTGGACCGCTCAATCTCCCGGATGATATATTTCTTCACTGCCGGATGAATGATCTTATTGAGTTTTTCCAGCATATCTTTCTTATCAAACACAATCTGGGCGATGGTTTCCCTGTTAAGAGAACCGTCCTCATTGACGATCCAGTCCCCAAAAAGCCGAACCACCGGCTCATAGCAGGCCTGTCCGGGCATCATCAGCAGGTGTCCCACGTCATCTGCCTTTACCACCCGCGCATCAAAATGCTCCTCAATATAATTCAGTACAAAACTCTTTCCGGAGCCTACCCCTCCGGTCACACCTATGACTCTCATAACAGTTCCTCCTTTATCCATTGTACTCCCCTATGACTGTCCCCATATCCGGATCGTCACCTTCCTCACGCCGGCTGCCCGGGGATTTTCATGCCTTCGGCCTGAAAACACCTGACGGGACAGCGGCGTGTGAACAGCAGCATTTATTTCGCCTCATACCAGTTGCTGCCTGTGTGCATGTCGATTTCCAGGGATACCGCCAGGCTGGCGGCATTTTTCATCTCTTTTTCCAGAATCGCGGATACCTGTTCCTTCTCATCCTCTGCAGTCTCCACCAGAAGCTCATCGTGCACCTGCAGAAGCAGACGTGATTTTAAATGCTGTTCCTTCAGAGCTTTCCATACCCGTATCATGGCGATTTTAATAATATCAGCCGCGGTTCCCTGAATGGGCGAGTTCATGGCCACACGCTCGCCGAAGGAGCGCTGCATGAAATTGCTGGATTTCAGCTCAGGAACAGGACGCCGTCTGCCGAACATGGTGGTCACATATCCCTTCTCTTTTGCTTCGGTCACCAGCCCGTCCAAAAATCCCTTGATCTTCGGGTATGTCTCAAAATAATTCTCGATATATTGGGCAGCCTCTTTTCTGGTAATGCTCAAATCCTGGGATAAGCCGAAAGAGCTGATTCCATAGACGATTCCGAAGTTGACTGCCTTGGCGTTTCTCCTCTGCAGATCCGTCACCTCATCGAAAGGCACGTGGAATACCTGGGAGGCTGTCATACGGTGGATGTCCTGGGCCTCCTGATAGGCCTGGATCAGCTTTTCATCCCCTGACATATGCGCCAGCACACGCAGCTCGATCTGGGAGTAATCCGCGTCGGTAAACACATACCCGTCTTTTGGGATAAATACCTTCCGAATCAGCCTGCCAAGCTCCATGCGGATGGGAATGTTCTGCAGATTCGGTTCTGTGCTGCTGATACGCCCTGTAGCCGTGATGGTCTGGTTAAAGGTGGAGTGGATTCTCTCATCCGCACCGATATAGACAGCCAGCCCATCCGCATAGGTGGATTTCAGCTTTGCAAGCTGTCTGTATTCCAGAATATCTGCTACCAGCTTATGGTCAGGGGCCAGCTTTTCCAGCACGTCCGCCGCAGTGGAATATCCTGTCTTGGTCTTCTTGCCGCCAGGCAGCTGCAGCTTCTCAAATAAGATAACGCCAAGCTGTTTGGGGGAATTGATATTGAACTCCTCCCCTGCCTCCCGGTAGATCTCCTTCTCCAGCTCCTGAATCCTCACGTAAAGCTGGTCCCCATATTCTTTTAAAGCCTGGGCATTCACACGGATTCCCTCCTTCTCCATGTCAGAGAGGGTAAAGAGAAGAGGCATCTCTATGTCCGTGAACAGGTGCAGCATTTTTGTCTCCTCCAAAGCCTTTTTCAGAGGCTCCCTGCTTTTCAGGGCAACGTAAGCCATGTAGCAGACAGACAATGCTGCCTGTTCCTCCTGTTCTTTCATTCCCTTTGTATAATTCAGTTTTCCCAGAAGGTCTTCCTTCGCGGGAAGCATCTCTCCCAGGTACTCTTTTGCAATGTCATCGTAAGTGTAGGAAGATTTCAGCGGATTCAGCAGATAGGCCGCGATCCCCGCGTCAAACATCTTCGTGTGGTTCTCCAGGTTCATCTGACGCAGCATGGATTTCACATCCAGAGAAGATACCATGGCTGCCTCCTGACAGAGCATCTGTGCCTGCTCCAGCAGATAGGCCTCTGTGAGAAAACCCTGGGGCAGGAAGCAGTAGGACACAACGCGCTCCCCATCCCTGCAGGCAAGGCCCATCCCCAAAAATACACCGTTCTCCTTCAGGATATGGAGTCCCAGCTCCGGCGTTGTCCTGGCCTTTGCAAAGATCTCCTCAGCCTTATCAAGCTCTGTCACTGTTGAAAAGCTCTTCTGGGCCTCTGCCGGGGCACTGGTATCCTCAAAACGGGAAAGGAAGTTTTTAAATTCCAGCTCCTTGAAGAACTCATAGGCTTCCTGGGTGTAAAAATCCTTGATCCTGGCACTGTCCCAGTCGTAATCCACCGGACTGTCCGTATTGATAGTTGCCAGCTTTTTGCTCAAAACAGCCAGGTCATAATGCTCCAGAAAAGCGTTCTTCGCCTTGTTGGGCTTGATGTCCTCCGCATGGGCGTGGGCATTTTCCACACTTCCGTATTCCAGCAGGATCTTGGTGGCTGTCTTCTCCCCGACTCCCGGAAGTCCCGGAATGTTGTCAGAGGCATCCCCCATGAGCGCTTTCAGTTCAATGATCTGCTCAGGGCTTAACTGGTATTTTTCTTTCACGTCATCAGCGAAATAATCCTCCACTGTGGTCTTGCCGAATCTGGTCTTTGGGATTCTGATGCAGATATGGCTGCTGGCAAGCTGCAGAAGGTCCCTGTCCCCGGAGAGGACTGTGACCTCCATGCCTTTTGCCTCACTTTTCTTAGCCAGAGTACCCAGTAAGTCATCCGCCTCATACCCCTCCATGGAGATCATACAGACACCCATGGCTGCCAGCACATCCTTCATCACAGGCACCTGCTCCCTCAGCTCCTGTGGCATGGGTTTTCTGGTGCCTTTGTAGGCATCATACATCTGGTGCCTGAAGGTGGGCGCGTGCAGATCAAAGGCTACGGTCAGGTAATCCGGCTTCTCCTCCTCTATGGTCTTGAACAGGATGTTTAAAAAGCCATATATGGCATTAGTGTGAAGCCCCTCTGAGTTGGTAAGCTCCGGCAGGCCGTAATAAGCTCTGTTCAGTATACTGTGTCCGTCTATCAGCAGGATTTTTTCGCTCATCTTTATCTCCTTTATTTATCAATATCTCAACTCAATACCCTTCTATTCGCCGCTGTTTGCGAAGGGCATAGCGTTTTTCGCCGCCTTCCCACTCGGCTTTTTCCGCCTCGGTCTCCACCAGCAGGCCCGGTACCGGTATGGGATGCTGGCAGTCATCCACTGCCACCATGACCACGTAGGCACGGTTGATGATCTTTCGGATTCCCCGGCGGCTCTCCACATAGGTATCCACACGCACTTCCATGGAAGTGCGCCCCACATGGGTGATCTTTCCCCGCAGAACGATCACATCGTCCACAGAGGCACTTTCTTTAAAATTCAGGTTATCTATGGCAGCAGTCGTGATCTCGGATTCGCTGTGCCGCATGGCTACTATGCTGGCGATCTCGTCGATCCAGCCCATGAGCTGTCCGCCGAAAAGCTTTCCGTAGCCATTCAGATACTTGGGACGCATGAGATACGTCTGCTCTGTCTGGGAATCTGCTACCCTTTTCTCTTTCATACCTTGTATTCACACTCTCTTCTGTCTGTTTAGCCGGAATTTCCGGCAATATAAAATTAGTATAGCATATCTTTAACAAAAAAGACAGGCACCCGACCTGTCTTTTTTGTATCTTATTATAACCGATATTTTATAATGTGGCAAGGAATTTTCGGAATGCAGCTCTTCCCTCAGGGGTACATTTGTACACGCCTGCGTCCTCCAGCACCTTGACGAAGACCTGTCCTACCTCTTCCTGGAGAATGTCCATCACGTTGTCCTGATTGATATCCTTGTATTTGGGCAGGAAATCTTTTACCCAGTCCGCATGCTTCTGAAGCATCTCATTTTCCGCAGGGTCTCTGCCTTCCAGAATATAGGATGCCAGCAGCTCCAGCTCGTCTTTCAGTCTTGCCGGAAGTACAGCCAGCCCCATTACCTCGATCAGGCCGATGTTCTCCTTCTTAATGTGATGATACTCTGCGTGCGGATGATAGACACCAAGGGGGTGCTCCTCTGTGGTAATGTTGTTTCTCAGTGTCAGATCCAGTTCAAAGGTGTCTCCAACCTTTCTTGCGATGGGAGTGATGGTATTGTGCGGTTCTCCGTCTGTCTCGGCAAAGACAAAAGCATCCGCATCGGTGTAGCCTCTCCAGTTTTCAAGCACATGTGACGCCAGGTCAATGAGGCGCTTCTCATCCCTGTGACGGATACGGAGCACGGACAATGGCCAGTGCACAATGCCGGCCTCCACATCCTCATAACCCGGTATGGTCACACTCTCCTCCATGGGTGCTTTCGCCATGGCAAAGGTATAATGCCCTCCCTGGAAATGGTCATGGCTCAGTATAGAGCCGCCTACGATAGGCAGATCCGCATTGGAGCCCAGGAAATAGTGAGGGAACAGTTTTACAAAGTCAAAGAGCTTCACAAAGGCGTTTCTCTCGATCTTCATGGGCACATGCTGTCCGTTGAACACAATGCAGTGCTCATTATAGTACACATACGGGGAATACTGGAAGCCCCAGCCGCTGTCATTGATGGTGATGGGGATGATCCTGTGGTTTTCTCTGGCCGGATGGTTCAGACGGCCTGCGTATCCCTCATTCTCCATACAGAGAAGACATTTCGGATAGCTGCTCTGCTTTGCATTTTTAGCTGCTGCGATGGCTTTCGGATCTTTTTCCGGTTTTGACAGGTTAATGGTGATATCAATGGTGCCGTACGGGCTGTCCACCGTCCATTTTCTGTCCTTTTTGATCCGATAGCGGCGGATGTAATCGCTGTCCTGGCTCAGCTTATAGAAGAAATCCGTGGCTGTCTCCGGGGATTTATCGTATTCCTTCCAGAATTTTTCCTGCACCTGTGCCGGACGCGGCATAAGGCAGTTCATGATCTTGGTGTCAAACAGGTCGCGGTAGCCGATACTGTCTTCAATAAGGCCGCGCTTTACAGCTTCATCAAGGAGTTCACCCAGAGTTTCCTCCAGGTCCACATTCTCATACTCCTCTGCCGGTTCCTCGTAATCGTCCTGACGGAATAAATCCAGAAGCAGGTTGATGGTATAATTTCTCTCACATGCAGGCACCAGGCCTGTCTCCAATCCGTACTGCACAAGTTTTTTAATACTGTTGTTTAACATAGTATTTCCCCTTCCTGTTATCCGATTCTTCTGGCCCCGTCACCAATCTCCACTCTGTAGAAATCCGCACCGTAACCAATTTTCTTCTTATAAAAAGAGCCCACATTCCGTATAAACGCATCCACAAAGCCGTCCTCCACAATACTGACCGTACAGCCGCCAAAGCCTGCACCTGTCATGCGGGATCCCAGGACGCCGGGCTGGTTCCAGGCTGCCTCTGCCAGGGTATCCAGCTCCCTTCCCGTAACTTCGTAGTCATCTCTCAGTGAGATGTGTGACTCATTCATAAGCCTGCCGAACAGCTTCAGGTCATGCTCCCTGAGAGCCTTTTCCGCCTGTATGGTCCGCTGGTTCTCATAGACCGCATGGCGTGCACGCCTGACATGCACCGGGTCTTTGATGATCTCCTTGACCTCCTCGAAAGCCTCCTCCGTCAATTCGCCCAGTGAACGAATATTTACGATTGACTGAAGCTCCCGAAGCGCTGCCTCGCATTCCCTTCTTCTTTCATTGTATTTGGAATCTGTCAGCCTTCTTTTCTTGTTGCTGACAGAGATGAGAAGGGAAGCATTTCCCAGTTTGATGGGCACATATTTATAATCCAGATCGCTGGTGTCCAGGAAAATTGCATGGCCTTTCTTCCCCATGGCCACAGTAAACTGGTCCATGATTCCGCAGTTCATACCGCAGAATTTATTCTCCGCATACTGTCCGAAAAGGGCCATATCTGTTTTGCTCATATCCGAAAAGCCAAACAGATCTTTTAAAACCATAGCCATAAGAAGCTCTATGGATGCGGAGGAGGAAAGCCCTGAACCATTGGGAATATTGCCGCCGATCACCAGGTCAAGCCCTCTCTCCACAGGGTATCCCTTGGAGCAGAAGGTCCAGATAACACCTTTCAGATAGTTGGTCCACCCTGCCCTGTCATGATAGGCCAGGTCATCCAGGCTGGTCTCAAAAACCCCCGCGTTGCTGAAATTCTCGGAGTAAAGGCGCAGTTTCCGGTCATTCCGGATTCTCGCCGCTCCATATGTACCGTTTGTGAGGGCACAGGGAAATACATGTCCTCCATTGTAGTCTGTGTGCTCCCCGATGAGGTTCACACGGCCGGGTGAAAAATAGAAACGGATGTCGCCGTCTGCGCCAAACAGCTCGCAAAACCGGTTTTGCAGTTTTCGCTTCATCCTCCCTACCTCCTATGTTCCAATATAACTGATGCATTCTGCAGGCACATTAGTTATATTAATTTTGTTTTAAAACAATTTTCCTGTTCCTATTATAACACAGGAAATATTTTTTTCAATATTCAATCCGCATAAGGATATCCTGGGGGTAATCCCCAAAACTGCTGCCGAAGATATTGACACCGCCGATATGCTCCGCATCCTCCTTGATGCCGATACGCACCGAGATGTAAGGGCCTTCCACAAGATCATATCCGGATACCGGAACGTCGCTCACCTTCACGCCGTCCAGATACGTTCCCTCTGTATCCATCACCCATTTTTTCAGATTGCCGTACTGGGAATTCTTATCTTCCCACCAGTCCGGATTCAGCTTGCCTCTTCTGACTCCGAAGTCACTGGGACAGGCCCAGGTTCCCGCGTCCACGCCGTTGACCCACAGTGTGATGTCTGAGGGACAGTCCAGATCATAATCTGCGGTTTCTGAACACAGCTCCGCGGATATCTCCAAACGCTTTACCAGGCTTCCCTGAATCCCCGCATTGGGGAACCGGTATTCCAGATAACCGGAGGAGAACCAAACCAGCTTGGCAGTGGTCCGCCTTGGATCATAAAAGCACCGTGGCTCGTCTTCCCCGTCAATATACTCCTCATCATTGACCATGCCGCAGGTGGGCGTTATTTTATAATCCACATAATTGCCCACAGGCATGGAAATGAGTTCCTCATGCTTTTTTCCTTTTGCCTGCTGCAGATGAACCACCAGTTCCTCGTTCTGCCGGATGCAGAGCTTCATGGAGCCCCGGACCCCGGGTTTTAACTCGGTTCTGATAAGTCCTGCTTCCTCCAGTACACGGACATTTAAAGCTGCTGAGGAGGGCGGAATCTGCAGAATCTCCGCGATCTCATTGACGCACAGGGGATTTTCATCCAGAAGCTTCAGGATACGAATCCGAATCTCTGAGGCGAGCGCCTTTCCCACCAGCATCAGTTCCTTTTCATTCTCAAAGGATAATTGTCTCTTCATGTTGTTTTCCTCTTCCTTCCGCCGGATATCACTGGGGCCGGAATCATTGATATTTCTATTTTACCCTCTTTGTTCCTGCCTTGTCAACCACGACAAAGAGCTGCCGCACATGCATGCGGCAGCCCCTGTTTTTATATATCTCAGACGGTTCGTCAATCTTCGGTTTTTAAAACTTTTTTCACACAGGAAGGCGGGTTATTGCTGAGGAAAATCCCCTCTTTTGTCTCGCCCTGGCCATCCTTCCAGTAAATGCGCACACCCTTTGTATAATCCGGATAGTTGTCAAGGGCCGGATTGCTGTACTGGTCAAAAAGAGAATTTTCCAGAATTTCTTTTATATCCTTCCGGTCTGAGAAGGTGTATTCCTCCTCTTTTCCGTAGTTATCCGCTGAAACCAGTACGATTTTTTCTATCTTGTCCAAATCTTTGGCGGTATAGACCGTGCACCCTGCCTCCTCTAAAAGCTTTCTTGTGTTTACAAATCCTTCATACAGAGGAAGTGTCTGGGTCTGGGTGTCATCATAGACCACGGTTCCATATTCATATTTTTCGTTTGTTTCCCCTGTCAGACTTTCCACGTACAAAAAGCCCACCACCTGCTGTTTCGTGCTGTCCTCAAAGCTTAAGCTCTCCCATTCACTTTTGTAGGTCTTAAATATATTCTTCATCATTTCTGCAGAGGTTGTGACCTGACGGTTGGAAGAGTATATGTCCTTGAGAGATATCTCTGTGATCTTGTCCTCATCTATAAATTCCACAGGAAGAGTCTGCTCTTTGTATTCCCAGCTGTCATAAATTTTACCCATCAGGGAGACCGCCTGCTCATCCTGCTTGATCTCATAATACCGGTAGACGTCTCTTCCTGATTTTAAGTGATATTTCACACAGTAGTAGAGTACGCTCTCTCCGTCCTGCACCTTCGGAAAACCGCCGTCTTTTTCCTGGACTTCCACACCCATTTTCGCCAGATCGTAAATACTTTCAAAATCCTCGAATTTCGTGTTGTCAAGATAGGATTTCATCCGGCTGCTTCCCTGGTAATACACGGAATTGTAGGGATAGCTGTACAGACCGTTTATTTTCTCAATGTAGACAGACATATACTCTATCTTGTTCTCTTTCGGAAGATACGTGTCCATCCCCAGGACGTCAAAGCGGTAGATGACAGTTATAACTGCCAGCATTCCCAGCACCACGCCCGTGGAAAGGCGGGGGCGCAGGCTTTCTTTGATATCCATGCGGTACAGAAAATCCATGGCAGTGGACAGTACCCACGCCGAAAACACGAGGATCATAACAAACCAGATAAATACATGTGTCCCGATTCCGGAGCTGACGCCAATGGCAAACAGAATGGAAAACGGAAATACCACCGCAATCTTAATGACCGGCTCCAGTTTCTTAAAAGCGATGGCCTTGTTATGGCTCTCTGACGGCCGCAGGCGGTACACCAGGATACAGAGCAGCAGAATCACAAGTGCAAGGACCGCGCCGATCCCGCACCATACCCACGGGGTTTTTCTCTCTGTCACTCTCACTGCCTTTACCGCCTCTAAAGCAGCCATATAATAGGCATAAAGCGGTGAGAAGGTCCACCCGCCTCCATGGAAGGAAATCCTCATAAAACTGAAGCTTCCGCCATACAGCATGGTGGGCACCACAGTCTGGAAAAACCGTTCGGACATGCTTATAAAAACTTCTTTTATGATAAATCCATAGCTTAAAAAAGCAGCATATGCCATAGCCCCGGTAAACAGGTTTCCGGTAAGCGTCACAGCCAGTATGGCCACATGATAAAATACCAGAAAGAATACCATATGGGTCAGAAACGCCCCCAGTGCCAGTGAAACGGCGTGTGCGGGAAAGGTTCCCTTAACCGCTCCGGCCAGCAGTGCCAGAAGCAGGTTGATAAGATACGGTACGGCAAAGATCAGAATCCCGCTCACATAAGGCACAAAGAATATCCGTTCCCTTTTCAGAGGAAGACTGTGGTAAAAATCCGTCTTCTCCCTGGAGTACAGATAATGATATCCTGTCATTCCCAGACAGAACGCAGCAATCACCACAAAAAACAGCAGAAACACATTGTCAAACCCTGTGGTGTTCAGAAATACATCCGCCGCTTGTTTTTCCATCTCTTTCGGTTTCAGCCCCAGGGCAGCCACATTGTCCAGACGCATCATAATCTGGACCGGAAGTGTCATCAGCAGTACAAGAAATGTGACAAGAAGCCATGCGCCTCTTTCCTTCACATTCTGCATCACCATCTTAGTAAAAGAGATCTTTGATGTCATATCCCGCTACCTCCGTTTCACTGATAAAGATTTCTTCCAGGGTCAGCGGAATCATCTCCGCAAATACCGGGAACTTGCTCTCCACGATTTCCATGATCTTGTCCTTCTCCCCGCGGACAACCATGGTCATGAGGGACAGCCGCTTCTCATGCTGCACCACTTCCAGTTCCCTTAAAAGTTCTTCCTCCAGCACAGGATTCTGGATGACACACTGGATTTTATGAATGTGAAGCTTCATATCCTCCACCTCTCTTGACAAAAGGACGCCGCCTTTGTGGAGAAGTCCCACATGGTCACAGATATCCTCCAGTTCCCTTAAGTTGTGGGAGGCGATCACAGGGGTAAACTCCCGCTCTGTCACTTCATAGGCCAGTATACTCTTGGCTGCCTGCCGCATCACCGGGTCCAGACCGTCAAAGGTTTCATCACAGAAAAGATACTTTGTGCCCGCGCAGACGCCCAGAAGCATGGATACCTGGCGCTTCATTCCCTTGGAAAGGGTATGTATCTTTCTTCCGGTGTCCAGATCCAGCCTTTTTGCCAGCTCGTCAAACCGTTTCCTGTCAAATTTCGGATAGTAAACAGCATACCAGTCAGCCATGGATCTTCCTGTGGCATTCGGAATAAAATACGCACTGTCCGGCAGAAAGAAAATCTCCTGCTTTATCTCCTCCTGTTCAAAGACAGGCTTTCCGTCTATTTTAACACTCCCCTGATCCGGTTTCAGAACACCGGACAAAAGACGCAGAAAGGTACTCTTACCTGCACCGTTTGTTCCTGCCAGACCAAATATGCTGTTATCCGGAATCTCAATGTCGATGTTGTCCACTGCCTTGATCTCCCCAAAGGCTTTAGACAGATGTTCTGCTTTAATCATGGCTAACCTCCTCGTACAGCGCCGCAGTCCGGCTCACACACTCCTCTTTTGTAACGCCCAGCTCAATCCCTTCCCGAATGACGATCCTCAGCTTCTGGAAAAAGTTATCCTTCTTCTGTTCCACAAGATTCCTGCTGCCGGACACAAAATTTCCCCTTCCCTTAACGGGGTAGATATATCCTTGCTGCTCCAGGATCGTATATGCTTTCTGAATGGTATTGGGGTTGATGGACAGCTCCGTTGCCAGAGAACGGACAGAAGGCATCTGAGAGTCCGGTTCCAGCACGCCTCTTACGATCAGCATCTGAAAGCGCTCTACAATTTGTTCGTAAATCGGTTTTCGGTTCTGGTAATCAATCACAATCATAGAGTTTCCTCTTTTCTTTATTGGTCCGATTTATGTGTATCTAGTGTACTATGTGTCTTAGTACACTTACAGTATAAAAAAATTCCGCCCCCTTGTCAAGAGGAAACGGAAATTTTATTTTGTGGCTTTTTTGGCTTAAGCGGACGTCTTAGTTGCAGTTAACGGTTAGCTCGGCCGAGCGTTGCGGGTGTTTGCGTGAGAGAAGCCAGGGGCCGGGTGACGTCCGGTCAAAGAAACC
Source organism: Blautia caccae (assembly GCF_040095955.1). NCBI lineage: Bacteria > Bacillati > Bacillota > Clostridia > Lachnospirales > Lachnospiraceae > Blautia > Blautia caccae. Next base: position 88,201 of record NZ_JBBMFP010000019.1, on the reverse strand, counting down.
CCGACATTCTATTTCACACACTCTTCCAGCATTTTATGATACCCCGGACTCCTTTTCTTCAGAGAAAGGATATTACCGTCCCTGTCAAGAAAACAGTGCTTTGAGCTTCCCACTGCCCGAACCTCCCCGGTGTCCGCGCTGCTGACCGTATATGCCAGCTCCAGCCGGATACCGTTATATTTTGTCAGCGCCACGGCAATCGCCACAGTCTCTCCGAAATGCGTCATAGTCCTGTACTCACAGGACACGGAGAGCACCGGGCTTATGATTCCCTCTGCCTCCATCCTGTCATATCCCATCCCCAGCTTCTCAAGGAAATCTGTCCTCGCCTCCTCAAACCAGCGGATATAATTGGAGTGATGTACGATTCCCATCTGGTCTGTCTCATAATACTGGGTCTTATGTCTGTAAACTTCCATATCTGCCCACTCTCTTCTACAAATTCTCAGCCTCTATATTCTGCTTATTGCGGTAAGCGCCGTACAGATACAGCCCGTGGATCACTACCCATAAGATAAAGGAAAGACTGAAAGAGCTTCTCAGCATCACAATATTGATGATATTCGATATCAGAATACACGCAAGAAGGATAATGCCCATGATAAACGGCAGCTTCTCTTTTCCCTTGATGCCGTTGAACATCATGGCAATGAGGCCTGCAGCCAGCATGGCGGCTCCCAGCACCACAGTCACCAAAACGGAAATGGTCATCTCCTGCATGGTCACTGTAATATGATTGGTCTTCTCTATCTCATCCAGTACTTCCTGGCCCTTGGAAAACAGGACATACATGGACAGCAGACCGTTTGACAGGTTCATAGCACCCATGATCAGCTCCACAAGTCCAACCCACTTCAGCATCCCGTTCTTCTTGTTCCTGTTATTCATGTTCATATATTTGTTCATTTTGCTTCCTCCTGCTGTCAGCTTCTATATGACATTCTGGGGGGTTCCCGCCTCCCAGGCTTTTACATTGCCAAAAACCGTGTGTGCGCGCTTCACCATAGCCTCTTTTGTGGCAAATGCCACATGCGGGGTGGCGATGAGGTTTTTCACCTGCAAAAGAGGATGGTCAGACGCCACCGGAGGCTCTGTCTCAAAAACATCCACAGCGGCACCTGCGATCTGCCCTGTCTGAAGGGCATTGGCAAGGGCAGTGCTGTCCACCACCGGACCTCTGGCTGTATTGATGAGTATCGCGCTCTTTTTCATGAGCGCCAGCTCCTCTTTCCCGATCAGTCCCCTGGTCTCTTCTGTCAATGGCACATGGAGTGAAATAATATCACAGGATGCCAAAAGCTTTTCAAGAGGCAGATAGACCACTCCCGGCAGTTCTTTCTCTGTTCTGCTGAAAGCAAAGACCTGACAGCCGAAAGCCCGGGCGATCTTTGCCGTGCGCATGCCGATGGCACCGGTGCCCACCACTCCGAATTTCTTGCCTTCCAGCTCCATGCCCACAAGGCCGTCCTTGGTCCCTCCCTGTCTCACAACATCGTTGCAGGGAATCAGATTTCTGTACAGCGCGATCACCATGCCGAACACCAGGTCCGCAACCGCTGCCGTGGAATATCCGGCACAGTTGCATACAGTCACACCCTTTTCCCGGCACGCGGACAGATCAATATGGTCCACGCCTGTAAATGCCACGGAGAGAAGTTTCAGCTTATCACATCCGCGGATAACCTCCCCGTTCATGGGAAGGTTGGACACCACGATGATGTCCGCATCCTTTCCCCTCTCGATCAGGGTCGCTGTATCCGTAACTTTTGTGTCATAGTATATAATTTCCACCCGGTCAGATACATATTCCCCGGCAATTGCCAGAAGCTTTTCTTTCTCCACGCCAAGCGGCTCAATGATAACCAGTTTCATGTTGTTCTTATGTCCTCTTTTCTCAATTTCAGCCTTTTCCCGGCAGTTTCGCCAAGCACGGCTATTCTTAAAGCTGTGTTGTCACAAAAATGTCGTAAATCGCCTTCACTGCCCCTTCAAAGTCCTCATTCTTCACGCCGATGATCACATTCAGCTCACTGGAGCCCTGGTCGATCATTTTTACATTGATATTGGCGTGTGCCAGTGCAGCGAAGATTCTGGCTGCGGTTCCTCTGTTGGAACGCATGCCGCGGCCAACCACCGCGATCAGTGCCAGATCAGACTCCAGCTCCATGTAATCCGGATTTACCATACGGTGAATGCCGGCGATCACCTGCTGCTCTTTCTCCGCGAACTCATCCTGATGGATAAACACAGTCATGGTGTCAATACCTGAAGGCACATGTTCAAAAGAGATTCCCTGCTCTTCCAAAACCTGCAGCACTTTTCTGCCGAATCCGATCTCGGAGTTCATCAGGGATTTTTCAATAAAGAGGGAACAGAAACCTTTTTTGCCCGCTATACCGGTGATTGTGTAAGCCGGCTTTTTGCAGGTGTCCTCCACGATCATGGTTCCCGCGTCATCCGGCGCGTTGGTGTTCCTGATATTGATGGGGATTCCGGCTTTTCGCACAGGGAAGATTGCCTCCTCGTGAAGCACGGTGGCGCCCATGTAGGACAGCTCGCGCAGCTCACGGTAGGTGATGGTGTCAATGACTTTGGGTTCCTTGATGATCCTGGGGTCTGTCACGAGAAATCCTGATACGTCTGTCCAGTTCTCATACAGGTCCACATCCAGCGCCCCGGAGACAATGGAACCGGTAATGTCAGAACCGCCCCTTGAGAAAGTCTTGACCGTGCCGTCCTCCATAGCGCCGTAAAAGCCCGGCACTACCACATACTCCATGTTTTTCAGGCACTCTCTGGTGAGACGGTTGGTCATCTCCGCGTCAAACTGTCCCTCGCCGTCAAAACGGATGATGCGGGCAGCATCCACAAACTCAAAGCCCAGGTAATCTGCCATGACCTTTCCGTTTAAGAACTCGCCGCGGGAAGCTGCGTACTCCTCGCCGATCTGTTTTTTGAAATTCTCTTCAATAAGGCCAAAATCCTCTTCCAGGGAAATGGACAGCTCCAGGCCGTCTATGATCTCCTGATAACGGCTCTTGATCTCCGAAAGAAGAGCCTGAAACTCCGCTCCCCCTTTCTCTGCTGCCTGGTAGCACTGATATAATAAATCGGTGACCTTCGTGTCAGCGGAAAAACGCTTTCCCGGTGCGGAGGGCACAACATATCTTCTGCTCTCATCCGCACGGATGATCTCGCCGACTTTCCGGAACTGTTCTGCGCTGGCAAGGGAACTGCCGCCGAATTTTACCACTTTTCTCATTTCTTTCAAATCCTCCCTGTAACTCTTTTATAAATTAAAGTATAAAACTTATAATATAATCTGATTCGCCAATTGTCCAGTATTTTCTACTTATTTTGACGTATTTTTTTCAGAAAAGCCTCAATCCTGGCAAGGGCTGCTTTCAGTTCTTCTATAGAATAGGCATAGGATATCCTGATAAATCCCTCACCGCAGTCCCCGAACGCGCTGCCCGGAACAACAGCCACCTTTTCCTCCCTGAGAAGCTCTGTGGCGAATTCTTCCGAACTCATGCCGAATTCCGAGATATCCGGGAATATGTAGAAAGCGCCTCTCGGTTCAAAGCAGGGAATCTGAAGCCGCTCCATCTCGTGAAGCAGAAAACGTCTTCTCTGGTCATAGGCCAGCCGCATTTCCATCACGTCGGAATTGCCGTTTTTCAGGGCGCTCACCGCAGCGTACTGACTTGTGGTGGGAGAGGACATGATGGCAAACTGATGAAGCTTCACCATCTGCTCCATGATCTCCTTCGGTGCCAGGGCATAGCCAAGTCTCCAGCCTGTCATGGCATAGGATTTGGAAAATCCGTTGATGACCACACATCTCTTCCGCATTCCCGGAAGGGAGGCAATGCTCACATGCCTGGAATTGTAAGTCAGCTCACTATAAATCTCATCGGAGATCACCAGCAGATCATGCTTCTCAATAATGCCCAGAAGAGCCTCCAAGTCCTCTTTTTCCATAATGGCGCCTGTGGGGTTGTTCGGATAGGACAAAAGCAGCACCTTCGTCTTAGGCGTAATGGCTGCCTCCAGCTCCCGGGGCTTCAGACGAAACGCGTTCTCAGCCTTCAAAGGGATGGTCACCGGCACGCCCCCTGCAAGCTGCACACAGGGCACATAGGACACAAACGCCGGTTCAGGGATGATCACCTCATCCCCCGATTCCAAAACAGTCCGAAATGCAATGTCAATGGCCTCGCTTCCGCCCACGGTTACCATGATCTCAGATGCCGGGTCATAGGTGAGCTGCAATCTGTCCTCTATGTATCTGCTGATCTCCTGTCTCAAAGGCATAAGTCCCGCATTGGAGGTGTAAAAGGTCTTCCCTGCCTTCAGGGAACGGATTCCCTCCTCACGGATATGCCAGGGAGTGTCAAAATCCGGCTCCCCCACGCCCAGGGAGATGGCATCCGGCATTTCGCTCACAATGTCGAAAAACTTCCGGATTCCGGATGGCTTGATCTGTTTTACTTTCTCTGTGACAAATTCTCTCATAAAGTGATCACCATTCTTCCGTCCTGCTTTTTCCTTGCAAGGTTAACTCCCTGCTCCTTATATTTTGTAAGGGTGAAATATGTAGCCGTACTCTGCACCTCCTCTATAGACGCCAGATTTTCTGAAACGAAAAGGGAGATGTCCTTGATGCTCTTTCCTCTTAAAAGCACTAAAAAGTCGTAAGCCCCTGACATAAGGTACAAGGTCTCCACCTGGGGATACTGGTAGATCTGTTCTGCTATCTTGTTGTACCCGTCGCCGCCCTGGGGTGTGACCTTCAGCTCGATCAGTGCTGTCACGGAATCATCATTTTCCTTATCCCAGTTGATGAGGGTGTGGTATCCGCAGATAATGCCCTCTTTTTCCAGCGCAGAGATCATATCCGCCGCTGTCTGCTCATCGGTTCCTGTCATGACTGCAATCTCCGCAGGGGAAAGCCTGCTGTTTTTCTCCAAAATATTTAAAACCTGTCTTCTCAAATCCTGTTCCATATAATCCTCTCCTGTCCTGCAAGGCGGTGTGTTTCCGCCTGTTTTCGTGTGCCGAAAAAATAAAAACCTGCCCGGACATTCTGCCGCGCAGGTTTGTTTTGATTGGGCATAAATGTTTTTATTAGTTTACGCCGTAATCGTTCTGTTGTCAATTATCTTCTGCTGCCCGGCCTCACGGCCTGTCTGTGAGAAGCAGCACATCCTCCGGGGAAACCCTGAGAAATTCCGGGACTTTCCCCTCCATGCCGGCCCATTTCTCCTTTGCCATTTTCCACCAAATCTGTTCGCGCCTGTCATGTCCCGGCATTCCCTTTTTCCGGATGACTACATTCATCTCAAAGGGGGATTCCACGGTCTCCACCAGTTCAGCGGGAAACGTATTTTCCCGGCTGTCATCCTGACAGGCAATAAAATAATGCGCCCGGATTCCCACTGAGGAAACCGCATCCGGTACTTGTTTCCCCGCAGTCAGCACAATTCCCCAGTCAAGCGCCTCCACGTGAGTATCATCCAGCTTTCTGGCTCTGGAAAAGTTCTTACAGCCCGTCAGACGCGCAGCAGCCACACAGCCCGGATAACGGAAGATCTCCTTTGTGGGTCCCATACGAATCTTCTCCCCGCCGTCCATAATAAGCAGATCCCCGCACAAACGGTATACCTCATCCCTGTTGTGGGTGACAAGGATCATATCCTTTTTGCAGTCCTTCAGAAAATCCAGCATCTGCACCTGGAGCTGTTCCTTCAGATAATAGTCCAGGGCAGAGAAAGGTTCATCCAGAAGCAGTGCCTCCGGCTCATTTGCCATCATGCGGGCAAGTGCTGTCCTCTGCTTCTGTCCGCCGGAGAGCTGATGGGGATACTGGTCCTCCAGCCCTTCCAACTGGAAGTTCTGTATCTGTTCCTCTGCCATCCTCTCTTTATCCTTCCCCCTGACAGCGCAGCTTATGTTCTGTTTGACCGTCATATTGGGAAAAAGGGCGTAATCCTGAAAAAGATATCCCACCTTCCTGTCCCTGGGCTTCAGGTTGATCTTCTTCTCCGAGTCAAAAAGTGTTCTGCCGTTTAATAGGATTCTCCCCTCGTCAGGCGTCACAATGCCTGCAATGCTCTTTAATGTCATGCTCTTGCCGCAGCCGGAGGCTCCCAGGATTCCCAGAAGACCTTCTCCTGTCTCAAAGCGGACCTGCAGGGAGAATCCCTTCCATCTTTTTTTGATATCCACCTGCAGACTCATGCTTTCTTTCCCCGCTTTCCGTATGTTCTCTCTTTCGCTGTAAAATAATTCATGAGGACTACCACCAGGAAGGAGACCAGTAAAATGATCATGACATATTTGTAGGCGGTATCCATATCCCCTGCTGCCACTGCGGAATAGACAGCCAGAGGCAGAGTTCTTGTCTTGCCTGCTATATTTCCCGCGATCATGGCTGTAGCCCCAAACTCGCCCAGTCCTCTGGCAAAAGCCAGAATGCCACCGCCTGCAATGCCCGGAAGCGCCGCCGGAAACATAACCTTCCAGAAGATCCGCCACTCGGAAAATCCCAGGGTCCTGGCTGCAAATATCAGGTTTTCATCCACCTGTTCCAGTGCACCCCTGGCGGAACGGTACATGAGCGGAAAGGAGATCACCACTGCCGCCAGCACGGTCGCTCCCCAGGAAAATGCGATCTTAACGCCAAAATACTCAACAAAAAAAGCCCCGATCGGGCGCCGGATTCCAAATAAATATAGGAGGAAGAATCCGGCCACAGTCGGCGGGAGAACCAGAGGCAGGGTAAAAATACCGTCCAGCACCATCTTGATCTTCTCGTTTTTGAGCCCTGCCACCAGCTTGGCTGCCGCCAAACCGATGAAAAAAACGATGACAATGGTAAGTGATGCCGTCTTAACTGATATCCATATCGGTGAGTAATCCATATCTGCCTGTCCCCCTGTAGAATAATGGCACAGCCGGCTTATGCAGACCGGCCATGCCTGAATGCTGTGATCATTATTTCACTGGTGTAAAACCATATTCCTCAAATACTGCTGACGCCTCGTCGGAGGCAAGGAAATCCAGGAAGAGCTGTGCTGCCTCCTTTTTTGCGGAGCTTGTCACAATACCTGCCGGATAAATAACCTTTTGTGCAAGGCTTCCCTCCGGTGCTTCCGCAACGACTGCCAGGCTGTCCTTCTTGGTGGCTGCGTCTGTGGCGTATACAATGCCTGCATCCGCGCTTCCCTCAGATACCCAGTTGAGTACCTCTGTCACATTGGTACCCAGACTGGCTTTTGCAGATACCTGGTCCCAGAGTCCGAGACTTGTGAGTGCCTCCCGCGCGTACTGTCCTGCAGGCACACTCTCCGGGTCTCCCACTGCCACTGTCTCCGCGTTCACCACGTCCTCAAATTTTGTGTATGCGTCCTTCTTATCTGAAGGAACCACAAGAACGATCTTGTTCTCCAGCAGATGCTTAACGGAATCCCTGTCAATCAGGTTCTCATCCTTCAGGGCAGTCATCTGTTTTTCCGCTGCGGAGAAGAATAAGTCCGCATCCATGCCGGATTCTATCTGAGTCTGAAGCTTTCCGGAACTGTCATAGGTGCCCTCCACTGTAATGTTTGGGTGCTGCTTTTGGAACATGGGAATCAGCTCATCCTTCATGGAATATTCCAGGCTGGCTGCCGCTGCCATCAATATGGTGACCGGCTCCTCTGCATCCTTTTTCTCCCCGTTATCTGTTGTCTCATCGTCTGCTGCCTTTGCCTCGTCTTTGCCCTCTGCGTCGTCCTTACTTTCTATGTTGTCCTTTGTCTCTGTCTTCGGCGCTGTTTTTTCTGCAGTTTCCTGGCTGTTGTCACTGCCGCATGCTGCGGTCATCATAGCTGACGCCAAAAAAATACCCAAAAGGCCTGCTGTTCTTTTTTTCATAGTGAATCCTCCCTGACTCTTGTCCGATCATCGTGTTATTTCCGGCTCCTTCAACACTGGCCGCAAGTTTGCTGTCCGTCAAAACTCCTGTGCACATCCCGCCCGGCGGTCGCAAAACAGCCTGCCTGCTGTCAAAGCTTTTCAAACAACACTTTTACCTTTCCGCCGCAGACCATCCCAAGGGTGGCTGCTTTGGAATTGGAAAGATCATATTCCCGGATGGAAAAACCGCCCGCATCTGAAAAGTTTCGGGCTTCTTTCACCGCAGCAAATTCTATGGGCCCGCCGCCGATGGTTCCGTATATGCTTCCGTCTCGGCATACCACCATCCGCGTAGCCTCTCCCCGGGGGGAAGACCCTGATTTTTCCACCACGGTTACCATGGTCACGGCATTTTCATCCCGGATACCCCTGAGCACTTCCTCCTCCAGGGTCTTGCGGGGATATTTGTTTTTCTCCTGAATGATCTCCGCGCAGATGCTCACACCGATCTCCGCAGGGGTCTGGGCGCTGATGGCAAGGCCAATGGGCGCATGGATCTTCCGAATCTCTTCTTCTTCCACTCCATCCTGCCGCAGCCGTTCAAAAGACATGGCAACCTTTCCCCTGCTGCCGATCATGCCCACGTAGTCTCTCTTCTTCTTCAAAATAGAACGAAGACAACGGTAGTCATCCTTGTGCCCTCTGGTCACAATAATGTAATAGGCATGTTCTCCAAAATCACGCTGCTCCAGACCCTCTTCAAAATCCATACACAGGATCTCATCCGCTTCGGGAAACCGCTCCCGATTGGCGAACTCCTCTCTCCCGTCGATCACCGTCACATGGAAATCCAGCAATTTTAAAAAGCGCACTAGTGCCAGGGAGACATGCCCTCCGCCGCAGACAACGGCCCGGCTTCTCCCGTAGAGCGTTTCCCTGTATACATGTTCCCCCGGAGGAAGCATGCGCTCCTCCCCGGTGAGTATTTTCTTCTGTCCGGCCTGTTCCCCCATAAGCGTGGTCTCAATAGTGATCTCATCTGTCTGAGCAAACAGCGCGGCGATCTGCAGATACATTTCTCTGTCAGCCATATATTATCTTCCTTTTCCGAACCCGCAGTTGGGGAAGGTACAGACATCGCAGTTCAGACATAATCCGCCCTCGCCAAGAGCTGCCAGTTCTTCTTTTTCTATCGGGTCATCCGCCATGAGCCTGGGCAGTACCAGATCAAATACGGTTCTCTTTGCATACATAACGCATCCCGGAAGTCCCACAATGGGAATACGCTTCCCGTCTTTCTTATAATAGGCCACCAAAAGCATGGCTCCCGGCAGCACCGGTGCCCCGTAGGAAATGATCTCAGCCCCTGTATCCTTAATAGCTCCCGGCGTGCGGTCATCCGGGTCCACACTCATACCGCCAGTACAGACCACCATATCCGCACCCTGCTCTATAAAGGAAAGGATCTCCTCTGTGATCTTCTCCTTGTCATCCCCCGGATACACCTGGCCCATCACTGTTGTGGGGAATTCCCCCAGCTTCTCCTCGATCACAGGACCGAAGGTATCCTGGATCAGGCCCTTGGAAATCTCGCTGCCTGTGGTCACAATACCCACCTTTTTCTCCCGATAGGGCAGGATCTGAAAAACAGGACCACCCTTCGCGGCCTCTTTCGCCCTTGTCATCTTCTCCTCCTCGATGACAAGGGGAATGATGCGCATGCCAGCCAGCTTGTCTCCCTTTTTTACCGGAAAATCACCATGGCGGGAGGCAATCATCATCTCTCCCAGGGAATTAACTGCCAGCAGTTTTTTTCTGTCTATTTTAAACAGCCCGTCTATCTGGGCCTTTAGCTCAATCTTTCCCTCTTTTATCTCCGATTCGGACATATATTCATTTTTGCAGATATCCCGCAGAATCTCGGCGCCCTCATTTTCATGGAGGATTCCCTCTGTCTTTTCCCAGACAAACAGGTGCTCCTTGCCCACAGATAAAAGTACAGGAATGTCTTCTTCCCTGACTACATGGCCTTTTCTGAACACAGGACCTTTCTTTTCTCCTTTAATGATCTGCGTGATATCATGGCAGAGAATATGTCCTGCCGCTTTTGTTGTTTCTATCTCTCTCATTTCCGCTTATCCCCGTTTTTCCCAATATTGTAAAACCGCTTTTCGGAATTGTCCGAAAAACGGTTCTTATTTTGTTTCTATTATTATACACGTTTCGCGCAATTAAAAAAGTTGTTTTGGCAACATTTTCTAATTATTTTTTTCTGCTGTCTTTCCTCTGTCTGAGAGGACCAGCCCCATAAGCACCATCACGGTTCCAAGAACAGACACCACCGATATTTTTTCGTGGAGGACAAGGACTGAAGCTGCAATGGTGACCACCGGAACCAGATACAGATAGACACTGGTTTTCACTGCGCCTACAATCTTCACCGCCAGATTCCAAGTCACAAAACAGAGGGCAGAGGCACACAGCCCCAAAAATAAAATATTTGCCAGCAGCACCGGATCTTTAAATCTGGAGAACTGCCAGCGGAAATCCATAAAGAACAGGGCCGGCAGCATAAAAAGAATGCCGTAGAAGAACACATGCCTGGTGATCTGAATGGTCTGATACCCGTAGCTGCTGATCTTCTTTATGAGCACAGAATAGCAGGCCCACACCACAGCCGCCAGAAGGGCTAGCACATCCCCTCTCGGATTCAGATGAAAGGACTTCTGCCCGTTGAAGCTGAGCAGAACAATACCTGCTATGCTGATCACAAATCCCACAAAAAATCCCATCTTCAGTTTCTCATCCCTCAGGAAAATAAATCCCAGAATGGCGGTGCAGAACGGTGCTGTCGCCACGATCACCCCCACATTTGACGCATAAGTATAGGTCAGCGCAATATTCTCCATAAGGAAATACAGGGTGACACCGCTGATTCCCGCAGCCACGAACAAAAACTCATGGCTTCTCTCTTTGATTCTCAGCCTTCTGTGATTCACCAGACAAAGCGCCGCAAAACCGATAAGGAACCGGAAAAGCAGAATTTCTATAGGTGTAAACTCGCGAAGCAGCACTTTTGTGGAAATAAATGTCGTTCCCCACACAGCCACTGTAAATAAAGCCATCAAATGACCTGCTGTCTTTTTACTCTCTTTCATAGGCTTCCCTCTCCAATTTCTTCATTCTCCACAGATAAGTGATCACAAGAGGCGCTGCAGCCGCAACCCAGGCCAGAGGGTCTGCCCAGCAGATTCCCTCAAAAGAGCCGAAATGGCGCGCGGTAAAAGCTGCCGCTGTCCTGGCTGCCAGCTCAGCCGCCCCTGCCATCATGGGTACAAAGCCAAATCCCATTCCCTGCAGAATATTTCTGTATATAAAAATGGACCCCAAAATCAGCATAAACGGCGCAATGATGGAAAAATACATCTCGCAGTACCCAAGCACGTCTGTCTGTCCGCTGTCAATGAACATGCGCACCATGTATTTGCCGAAAAAATGAAGGATCACAGTGACCAGCACGGCATACACAGCGGACATCCCTGTGGAGACCCTGGCTCCTTTTCTGATCCTTTCAAACCTTCCCGCCCCGATATTCTGTGAGGAATACGTTGCCATGGTAACACCGATGGAGATCATGGCCTGATTGATCAGCTGCATGACTTTTGTGGAGGCCGTAAAGCCGGCCACTGCCCTGGCTCCGAATCCATTGAGAGCACTCTGCAGGATCATGATTCCCAGCGCGGTAATGGAAAACTGTAGTCCCATGGGGATTCCCACCTTGATCTGAAAACGGACGGAATTTTTCTCCAGAACCCTGTGCTCCTTCTTCATATGCAGAAGCGGCACCTTTTTCACTATGTACACAAGGCACAGAATACCGGACACACCCTGGGAGATCACCGTAGCCACAGCCGCTCCCCTGGTCCCCATTTTCATGACCAGTATAAAAAACAGATCCAGGAAAATGTTCAGCACTGCCGCCAGGATCAGGAAATACAGCGGTATCCTGCTGTTTCCAAGCGCCCTTAAAAAGCTCGCCAGCAGGTTATAGAGCACCTGGGTCCAAATCCCCAGAAACACCACAAACAGATACTGGTAAGCATCCTGAAAAATCTCATCCGGGGTATTCATCAGGCGCAGCAGTCCCTTCAGCCCCGCCACGCTGACCACAGTCAGAATCACTGTGACCACAACTGCCAGCACGGAGGAGGAATAGACGGATTTCTTCATCCCGTCCATATTCCCCGCCCCGAACGTCCTTGAGGTGAGGACCGTAAATCCCGTCGTCAGCCCGTTTAAGAACCCCAGGATCAGAAACACAATACTGCCGGACATCCCCACTGCTGCCAGCGCGTTGACTCCCACCGTCCGTCCCACAATGATGGCGTCCACCATGTTATAGAGCTGCTGAAAAACATTGCCGATTATGAGGGGAATCGTAAAAGCCAGGATCAGCCGGAACGGACTGCCCTTTGTCATATCTTTTTCCATAACTGCCATAGTCTCCTTCTCTTCTATCATGTAATATTTCCGGCTGTCGGACAGGAGACGAACGGATGTTCCGTCCCTGGCACGTCTTCGGCGCATAGAAAAGTGCTCCGGACAAACCGGAACACTTTTTATAAGGCCACCTGTTTCCATCCGAACCGGTGTCTCTGCCCTTGATATGGCCGGGCATTTTAGCACACTCTGGTTCGGCATGTGCGGCAATTCGCTTGAAAGCAAGTATAGCACCAGTATTTTCAATTTTCAATCATAATCTGAAATTTATTTCCCTCTGTTTTACGCCTCCTGGGTGTTCCCTCTCATAACCCCCGCAAAATTCACCAGAAACAACCCGCCTGCCGTGAGAAGCGACGCCCCAAGCCCTGTATAAAATACAGCGATAAACACTTCCGGGCACCATCCTGACACCCGAAGCCCGATACCGAAGGTCATCATAAACACCATGATACAAAATGCCTTCTTATCAAAAAACTTCAGAAAGAACTGCTTTTCCTCCTCATATCCTGCAATCCTCACGGTATGCTTCCGCACCATCTTCCCAAACACAAAAATCTGGAACACCATATAAACCGCGGCTGACAGCAGAACATTCAGCACTCCGACATAGCTTTCGTAAACCTCCAGTCCAATCCGCAGAATATTCCCCCCAGCCACGGCCCATACGATCGCCGCGATCAGCAGCAGATAATTTTTTCTCACTTTCATCTCAAATCCTCCCGTTTCCTTCCATAAACCACACGCAGTATCAATTCCCTGAGAAACACAGCTCTGTCCGTCCCCCGCATCAGATCCTCCACCAGAAAATCCACCACAAACCTCACAAAATCCTCCGCCGAAAATCCATCACTCCAGACCTCGTCCGCCACAGCGCTGTCCCCCATAAGCACTGCCAGAAGCTCCTCTCTCATATGCCCCAGATACTCTTCCATCACCAGATGCCCCTTCTCCTTATCCCCCACAACAAAAGCATGCTCCGCCAAAAAGCCCTGTCCTTCCCCTCTGTTCTCCCCCATCCTCTCCAAAATACACTCCACAACCCCCAAAAAACTCTTCCCCTCTATCTTACTCAGCGGCACAAAGAATATCTCCTTCCACATCTCAACCACCACCGCGATCATCAGATCATTCTTCGTCGGAAAATAATTATAAATAGACCCCACCGCAATCCCACACTCCCTCGCGATTCCCCTCATACTGACCCCGTCTCCCTTCCCCACCTTCACCATCTCCCCCGCAGCCCTCAAAATCTCCTCTCTGGACGTCACAACCGTATTCACCTCAATCTCCTCCGCTCTTATATAAATTTTTTATTTTCAAACTGAACACTGTTCATTATACGCACAACTCCCCTATAAGTCAACTCCATTTTATTTTTATCCAAGTCACCCGCCCGAAGCCGCCAGGCGGTAAGAGAATGTTCCGGGGGCCTCTGTGCCTGCTGCCTCTTTGCAAAAGAGTGTTCCGCAGGAGGCTTGGACTTGCTTAGGAAAAAACAGACTCCCGGTCAAGGAGAAATTTCGGTTACCATCCGAAATTTCAGGGCAGTTAAGCTGCCCAGCCATAAAGGCTGGACAGCGGTTCTGCCCGGTTCCCTGACCGGGAGTCTGTTTTTTTTCTTAGCAAGTCTTGCCGACGAAGGCAGTCTTTTGCAAAGAGGCAGCAGGCACAGAGGCCCCCGGAACATTCCCTTCCCGCTGTCCGCCTTACCGTCTCACCCTCGCCTTCATCTCTCTCATCACTTTTCTAAACTGTACCCCAAATAAAACCCCCGTTGTCGTCACCGCCAGCATATCCGCCACCGGCTCCGCCAAAAACACCGCCATGGTCTTATCCCCAAAAAACATCGGCAATATATAAATCAGCGGTATCAACAAAATCACCTTCCGAAGCAAAGCCAGAAAAATCGACTCCTTAGCCTTCCCCAAAGCAATAAACGTCTGCTGGCACGCAATCTGAACCCCGAAAATACAGGACACCGCCATATAAATCTTCATCGCCCATTTCGTCGTCTGCGTCAGCTCCGGATTACTCGTAAAGATACCCGCAAATACCCCCGGTGCAAACATGGCCACAGCCCAGATAGCCACCGAATACACAACACAGGACCGCAGCAGCAGGAAAAACGCCCTCTTCACCCGGTCCGGATTCCCTGCTCCAAAATTATAACTCACAATCGGCTGTGACCCCTGGGTCAGCCCCTGAAGCGGCAGCATGGAAAACTGCATCACACTGGACAAGATCGTCATAGCCCCCACAGCCATATCCCCGCCATACTTCAGCAGAGAAGAGTTAAAGCAGATATTCAGTATACTCTCCGTAGACTGCATAATAAACGGCGACAGCCCCAGTGCCATACACGGAAAAAACACTCTCGGAGAAATCCTGAGATACTTTTTCTTAAGCCTGAGCGTTGTCTTCTTACCACACAAAAAACGAATCACCCACACAGCGGACACACCCTGTGAAATAATAGTTGCCAGTGCGGCTCCGCGCACCCCCATATGCATCCCGAAAATAAAGATGGGGTCAAGAACAATATTACACACAGCTCCGATCACCACACTCAGCATACTGACCGTGGCAAACCCCTGTGCCGTAATAAACGCATTCATACCAAGAGCCGCCTGCACAAACAGAGTACCCATGGCATAAATCTGCATATATGCTGTTGCATACGCAATGGTATTCTCACTTGCCCCGAACAAAAGCAGCAAATCTTTGGAAAATATCAGGAAAAATGCGGTCAGCAGCACCCCCGCTATGAGAAGTCCCATGGCACAGTTGCCCATGATCTCCTCCGCCTCATCTTTCTTTCCCTTTCCCATCATAATAGAAGAACGGGGCGCGCCGCCCATGCTCACCAGTGCCGCAAATGCGGAGATCAGCATGATCAGCGGAAAAGTAACACCCACACCTGTCAGGGCCTGTGCTCCATAACCGGGAATATGGCCGATATACATACGGTCCACCATATTGTAGAGCACATTTACCACCTGCGCTGTTATTGCAGGAACGGAAAGCCTGAATAACAACCGGCCTATCGGTTCCCTGCCTAAATCTGTCTCTTTCTTCTGTTTCATTTCTGCGCCTTCCTTACTTTATAATTTTCACTCTGTCAAAAAGCCGTGCGCACACACGGTTTTTCCCGGACAGAGTAAGTTGTTTAAAGCCAACTGTATTATATAGTAACACATCTGTATCCGTTTTTCCATATCCATAATCCAGTGCAAAATACCCGGCTGCAGAATCCTTCTTTTTGTATTTCAAATACAATCATTATCCTACCGCCCTTCGATATTCTTTTTTCAACTGTTCAAGTGTGTCTCCGAGAACCTTTCTTACGGATTATCTGCAATTAATATATTCATTTTCATTTGATATAATAAACGAAACAGTATCAAGAAGGAAAAATTATAATGACAATACAAGAGATTAGTGTCTTGATAAAAGCCAGATATATTGATCCATAATATCCGTTCAAGGACCGCTTATATTTTTTATTTGGTACAGCCGGAACAATTAGCGCAGGATCTGATGATCGTGTCTTTTTTTATGACGAATATAGCAATGAACCGAATTATTTGCAGTATTTTTTTGAATTTTTTCATGTTCCCTTCACTATTTTAGGTTACAGGCGGCATTAACTGTGGAATGATTTTTTATTTCATTCTGGGTTTGAGCGTGGCTGCGTTGATTTTAGAAGGAAAATGCAGAAATATAGTGCTGTCAGTGGCTTTGATGTTCCATGTTCTTAATCTGCATTTTGGTTTCAAATACCCGGATTTTGCATATCCTTTGAGCTATGAAGAACGCTGGATGGATACCATCTCCAGCTTTCTGATTGTGGCAGTTTTTATTATAGCGGTGATTATTATCATGACTGTAGAATATGGGAAAGAACACAAGAAGGTTGTAAGTCACGCAGAAGAATTGAATCAGCAGGCAATAACAGATAATTTGACTCAGCTATATAATCAGCGTTATTTGATGGAAAATATAAAGAAGATAGTGGAAGCACAGCATTCCCAACAAAGCTGCGTTTCCATTGTACTGTTTGATATTGATGATTTTAAAAGAATAAATGACACATACGGACATCTGCGTGGAAACCAAGTTCTATGCCGTTTGGCTGTGATACTGCAGGAAAAGGCCGGTGATAAATACATTGCCGCCCGTTACGGGGATGAAAAAATTATGTTGATACTTTCAGGCTGTACACGGGATATGGCAATGCAGTTTGCTGAAATGATACGTCTTGATGTATATCATGATGCAGTTCTTGCAGAACTGACCTGCAATCAATTCTCAGTAAGCGGAGGGGTTACACAGTAAAAATGGGGCATGTCGATTGATGATTGGATTCGACAGACTGATAAAAACCTATATGCTGCTAAAGAAAATAGAAAAAATCGAATAGAAGGTTGAATCATTCTTGATGGAAGGTATATGAAATAATAGCTTTAAATGAAAAGTTTGATGAAAAAGCAGGTAAGGCTGTCACACAAAGTTGTAACAGCCCTGCCTGTTTTTTAATATCTGTATATTCGGAAAGATAAACGTGATTTCTATGATAGGCCTGTCCCTAAATATCAATAAACGGACTGACTCGATAAGCCGCCGCTTGATACAGCTATATAGTGCCATGCCAGTTTCAAATCAGCCAAACTCGTATCCTTCCATGCGGTTATAAGGCGGCATACTTCTTCTAAATACAGGGAGGTCTATTTGGCTACCGCAACATATTTTTTAAAAAAGGCAACCCCATATTTTTCAATGTTAGTAATTCCGAGCTTAGCTAAGGCAACATCATAGTTTTTTCTCTGTATTTGCTGTAAAGCTAAGTTTTCAGCCGCCTCTGTTAGCTGCTTCATGATTTCTGGCTCACTGCCGTTCACATTCCTAAGTACCTTGAATTCAAATAAAATCCCCCGTTTTTTATTTAAGTCAGCAAGTTGCAGGTCATAACGACCATCCCCTGATTCCTGGTTAGAATATATCTTGTAATTTCCCTGTAGACAACTCAATATTCCTAAAATAAGCGCATGATAAAACCCTTCAGATGCCGTATCATAATAGCTGACATTATATAGTAAAATTTCCCGCAACTGATCCTGGATCCTTGAAGCACTGCCGGATAAAAAACTCTTCTGCACTTTATATTGGTTGACAGAAGAATCTCCTTTCACCATTTCATCAAAGATTTCTTTTCGATATACTTCTATAATTTCCTTATTAGGGATTTTTAACTTGTGTGGAAATTGCGGTTCCGGTACTTCTGCATTTGCTATACAAAGATACCCAGACATTAATAATAATGTGTAAATCGCGGATCCTTCTTCATGTACTGCCCCATATGACATGTTCTTTTCCACATATTCTTCAACGCTGTCACCATTTAGTAATGCAGTAAGATTTGACATCATCTGGGCAGATGGATTCACCAGACACTGTTTGATGATATCATTACTGCTCGTTGCTGTCCAATAAGTGCCTGGAATGCAGTCTGACGCAAAGTAATTCATAACAGACCAGGGGTTATATATTTCTATACCACCAAAGGTATACCCATCATACCACTCCATAATCTCACTCATTTTATCCTGAGCATGATAGTATTCTGCAATATCTCTCACTTCTTTTTCAGTAAAGCCAAAGCAGTCATTATAATCCTTGTCCAGCAAGGTTGCGACACGGATATTGTTCAATCCACTGAATATATCCTCCTGGGCGATTCTAAGTATCCCTGTCAAAACAGCACGTTCCAAATGGATATTATTTTTCATTCCACCGGAAAATAAATTTCTCACAAATGATACGACCTCTTGCCCAAAGCCCTTTTCATATCCCTGCAAAATCGGCGTATCATACTCATCAATCAATATAATTGGCCTGACTCCTGTTGTTTGGTGAAGGTATTCGGTCAAATCTCCAAGAGCATTCTGATAGACAACTTTCCCCGCAGTCTCGTTCAGAATCTTATCCACCTGCTTTTTTTGGTAATCATTTAATGACTCAAAATGCCCCAACAGGCTATGGCGGTTAAATTCCTTTTGTATAAGCCTGCAGATTGCCTCGTAAGTTTCTTCCCAATTATCACACTTTGCATCTTTAAAAGTAAGAAAAACCACAGGGTATTTCCCTTGATGGCTCGTATACCTCTCCCCACAGTCCCATATCTTCATGTTCTCAAAATATTTTTGGCTGCCCTGGGCTTCCTCGAAGAATGTTTTTAACATCATCATGTTCAGCGTCTTTCCAAAACGCCTGGGCCGGGCTATCAGCGCAACTTCTGACGGCTTATCCAATAATTGCTTTATCAGAAGTGTCTTGTCAACATAATAGTAACCGCCATCTATTATTTTACAAAAATCATCCGATCCGATATAAATTGTTTTATTTATCATAGAGATACCCTCTTCATATTTTACTTGTCTGGCAAACACTTTCCTGGCTATAGATTATTCCTGATTCCTGAAACGGATATTTGCCAGAATTTCGTAGTCTCCGAAACATAGCTCTTTTAAATCGTATTATTACTGCTATTATATCTGTAATCTTCTATTAGTACAACATAAAAATCCCGTTGTTTTTGCTATCATAAGCCTTACATATGCTAATTTTACCCATTCATGTAACTATCTAACAGACACTGGCCTCTGATTCTGGAAATAATTCCTTAATCGTTTGCATTTCCTGTAGAGAATCACTCCGAAATTTATATAATAAATCTTTTATTTTAGCTCGCTTTTAGAATATAAAAATTTTAGAGGCTGCGAAAATTCCCGGATAATTCAGAACTTCATAATATTTAACCACGTTTCTGATATTTCTTGCAGAACCGGCTGATTAAAGATAAAATTAAAAATAAAAATCATATTTAGGAGGACAGACATATGAAAGAAATCAAAACCGTTGCACTCATCGGGCTGGGAGCCATTGGAAGCTTTCTGGCATCACATTTAAAATACGCGCTGGAATACAACAGCCTGCGGATCATTGCCGGAGGGGAGCGCAAAAAAAGGCTGGAAAAAAACGGTATTATCGTAAATGGAGAACCTCTGTATTTTCATGTGGTATCCCCTGAGGAGGAAATGGAACCTGCTGACCTGGTCATCCTGATCACAAAAATGGGCGCGCTTCAGCAGGCTGTAAAAGATGTAAAAAACCAGGTAGGACCTGATACCATTCTCATGTGCCCCTTAAACGGGGTGGAGAGCGAGGAGGTCGTTGCCAAAACCTACGGGTGGGAACATCTGCTCTACTCCATCGCCAGAGTCAGTGTAGTGATGAAGGGAAATGAGGTCAGCTTCCGGCAGGAGAACGCGCGCTTTGAGATCGGGGAACGGGACAACACGGTGATCTCCCCGCAGGTGCAGGCCGTGAAGAATCTGTTTGACCGGGCCAATATAAAGTGTATTGTGCCGAAGGATATGGTGTATGATATGTGGCATAAGTTTATGTGCAATGTGAGCGAAAACCAGAGTGCCGCTATTCTGGGGATTCCTTTTGGGGCATGGGTAGTCAGTGAACATGCCAATGCGATCCGGGAGGCTGCCATGCGGGAGGTGGTGGCGATTGCAAACAAAAAGGGGATTCCCTTGTCCGAGGAGGATATTGTGGCCCAAAGAAAGGTGTTTCCCAGGATTCCTTATGAGAATAAACCATCGACTCTACAGGATATTGAGGCGGGGAGGAAGACAGAGGTGGATATTTTTGCGGGGGCTGTGATTCGGATGGGGAAGGAAGTGGGGGTGGAGACGCCTTTGAATGAGTTTTTTTATCATGGGATACGGGTGTTGGAGGAGAAGAATGAAGGGGTGATTTAAAATAAGGTGACGGAGGAGCCGCGCCGGATGGGGGCCGGGGGTGTGAATCTGTTGGCTCGACGCTGCGCGTCCCTCAGCTAACTGGCGTTCGCACTAAGTTCATCAGGAGAGCCTTCTTCACTAAGTGCTCACAGCCAGTGGATCTTCGGGCAGCTCCACTTAACCTCGCCAACAGATTCACACCCCCGGCCCCCATCCGGCGCGGCTCCTCCTGGTTTTTTAAGGCACTACATTCTGAAAAGAAAAAGAAAAACCTGCCTCCTCAGATGTGTTAAACTGTGAAGGCTGGTTTTTATATACTAAAAAATTTATTATTTATTGCGGCTGCCGCGGTATTTTTCTTCGCAGTATTTGCAGCGGTAGATTTCTTTTTCGGGGTCGGCCAGGATGAAGACCTGGTCTAATTCCTGTTCGATGGAGGTGATGCAGCGGGGGTTGCGGCACTGGATCACGTTGGTGATCTGTTTAGGCAGCTCCAGTTCTTTTTTCTGGACGATCTCGCCGTCTTTTATGATGTTAACGGTAATAGTGTGGTCAATGAAGCCGAGGATGTCAAGGTTCAGGGTGTCGATGGGACATTCCACTTTGATGATGTCTTTTCTGCCCATTTTTTTGCTTCTGGCATTTTTGATGAGGGCCACACAGCAGTCCAGTTTGTCAAGCTTCAGGTCTTTGTAAATGGTCATGCATTTTCCGGCTTTGATGTGGTCAAGCACCACACCTTCGTTTAAACGGCCAACATTTAACATAAGTCCACCTCCTTGAGTAGTGTGAGAATCAGTGCCATTCTGACATAGACACCATACTGGGCCTGTTTGAAATAGGCGGCTCTCGGGTCGCTGTCCACCTCTGTGGAGATTTCATTCACACGGGGAAGGGGATGCAGCACCAGCATGTCCGGTCCGGCCAGGTCCATTTTGGCTTTGTCCAGAATGTAAAAGTCTTTCATACGGACGTAATCTTCCTCGTTGAAGAAACGCTCTTTCTGTACTCTGGTCATGTAGAGAAGGTCAAGTTTCGGAAGAACTTCCTCCAGACGCTCTACTTCCTCAAATTCATGGCCGCTGGCTTTTAACACGTCCTCTTTGATATAGTCCGGTACACGAAGCTCTTCCGGAGAGATGAGGACAAATTTTACACCTGTATAACGTACTAAAGCTTCGATCAGAGAATGCACGGTACGGCCGAATTTCAGGTCTCCGCACAGACCGATGGTGATATTATCAAGACGTCCTTTTAAAGAACGGATCGTAAGCAGATCGGTCAGGGTCTGTGTCGGATGCTGGTGGCCGCCGTCTCCGGCATTGATGACAGGGATCTCAGATGCCATGGATGCCACAAGCGGCGCCCCCTCTTTCGGATGGCGCATGGCACAGATATCTGCGTAGCAGGAAACCACGCGGATGGTATCGGCAACGCTCTCGCCTTTTGCAGCGGAACTGGAATCTGCACTGGAAAATCCCAGAACCTTGCCGCCCAGACGAAGCATAGCGGATTCAAAGCTCAAACGTGTTCTTGTACTTGGTTCATAAAACAAAGTCGCCATGATCTTGCCGTCGCAGACATGAGCGTACTTTTCCGGATTCTTTTCAATATCATTGGCCAGATTCAAGACTTTATCCAGCTCTTCCACGGAAAAATCCAGCGGACTCATCAAGTGTCTCATAGATTACCTCCTGTGTATATAATTATCATCTTGTATTCCCACAGGCGCGTTCTTCCTGTGCGATTACCATGTACTATCATATACCAGTTCAGGGGTAATTTCAAGAATTATCGGACAGTATCTTTTCAAAAAAAAGCCCTGTCACAAACCACACCGGTGCGTAGTCCAGACGGATCAATCCTTTGTAATTCAGCTTCGCCTTGCTGTAGTCCCAGGGACACATATGAAAATGCTTCAGCAGCGCGCCGCTGGTCAGCTCCGCCGCAAAGATTCCCGTCATATAAATACTGCCCCGCAGAAAGGTGGAACATCCTTTCAGGCATTTGGACACCGGCCTGATACAGGCAGCCATTCCATAAATAGGGAACATCCAGATCGAGGACTGCCCGATCAGCCGGAAATCCTTTTTCTGAATGGCATGGACTCCGGTCCACAGAATCTCCATACACCAGCCGGCAGTGCCGCAGAGCAGAAAGGTATGCTTTTTCATGCTTTTTATCTCCTGTTATTTTTCTTATTATTATGGATTTCAGAAGCTCAAATTATACAAATCCGCTAAATGACACTCGCCTAGACTGCCCGGCAGGCGCACAGTTCTTTTTATAGACATGGAATACATAGAAAAGACTTGCGTACTGTAAAGTGCCGGTGTATGATAAATAATAGAAAGTCCGCCTGCAAAACCCGGGCGGATTTAATTCAAAAAACGGAGAGGTTACAAAAGTATGTTAGATTTACAAAAAATGCGTAACGACATCGATGAAATTGACACCCGTATCGTAAAGCTCTTTGAAGAACGGATGAAAATCTGCGAGAATGTAGCGCAGTTCAAGATTGAGACAGGGAAACCTGTCTTTGATAAAAGCAGGGAACAGGAAAAACTGGACTCCCTTGGCGGCAAAGCCCACAATGACTTTAACCGCTGCGGCGTGCAGGAACTGTTCCAGCAGATCATGTCCATCAGCCGCAAACGCCAGTACCAGCTTCTTCAGGAAAACGGCATGGAAGAAAAATCAGACTTTGTCAAAATAGATGGCTTGAAAAAGCAAAATGCCACGGTGGTGTTCCAGGGCGTGGAGGGTGCCTACAGTTTTGCCGCCATGCACACTTTTTTCGGAGCGGAGATCAAAAGCTTTTCTGTGGATACCTGGAAGGATGCCATGGAGGCCATCCGGATGGAAAAAGCTGACTTTGCCGTACTCCCCATTGAAAATTCCACAGCCGGTATTGTCCAGGATATTTACGACCTGCTCACAGAGTACGACCATGTGATCGTGGGCGAGCAGATCATTCCCTGTGAGCATGTGCTCATGGGACTTCCCGGCACATCCCTTTCCCATATCCACACGGTCTACTCCCATCCCCAGGCGCTGATGCAGTGCAGGGAGTTCCTGGAAAAGCACAGGGACTGGCAGCAGATGGAGTGGAACAATACCGCTGCCGCTGCCAAGAAAGTCGCTGATGAGAAAAACCCGGCACAGGCTGCCATTGCGAGCCGTTACGCGGCTGAACATTTCGGCCTCGCCGTTCTGGAGGAAGGGATCTACTCCAATGTGAACAATTCCACACGTTTTATCATTGTCACCAGGGAGAAAATCTTCTGCCGGGATGCCTGTAAGATCAGTGTCAGCTATGAACTTCCCCATGAGAGCGGAAGTCTGTATAACAGCCTCTCCCACTTTATTTACAATGGGCTGAACATGACGAAGATCGAATCCCGCCCCATTATGGAGCGCAACTGGGAATACCGCTTCTTCGTGGATTTTGAGGGAAATCTAAGTGACAGCGCAGTCAAAAATGCCCTGCGCGGCCTGAAATCCGAGGCCCGGAATCTTCGGGTACACGGAAATTACTAAAAACAAAAGAAGGAAAAACCATGAAAAACATCAATGAATGCATCCTATACCGCAATTTTGACCAGGAGGAGACACTGGAAAGCATGTTCTCCATCCTCCTGGCCTGTGAAACAAAAGACCCGTCTCTTGCAGAGTTAAGAGAACTCTTCTACCGGTGTACCGGCCAGCTTGTGGAGATGGCAGGCTCCTTTGGCTTTGCCGGCAACCTCTGGCACAATTATCTGACCTTTCTGCTGGTCAACCATGAAAACGCCTTCAGCACAGCCTGCGAGATCGTAGGCCCGGTAAAAGGCAGCATCAACGATTTTGCAAAACACGACTTTACCATATTCAAGGAACTGTTCGACTTTGACCTGACAGCTCTTGATCAGGCTTTCGGCACTTCCTGCTGTTCCCTGATTTGCGATTACACCAATGTGGATGAGAACAGCAAGCTGTTCAACAAGCGCATCCGCGACCGCATCTGTACGCTGAGCCGGCGGCTTGGCCAGGCAGAGGATGTGGAGGAATTCATGAATGATATGGTGGAATTCTATAAGGATTTCGGCGTGGGCAAGCTGGGCCTCCACAAAGCCTTCCGTCTGGAACATCTGCAGACAGAGGCCAATGCGCGCATTGTCCCCATCACAAAGATAGCCCATGTACAGCTTGATGACCTGGTGGGCTACGAGATTGCAAAGAAAAAGCTTATCGATAACACAGAAGCCTTTATCCAGGGGAAACGCGCCAACAACTGTCTTCTCTTTGGTGACGCGGGCACAGGGAAATCCTCCAGCATCAAAGCCATCCTGAACCAGTATTACGAACAGGGTCTCCGCATTATTGAGATCTACAAACACCAGTTCCAGGATTTAAACGACGTCATTGCCCAGATCAAGAACCGCAATTACAAATTCATCATCTATATGGATGACCTGTCCTTTGAGGACTTCGAGATCGAATATAAATATCTGAAGGCTGTGATCGAAGGCGGTCTGGAGAAAAAGCCGGACAATATTCTGATCTACGCCACCTCCAACCGCCGCCATCTGGTCCGCGAGCGTTTCAGCGACAAGGAGGACAGAAACGATGACCTGCACACAAACGACACGGTACAGGAAAAGCTCTCCCTGGTATCCCGCTTTGGTGTGACCATCTATTTCGGTTCCCCGGACAAAAAAGAATTCCAGGAGATCGTTACCTCCCTGGCCCGGCGAAACGGCATCACCATGGACCGGGATGAACTGCTCCTGAAAGCCAACGCCTGGGAACTCCAGCACGGCGGCTTCTCCGGCCGTACAGCCCAGCAGTTTATCGACTACCTTCTTGGACAGCAGTAACAGCAAAACGCCTGGTATGCATGCATGGCCAAAACTCCGAAGAGTTCCGGTCAGACATACATACCAGGCGTTTTTCCTTTTGTTTCAAGCAGAACTGTAAGCCGGGTTATGTCGTGAACGATCATCTGTCTAGTTCTGCTGTTGCCAGCAGACTCAAGCGACCCACCTAAAAGCGTGACGGGCAGCCACATTGCTTTTCATTCGGTCTTGCTTCGGATGGGGTTTACATATGCCCTCCCTGTTACCAGGAAGGCGGTAGTCTCTTACACTGCCCTTCCACCCTTACCAGTAAAACACTGGCGGTACATTTCTGTTGCACTATCCTTGGAGTCACCTCCACCGGACGTTATCCGGCATCCTGCCCTGCGAAGCCCGGACTTTCCTCACCTGGCCCCTTTCGGTCCTGCCAGCCGCGATCATTCATTCTACTTGACACAAACGTCATTTTAACACAGCAAAACCAATTTGTAAATAACCAAAAATGCCTGCCGCACCCATTCCCTTCCCCGGATCAGACATCAAAACAGCCGCCTCCGATAAATTCCCTGAGAATGGAGTTATGGGGCACCGCATCTGCCGGCATTCCCACGAAATAATCCAGGAATTTCAGTATCCTCTTTGCCTCATTGTACTCCGGCTCTTCCGGTGTGATCCCGAAAAGCAGGGGCTCCGCGTACATTTTCAGCACCGCCAGCTCATAGATGAGAGCGGAATTAAACATCACATCCGCAGACTCCTGATAGGGGAAAATGTACTGCTCCTCCCCTCTTCTCACGGAATTCCACATGGCGATAGTATGCTTTGCAGAGGTTCCTCTTGTCCTGGAATCCCTGACGATCCGCCTTATGAGCCTACCGTCTGTTGTGGGAATCCTGTTGTGTTCATCAATGTTGATCTGGGTCAGGGCGCTCACATATATTTTAAACTTGCTCTCCTTCGGCAGTGTCTCACTGAGCTTGTCATTCAGCCCGTGAATCCCCTCTATGACCAGAATGTCATCCGCGCCGAGCTGCAGATAATCACCCTTGTACTCTCTCTGACCGATCTTAAAATTAAAGGACGGCAGTTCCACTCGTTCTCCTCTTAAAAGTGCATTCATATCCTCATTAAACTGCCGGATATCAATGGCCTCCAGGCACTCAAAATTATAATTCCCATGCTCATCCAGCGGGGTCTGCTCCCTGTTCAGGAAATAATTGTCCACTGCAATGGGATGGGGATGCAGTCCGTGGGCAGAAAGCTGAATGGACAGCCTGTGGGAAAATGTGGTCTTACCCGAGGAGGAGGGCCCCGCGATCATGATAAACTTCTTGTCTCCCGCAGCCACGATCTGGTCTGCGATCTTGGATATTTTGCCCTCCTGGAGCGCTTCGGCAATGAGGATCAGTTCGTTTGCCCCCTGCTGCGTCACCTGTCCGTTCAAATCCCCTACGGTGTCTGTCTGCATCATCTCACCCCAGCGGCCGGACTCCTTCTGCACCTGGAATATTTTCGGCTGCGGATGAAACGGCGGCACAGTCTCCGGGTCTGTCTGCTCCGGAAGCTGGAGCACGAATCCCTCGTCGTAGGGATACAGATCAAAATATTTGAGATATCCCGTATGATTTACCATGAAGCCGTAAAAATAATCCTCAAAATCACCCAGACTGTATATGTTGACCCTGGATACCCGGCGGTACCGGAACAGTTTCTCCTTGTCATACATTCCGTGGTTGTGGAAAATTTCAATGGCCTCGTCCGTGCCCACGCTCCGCTTCAAAATGGGGATTCTTTCCTCCACAAGCTGCAGCATGTATGCCTTGACCTCAGCCAGGAATTTTTCGTCTATCTTAACATTTCCGTCGATGGTGAAGTAATATCCTGAGCTGACAGAATAATGAAGGACAGCCTTCTTTATATTTTCATGGCCTGCCACATGATAGACCGCCTTTAAGACAAGCAGGGAGGCGCTTCTCTTATATGTCTTATGTCCGATCTCATCCGCAGTGGTCACAAATTCCAGAGTGCCCGGTTTTTTCAATTTTTTATGCAGCTCACAGAGCTTGCCGTTCTTCATCACCAGCACAATGGGATATCTGGTTGTCCCCTCATACTCCTCCACGATCTTCGCGTATGGCGTGCCGTACGGATATTCTTTTGTCTTTCCCAGAATCTTTACCGCTATATTTCTGTCGCTCATAGATACCTCCTGTTCACTTATCACTTCTTTTATAATAAAGTGTCCGGTGCACCGGACTCGCCCCACCGGAATGGACCGCTTACGGCCAGTATCAAAAAACGCACCGGCTCTGCTTCGCCGGTGCATCACAGTTTAACTCCGTTATATCAGTCTATGCACTTTACAGGGCAGTTATTCTGACCCGCCCAATCTAAGTTCAAAGGACTGCACAGGGATGCCGGACTTCCATCTTGCTCACTTCCAGTTCAGGCAGCTTTTTCGCAAGCTTACGCCTCATATATTCCATAAATATATATTCGGTTCCGTAATGTCCCGCGTCAATGATACATACCCCCTGTGCCACCGCGTCAATGGCAGTGTGGTAATCCACGTCTCCGGTTATATAGACCTGTGCCTTTTTTTCCATGACATCCTTCATGAGACTCTTGCCCGAGCCGGTGCAGACAGCGGCCCGTTCCACCTCTGTATCCAGACTGCCGTAAACCGTCACATGGGGAAGCTCAAACTGTTCTTTTACAAACAGCGCACAGTCTTTCAGCGTCATTTTACAGGGAAGGGAACCGATTCTTCCGATTCCTTCTCTTCGCTCCCCCTCCTCAAAAGTCACTTCCAGCACTTCACGGTCTGTCAGCTTAAGGATATCCGCGCTCAAATCCGCCATGCCCAGAATGTCAAAGTTGGTATGCATGGCATAATAACTGATATGATTCCCGATCAGTCCAATGATCCTGCGGCCGATAAAATCCTCCGCCACCACGCGTTTCATACCGGAAAAAATCAGAGGATGGTGGGTGATCATCATATCCGCGCCGAAATCAATGGCTGCCTTCAGAGTCTCATCTGTCACATCAAGCGCAAGGAAAACTTTTTTGACTTCCCTCTCCCTGTCGCCAGCCAGAAGCCCCACATTGTCCCAGCTCTCCGCAAAGGACGGGTTATATTCTTTTTCCAAAATTTCTATAATCTCTTTACATTTCATATCTGTTGCCTCGCATGTTTCTGACAGATACCGGATATGGGCTTCTGTCCGCTGCTGTCAAGCCCAAGCGCTTTTTTAATATAAAAAAGCTCCTGTTCCAATTCCAAAAGCCGCTCTCTGCCTGTCCTGGTATCCGTGTTCTTTAAATGCTCCATGATTTTTTCCACAGAGGACTGTTCCTTTAAAAGAAACTGCTTAAGAACCGGATTCCGGTTTTTCAGAAGAGCACTGCCAAAGAGATACTCGATCTCCTCCTCATAGCACTGTTCCCCGCGTATGGCTTTCATCATGGGGTAATATTTACCGTCCTCAAACACCATATCCTCCGCCGTGATCCGGTACCCGTGGTCCAGCAGAAAATGCCGGAACCGGCCAATCTCCGACTGAGGCTGAAGAACCAGCTCCGATACGGTGTTCAGCACCTCGCTGCCCTCTGTCAGGATCTTCTCCATGAGCGGGCCGCCCATGCCGGCTATGATGACGGTATCCGCCTCACCGGCTGACAGGGCTTTTACACCATCAGAGAGGCGGGTTTCTATGTATTTTCCCAGTCCATATTCCCTGATATGCTCCTCTGCCCGAAGAAGAGGACCCCGGTTTACATCCATGGCAATGGCTCCCGGTATCCTTCCTTCCAGATACAGATAAATAGGAATATAGCCGTGGTCACACCCCACATCCGCGATCCTGCTGCCGGGTGTCACCAGGGATGCCACAGCGCGAAGCCTGTCCGAAAGCTGCACATTCTTCATACTGTTCATCCTTAATCCAGATAATCCTTTAATTTGCGGCTGCGGCTGGGGTGGCGCAGTTTACGGAGTGCTTTCGCCTCGATCTGGCGGATACGCTCCCTGGTCACATTGAACTCCTTGCCCACTTCTTCCAGTGTCCTGGCTCTTCCGTCATCCAAGCCGAAGCGCAGGCGGAGAACCTTCTGCTCTCTGTCTGTCAGCGTGTTTAAAACCTCCACTAGCTGTTCTTTTAAAAGTGTGAAGGCAGCGGCGTCTGCCGGGACAGGCACATTGTCATCCTGGATAAAATCTCCCAGATGGCTGTCTTCCTCCTCACCGATGGGAGTCTCCAGGGATACGGGTTCCTGGGAGATCTTCAGGATCTCACGGACTCTGTCCACGGACATATCCATCTTCTCTGCAATCTCCTCCGGCTGCGGCTCTCTGCCCAGTTCCTGCAGAAGCTGGCGTGACACACGGATCAGTTTGTTGATGGTCTCCACCATATGCACAGGGATACGGATGGTACGTGCCTGGTCTGCAATGGCTCTTGTGATGGCCTGGCGGATCCACCAGGTAGCATATGTGGAGAATTTATATCCTTTTCTGTAGTCAAACTTTTCCACAGCTTTGATAAGACCCAGATTTCCCTCCTGGATCAGATCCAGAAACAGCATACCGCGCCCTACATAACGTTTCGCGATGCTGACAACCAATCTTAAGTTGGCCTCTGCCAGACGTTTCTTGGCCGCCTCGTCTCCCTCTTCCATACGCTTTGCCAGCTCAATTTCCTCCTCTGCGGACAGAAGGGGCACCTTGCCGATCTCTTTTAAATACATGCGGACAGGATCTTCGATGCTGACACCTTCCGGAACGGAAAGGTCGATATTCTCCACATCTACCTCTTCCTCCTCGTCCAGGTTGATGCCGTCATCATCGCTGATGATAAAAACATCCTCATCGCTCTCCGGAATGCGCAGCACGTCAATACCGCAGGATTCCAGATAGTCAAATACTTTGTCCAGGGCGTCAGGGTCCAGGGGCATTTCCTTGAAATGGTCATTGATCTCCTGATATTCCAGGACATTTTTCTTTTTCTTTCCCAGCTCCACCAATTCCTGCAGTTTTTCGCTGAATTTCGCCATGTTCATTTCCATAAAATGTTCCATCCTCTCATTACTTAATTATATCTTTGCCTCAATCAAAAGAAATATGCAGTGTTACCTTTCCACTTTCAATTTCTTCCAGATGTTTTTTTGCCTCTACAAGTCTCTGCAGGCCTGCAATGTCCGTCGGCGCCAGAGACTGGCTCTGGTGCGCAATGCTGTCCCGTTTCATCCTGCAGACGGTTTCCCGAAGAGCGCGCCTGCGCTCCTGGTCATTTTCCAGATGCAGGGTTGCGTGAAATAAGGATGTAACTTCCTTTTGTTCTTCGCTGTCAGTGAACCGGTTCAAAAGCTTAGCCGGATTGACCTCCCCTTGTTCGTGCTGTTCAAATAAAAGTTCTGCCACCTGGTGAAACAGGGGCGTTGTAAAATCATCCGGGCCTATATAGCCCTCAATGGTGTCAAACATTTTCGGATAGGAGGTAAGCCAGGTCAGCATCAGCTTCTGGGAAGCGTCTCTGCCGTCCTCTTTCTTCTCCCGTTTCCGCTCTTTTGCAGGGGCCTTCGGTTTTGCCGAGATGCCCGTGCCTGACAGGGCCAGGTTATTCACCATGCGCCGCAGGTCTTCATAACGTATCTGGTATTTCCGGGAAATACTCTCCATGTAATTGTTACGCTCAAGTTCCTCCGGAAATTCCAGCAGTTTTTTTGCAATTGCTCTGTAAAATTCTGTTTTGTCCTCAGGGTCCGCCAGATTATACTGCCGTTCCATGACCTGTACCTCAAACAGAAAATAGTTCATAGCCTCAGAAAGCCGTTTTTCAAAAGCCTCCTGTCCCTCAGCCTTGATAAATTCATCCGGGTCCTTGTAAGGCGCCAGATTTACCACTCTGGGCTTGATGCCTGCCTCCCTGAGAATGGGAATTCCCCTGAGTGCGGCTTTCTGCCCGGCCTCATCACTGTCATAGGTGAGAAGCACTTCCTTGGTGTAGCGGCTCATAAGGCTGGCATGTCCGCTTGTAAGAGCCGTTCCCAGGGACGCCACTGCATTGGTAAAGCCTGCCTGGTGCATGGAGATCACATCCATATATCCCTCACAGACGATCAGATAGTTCTTCCTGGATTTTCTGGCAATGTTAAGCCCGTACAGGTTTCGGCTCTTGTCAAAGATCTTCGTCTCCGGTGAGTTCAGATATTTGGGCTTGGCGTCGCCCATGACGCGGCCGCCGAAACCGATCACCCGGTTATTTACATCCATAATGGGAAACATGACACGGTTCCAGAACTTGTCATGCATTCCATATCTCTCATCCGCGGAGAACAGGCCGGACTCTTTTAAAATGGCATCGGAATAGCCTTTTCCTTTCAGATACCGGTACAGGCTGTCCGAATATTTGCTGGAATAGCCAAGCCCGAAACTCTTAATGGTCTCATCCGACAATTCCCTGTTTTTCAGATACTCATAAGCCTGCCTGCCGCTCTCCTGCTTTAATTGATAATAGTAGTAGGAGGCTGCTTTTTTGTTCACCTCCAGAAGAACCGTCTTCAAATCCGCGGCAGCCCTCTGTTCTTTGGAATACTCTCCCTCCGGCAGTTTTACCCCTGCCCGCTCAGCCAGGTATTTCACAGCCTCTATGAAGGTGAAATTCTCATACTCCATTATAAAGGTGAACACATTTCCCCCTGCCCCGCACCCGAAGCAGTAATACATCTGCTTGCCGGGGCTTACGGAAAAGGAGGGTGATTTTTCATTGTGGAAAGGGCACAGGCCAAAGTAGGAGCTGCCCTTTTTCTGCAGCCGCACATAACCGGAAATGACATCCACAATGTCATTTTTCATGCGGACTTCTTCAATTATGTCATCGGAATAAAACATCTAGTAAACACTCCATCCTTTCGGAACAAAAATATCCCTGAATTTTTCCATGGAATATTGATCCGTCATACCGGAAATATAGTCACAGACAACCCGGTTCATCTCCTCACCGTCCCTAAGCAGCCGTTTATACTCCTCGGACATCTGATCCGGCTTGGTGCTGTAGTAGCCGTACAGGGCTTCCACCAGGTTCTCCGCCTTTTCCTCTTCCTCTTTCGCAACGGGATTCAGATAGACATTCTGGAACATAATGTTCCGAAGGTCACGCAGTCCCTCCTCAATCTCAGGGGACATGCGTATGGTATCTTTCCCTCTGCTGTTGTCCACAATATCATGAATAAAGGTGTTAAGCCGTTCTTTTGTGTTCTCACCCAGTAAAAGGCGCAGGGTAATGGGAATATCATCTTCTGTGATGACCCCTGCCCGCTGGGCATCATCCATATCGTGATGGATATAGGATATCTTGTCGCAGAGCCGTACGATCTGTCCCTCCAGGGTATGGGGAGAACCGCTGGTCCTGTGGTTCAGGATTCCGTCCCGCACCTCCCAGGTAAGATTGAGTCCCTCGCCGTTCTTCTCCAGACACTCCACCACTCGAATGCTCTGCCTGTAATGGGCAAATCCAAGAGGGCAGACCCTGTCAAGGGCTCTCTCCCCCGCATGTCCGAAGGGCGTATGCCCCAGATCATGCCCCAGAGCAATGGCCTCAACCAGATCATCATTCAGCCTCAGGGCCTTCGCAATGGTTCTGGCAGTCTGGGAAACTTCCAGGGTATGGGTCAGACGGTTCCTGTAGTGATCCCCCTGAGGCGCCAGAAAGACCTGGGTCTTATCCTTCAGTCTCCGAAAAGACTTACAGTGCAGGATCCTGTCCCGGTCCCGCTGGTAGACCGTCCGGATATCACACTCCTCCTCATAACGGTCCCTGCCCCTGCTGTCCCTGCTGTGGGCAGCATAAGGACTTAACAGTTCCATCTCCCTTTGTTCCATTTCCTCACGGATATTCATTCGGCAGCTCACCTTCTCTCTTCAAAAGCAAAGCCAGTAAAAAAACTTTCTCATATATATTATTACGCATAAAACAGGGATTTCCTTTTTCTTTGGCAAAAATTTCGCAATTTTTTTCTTTCCCCGCACATTCCCTCATAAACAGCAAAAATTTCCCGGCAGAGCGGCCAATCTTTTTCCTCTGCCGGGAAATTCGTGCATATCTCCCGTAATTCTACTCCATATATGCCTCTTTCAGCATGGCGATCTCCCTTGCGTATCCCTCCAGGTCGTTGGGTGTCTCCAGATAAAAGGGCAGTTTTCTCAAACTCGGGTGATTGATGATCCGCTTCATGGCCTCAAATCCAATCTTTCCCTCTCCGATTTTGGCATGTCTGTCCTTATGGCTCCCAAACCCGAACATACTGTCATTCAAATGTACCGCCTTCAGCCTGTCAAGTCCTATCACTCGGTCAAACTCTGTCAGGACACCGTCCAGGTCCCCCACAATATCGTATCCGCCGTCATACACATGGCAGGTATCCAGACACACTCCCATTTTCTCCTGAAGCTCCACCCGGTCCAGGATCTCTCTTAACTCCTCAAAGGTCCTGCCCACCTCACTGCCCTTTCCGGCCATGGTTTCAAGCAGCACTGTGGTCCGCTGTTCCTTTGAAAGAATCTCATTCAGCATCCCGGCTATATAGGTGATCCCAATCTCTACCCCCTGCTTCACATGGCTGCCCGGATGAAAATTGTAACAGTTTCCCGGCGTGTATTCCATTCTCTTTAAATCATCCGCCATGGTGTTTTTGGCAAACTCCCGGATTCCCTCATCCGCGGAACAGCCATTCAGGGTATAGGGCGCGTGGGCAAGAATACAGGGAAAATCCTGCTCCTGTGCAAGCTTCAAAAATTTTTCCACATCCTCCTCCTTTATCTCCTTCGCCTTACCGCCTCTGGGGTTTCTGGTAAAAAACTGAAAGGTGTTTGCCTGTATCTTAACCGCTTCTTTCCCCATGGCCTCGTATCCTTTGGCTGAGGATAAATGACATCCTATTGTCAGCATATAATTTCCTCCGTTTTCTCTTTATCAATACTCTATCTCAATTTCCAATCCGTTCAGCAGATTCACCACTTCCGGAAAAGAGAACCTGGCTCCGTTTAGTTTACATGACCGGATATCCATCTGATACCCGGCAGTTCCCCGCAAGTCCGCTTTTCTCAGGTCACATTTGAAAAATTCTGTTCCCTCAAGCTTACAGCCCTTCATTCTGCTTTCCTGAAGCCGGCAGTCCGCGAACATGGAATCTGAAATCTCATTTCCTGTAAAATCAAACTTTTTCAGATTCATCTCCGAAAATGTATTATACTTCAACCGACAGCCGTAAAATCCCTTTATCGGCTCAGCAAATGCACCGTCCGGCATCAGCTCTTCCCAGTGCACACCAATCAGATTACACCTGTCAAATTCCACATACTGTATCCGGGAATGGGCCTCCGCCTCCAGGCTCATCACTGTACACTTTATAAAACTGCAGCCTGAAAAAGAACAGCTGAGGAGCCTGCAAGACTCAAAGACACAGTTTTCAAATTCACAGTCTGTAAACTTATAACCCTCAAAAATTTCATCGCTTATTTTTAAATCTTTAAATACCTGAGCTTCATAATACTTTTCTTCCATAAGTCGATGCCTCTTTTACTTTCTACTGCTTTAGTTTTCTGTACCTTTAGTGTTCTGTGCCTTTCGCTTTCTGTGCTTTTCGTTTTCTGTGCCCTTAGCGTTCTGTACCTTTTCACTTTCTGTACACTTAGCGTTCTGTACCTTTCGCTTTCTGTACACTTAGCGTTCTGTATTTTGCCATCCTGTACCTTTTCTATCCTGTGCCTTATTACTCTGTCACTTCATCTACATGCTGTCATTCAAAAACAGCGGCATCTCCCATGATACCGCCGCTGTATTCCCTGCCCCTTCACGTACCTGTCCCGAATGTCTTCTGCTGTCCTGCAAAGGATCTGTTGATTCTGAAGAACTTTTCACCGGAATAACAAAAATCCGAATCTGTTTCCTCTCGGAATCAAATTCGGATTTATAAATGCGGGAGATGGGACTTGAACCCACACGATCTTGCGACCACTAGATCCTTAGTCTAGCCTGTCTGCCAGTTCCAGCACTCCCGCTTTTCTCTGTCGCTCTTTGTTATCACTTCCGAACGACAAGTGAAAGTATATCACCAAATTTCGTGTTCGTCAATACCTTTTGCTAAAAAAATCTGAATTTTTTTCTAATTTTTTCCTCTCCCTCAAAAATACGCTCTTTTAAGACACTTTCATCCTCCACACATTCCCGAAAACAGCGCCATTCATCCAGCAGTCCCTGCCCATGCGGAACCAAATAAGCACCTGCGTCGCTGCCCAATGCCATATGTACTCCCAATTCAAATCCCCTTTTGATATTATTCTTCCCCTTCTCATAAATCCCATGCAGCAGTTCATCCGAAAACCTTTCGCACCCAAACATATTTGCCACCACAGTGATCGTAGGCACCCAGACAATATCCGATTCCGCCATCATCTGCAGAGTCTCCTCCGAAACATAATTCCCATGCTCCACACTATCCGCCCCGGCCCTCACCAAATCCGCCACAGGCCCGGCCCCATTCGTATGACACATCACCGCAAACCCCTCTTCATGTGCAATATGCACCATCTCCTTCACTTCCTCAAAAGGAAGCGCCTCCCCCGTAATTCCCCCATCCGTATCAAAATCCATGATTCCCGTAGTCATGATCTTAATAAAATCCCCCCTGCGTGCTTTAACCTCCCTCACAAGCTCCGCATACTCCCTCATATTTTCAAATCCCTTCCCCACAATCCCCCCATAACACCCTTTCCTGTGTATGGCAAAAATCGGCGTCCGGTAATCAATCCCATACTCCGGCGCAATCTCCCTTGCCCTTTCCGAGACCCCCAGATAGTCCCCTCCATCCCTCACAAACGCAATCCCCTTCTCCCGATACATCTCAAAATGCCTCCGGATCACCCCTTCATCCACCCCATTCAAATGCCTCTTCACAGCCTCTTTGTAATTTACTCCATCCATAAACACATGCGCATGACACTCCCCAAACATCCTCTGCCTCTCGACAAACATCTCCTCTGCCCTTTCTGTCTCCCCAACTCCATTCACATCCTCATCTCTCATAACCCAAACATCCTCCTTTCTCAACTTCATCTCTATTTCTCTTTTCCTTCACAAACCATCTCAGCTTTCCGGCTACTATCGTCTTAACACAATCCCCCGCCAAAAGCAACCCTCATCCATACTTTCACTTCATCATCACCCGCTTATCACAGAAACTCCAGAAAACCCCGGCCCTTCCAGTGAGTCTGTCTTGCCCTATAAGAGATTACCTGCTATTCCCTTCCAATATCTTAGAATTATAGGCATTTCTGGAGATTCTGACCCGATTCTCTTCCTGTTTTACCTACTATTCATTTCTATCATTTTAGAATTATAGGTATTTCTTAAGTTTCTGTCCAACTTTTCTTCCTGCTTTACCTGCTATTCATATCTAACATCTTAGAATTATAGGTATTTCTTAAGTTTCTGTCCAACTTTTCTTCCTGCTTTACCTGCTATTCATATCTAACATCTTAGGATTATAGGTATTTCTTAAGTTTCTAACCAACTTTTCTTCCTGCTTTACCTATATTTCAATTCAACATCTTAAAATTATAGGTATTTCTTAAGTTTCTGACCAATTTTTCTTCCTGCTTTACCTATATTTCAATCCAACATCTTAAAATTATAGGTATCCCTTAAGTTTCTGGCCAGATTTTCTTCTTACTTTACCTACTATTTCAATTCAACATCTTAAAATTATAGGCATTCCTTAATATTCCACCTTTTTCTTTAACCTACCATACATTAACATCATCATTATTTCATTTCACAAAGCCTCCCCACACACATCTCAAATTCCCGCCATCCTCTCACAAGTCCCCGCCATAAATAACCAGGCGCAGGAGAGCGGATGTGGAAGGGGCCGGCAGGTGGGTTCCCCCGGAAAGGTGTTCCAGAGGAAGCTTAGTCTTACTTAGGAAAAAATGGAGTGCCGGGCAAGGAGACCATTTGGATTACCATCCAAATGGTCAGGGCAGTTGAGCCTTTCAGCCATCAGGGCTGGAAGGCGGTTCTGCCCGGTGCCTTGTCCGGCGCTCCATTTTTTTCTTAGTAAGACTTGCTGACGGCGGCAGCTTTCCGAGGGAACCCACCTGCCGGCCTCTTCCACATCCGCTCTCCTGCGCCGTCTGCCATTTCCCCCGCTATTCCACCCTAATTCCCAGTTCCACCACCTTCTTCTCCCCAGCCAATATCCTCCGAAGCGTCCCATTCTCCTCTTCCCATTTCTGCCCGTCCACATGACAATTACAAGGCTCCAGTCCCACAACATAATCCCCTGATGCCATGGACTTCCACTGGGTAAAATTCGGCAGCTCCTCTCCTGAAAACTCCACACATATCCCCATTCCAAGCGCAGGATTTTTCACCCGCACACGCGCCTTGCCGTCCTCATCAAAACGAATCTTATGATAAAACACTTCCTCCGGCAGCAGATCCACCGCTTCCCCCACAAGGTTCCACGGACGCTCTGTCTCCTTATCCTCCCCCTTCAGCACCGTTTCCACAGCCGGCACCTCGATCACACTCCCCGCATCCAGCAGCGGATATCCCACATTACAATGATACAACAGCATGAAAGGCTCATCCCCATACCCTTCATTCACATACTCATCATGGATCTTCACCTCACTGCTACCAAGCTCGGCAGAAATCGTCCGCCTCAGCACGATATTCTCCCCGAACAGCGCAGCCTGCCGCATCTCCCCCGAGATCACGATCCGATACACATCCCCGTCCCAAAAAGCATCCGCACACACATGCTCCGCCGGGGTAGAACGCAGATACCCATGCATGGGAAGCGGTGCGTCCGGGTTCAGATCCGGTCTTCCCACATTACTGGTACCACAGGTAAAAAACATGCCCCCCATGATACTTTTCTGCGCCTCAAACCCATTACTGTCAAACCTCTGCCCGTTCATAAGCCCCGGCTTGCTGAGAAAATTAAGATTCACCCCTTTATAGGACATCTCCACAATATCCAGGCACTTATCCGCAGCCACGGTAAAAGCCAGTTCCCCTGCCTTCACCTCATAAGCACGAAGGCCTGCTGCTGCACCCTCCTCAAAAGTCACCTGTCTCACATATGCCATCTGCTGCATACTTCCCATTTTTTTC
Source organism: Blautia caccae (assembly GCF_040095955.1). Lineage (NCBI taxonomy): Bacteria > Bacillati > Bacillota > Clostridia > Lachnospirales > Lachnospiraceae > Blautia > Blautia caccae. The sequence continues at coordinate 49,966 of NZ_JBBMFP010000019.1, read as the reverse complement.
ATCAGATCTCTGTTCATCTTCCGCTCCCTTTCCTTTACAGCAAAAATCCCCGTCATCCGGGGACTTCTGCCTTATCCTGTTACGTTACTGTTCACTGCGTGTCCAGCAGCACGCTTCGCGATGCACAGATATGGAGCATTCCGCTCCATATCGCGCTGGCTGCCTCGGGATTTTGCTTCGCATCGCGCAGCATCCCCTTGAGGAAAACACCTCCCGGGACATTGGCTGTGAATAGTACCTCTGTTACTCCTCTTTTGCCCATCCGTAAGAACATTTCACGGCCCTTTCCCAGCCCTTCATCTTCTTATTCCGCTCTTCCATGGAGATGACCGGCTCAAAAGTCCTCTCAATCTCCCAGTTCTTTACAATCTCATTTTTATCCTTCCAATACCCCACAGCCAGTCCGGCCAGATACGCCGCGCCCATGGCTGTAGTCTCCACACACTGGGGCCTCTTTACCGGAACCTGTACCATATCTGCCTGTGTCTGCATAAGGAAATTGTTGGCGCTGGCACCGCCGTCCACCTTCAGGGAGGCCAGAGGAATGCCGGAATCCGCCTCCATTGCCCGCACCACATCATGTACCTGATAAGCCAGGGATTCCAGCGTGGCACGGATAATATGATATTTGTTCACTCCTCTTGTAAGACCCACAATGATTCCTCTTGCATACTGATCCCAGTAAGGCGCTCCCAGCCCTGTAAACGCAGGAACCACATAACAGCCGTGGGTATCCTTCACCTTCCTTGCCATGTACTCAGAGTCCTCTGCGCTGTCAATGATACGCAGCTCGTCGCGAAGCCACTGGATTGCCGCGCCTGCCACGAAGACAGAGCCCTCCAGGGCATAATTCACCTTTCCGTCCAATCCCCAGGCAATGGTGGTCACAAGCCCGTTTTTGGAAAATACAGGCTTCTCCCCTGTATTCATCAGCAGAAAACAACCTGTTCCATACGTATTCTTTGCCTCTCCTTCCAAAAAACAGGTCTGTCCAAACAGCGCGGACTGCTGGTCTCCCGCCGCTCCGGCTATGGGAATCTCCCCGCCGAAAAAGCTTGCATCCGCCATACCGTAGACACAACTGGAAGGCTTCACCTCAGGCAGCATGCACCTGGGAATATCCAGCTCCTTTAAAATCTCCTCATCCCACTCCAGTTTGTTGATATTATACAGAAGGGTTCTGGACGCATTGGAATAATCCGTCACATGGACCGCACCCTTTGTCATCTTCCAGATCAGCCAGGTCTCCACTGTTCCAAAGAGCAGCTCGCCTCTCTCGGCCCGCTCTCTGGCGCCATCCACATGGTCCAGAATCCATTTAACCTTGGTACCTGAAAAATAGGCGTCAATGATCAGGCCTGTCTTCTCCCTGAAAACCTCTGTAAGCCCCTTATCCTTCAGGGAATCACAGTATTCCGAGGTCCTTCTGCACTGCCACACAATGGCATGGTATACCGGCTCGCCTGTATTTTTATCCCAGACGATCGCTGTCTCCCTCTGGTTTGTGATGCCGATACCTGCAATATCCTTTGCCTCCACGCCCACCTTCTGCATGGCTTCCACAGCCACGCCGAGCTGCGTGGACCAGATCTCATTTGCATCGTGCTCCACCCAGCCGGGCTTTGGAAAATACTGTGTGAACTCTTTCTGGGCCACACTGATCATCTCACCCTTTTCGTTGAAAAGAATACACCGGTTGCTTGTCGTTCCTGCGTCCAGGGCCATCATGTACTTTGCCATATGTAAAAATCCTCCATGTTTTCTCTTGCCGGTACTTCCCCAAGAGCGTATCTGAACCTTGTACACTCCAGCACCGGCAGGTGGTATATTTGGGGTTTCACGAACAAAAGCTGTCCAGCCAGAAAGAATTTTTCTCTCTGGCCTGACAGCTCTTTGTCTCAATTCTCCTCGAGCATTTATTTTGCCTTGGGATATTCTGTACAGAGCAGACGGTACGGTGCCTCGTCCTCCTCTATCTCAGGAAATCTGCCGATAGGCTCATAAAAACGGTTGTCATTTTCATCGTCATTGCACATGGAAACTTCGCCTAACAGCACCGGTCCTGTGCCCGGCTCCAGCTCAAAATCATGATACATATACGGATAAACGGTGATGCTCTCACCCGGCTGCAGCTTCACCTGGGTACCTGCCGGCACGGTAAACTCCCTGCCGTCACAGTTGACTGTCACATCCGTGTCAGCGAACCGGCCGTCCTCTGTGGAGTTGTATACACGGATCAGAACGTTGCCGCCCCCTCTGTTGATAATATCCTCCATCTTGTTCCAGTGGAAATGCATGGGCGCCATCTGTTCCTCTTTTATGTACAGCAGTTTCTCCGCATAGGTCTTTGTATACTTATCCATTTTCAGGTTGCCGTTTCTTAAGGTAATGAGGGAGAATCCCACCTCATCAAACCTGCCCAGGCCGTAATCGGTAATGTCCCAGCCCAGCATATTATCACGAATCTCGTCGTACTCGCTGCCTTTTTCCTTCCAGTCTTCCGGTGTAAAATGGCAGAATGGCGGAAGTTTGAAACAGCACTTGTTGACCATCTCCTCCATCTCTTTCAGCGCTGCATTGATTTCTGAACGTTTCATAAATTCTTTATCCTTTCTGTCTCTTATCTGATTCCTATTTTAGCGCTTCCAATGGTATTTTTCAACAACAAAAAAGGATTTTTGCCTTCCCTTTATAATATATTTATCTCACTGCGGAAAGCAAACAGTTTCCAGGTCTTGATCTCCAGCGCGTCAGCCACTTTCAGCAGGGTTTCCACGGAAATCTGTGTGGGCATTTTCGGCGCCTCAATATTGCTGATATGTGTTCTGCTTATGCCCACCATCTGGGCAAGCTGTGCCTGCGTGATTCCTTTCAGTTTTCTGTAATAGGCTATATTGAGCCCCAGTTCCATTAATTGTGCATTAATATCTTCACTCATATCATTCACTCCTTTTCTACTATTTTGTAGAAAAGTGCAGTGCCTATCCATACCTTATTTATGACTATTTTCAGCATTTCAGCACAATTTGACAGTTTGCACACATTTGGCGGTGTTTTGCAGGTCAGACACGCCTTAAAGGACGCAGATTTTTCATCTTGATAAACAGCGGAACATATTCCAGGATCAGGGCAGAATTTTCCAGACCGTACCATCTGGCGGAGGAGCCGGCCACACGGCGGATGGCATATTTCAGCGAGACAGCCGCCCGCCCTGCCGGTGTAATATCGCTCTCCGGTATGAGCAGTTTCCGGATTAGGCAGAACTGGAAGCTCCCCACTTCCCCGGACCCGTAGATGGAGTATTTCGGCTCCTGGGAGGGAAGTTCATTGCTGTCAATCAGCTCCTCCACGATCTGCCGCAGATACACATTCACCCTCTGGTCCACCTTGAACCCCAGGCGGAGCTGAATCTTGAAAATATAATCCGTTTCGAAATTCTCCACCGTATACTCCCTGGTATACGGCTGGTCCGTGACCTGGATGTTGATAAACCAGTAGGCCCTGGCACGCTTTGGACGGTCCAGAACAGAATACAGAATATCCCGGTCCAGTTCCTCCACCTGTGTCTCCTTGGTAATATAGACAAGGTTATCCGTCTGGATGGGTATGCCGGTATCCGCCCTTAATCTGCCCAGCTGTCCCACAAAGTCACGGACTTTCAGATAGACTGCCTGGGAATTTTCTATGGCAGTCCCCCTGTACCACACCACCATAATCCCAAAAAGGACCGCAGCGATAAACAGCGCCACATAGCCTCCCCTTTTAAACTTGCTCAGACTGGAAAGGAAAAATGTCCCCTCCAGCCCTCCGAAAAATAACAGAAACAGCCGGGAACTCCTGTATTTTTTCCTGATCCTGTTCAGGTAAACAAACAAAAGCAGGGTCGTCATCAGCATAGTGAGCGTAATGGCCAGACCGTATGCCGCCTCCATATGGGCACTGGTCCTGAAATAAAGCACCAGCACAGAACAGGAGATCCACAGCACCAGATTGACCAGTGGGATAAAGATCTGCCCCTTGATCATGGATGGGTACACGATCTGCATATGAGGCATCAAATCCAGTCTGCTGGCCTCTGAGACCAGCGTAAAAGACCCTGTCACCAGTGCCTGTGACGCAATGACCGCGGCCATGGTTCCCAGTACAACACCCAGGGGCCGTATCTCCTCAGGCAGCATCTCAAAAAACGGGTTCATATCCGGAATGGCTCCCAGACTCTCGCTGCTTCTGTTTTTCAGCAGCCAGGCCCCCTGTCCCAGATAATTTAAGATCAGGCACATCTTAACAAAAGGCCAGCTTGCATATATATTCTGCCGCCCCACATGCCCCATATCCGAGTAAAGCGCTTCCGCCCCTGTAGTAGCCAGAAATACGCTTCCGAGAATCATAAGTCCCATCCGGTTATCCGGGCTTACCAGTATTTTCACAGCCCACAGAGGATTCAATGCCCGGAGGATTCCCGGGTCCCCCATAATATGAAAGCATCCGGCTGCTGCCAGAAAGAGAAACCACAGGGTCATAACCGGACCGAAGGCCCTTCCGATGGAGCTGGTACCTGCCTTCTGCATCAGAAAAAGGGCAGCGATGATCACAAGGGTTATGACCACGATTTTGTCCTGATCATTTCCCAGCACTTTGTAAACCCACGGAATGCTTCTGAGACCTTCAATGGCTGTGGTGACCGTCACCGCGGGAGTCAGGATTCCGTCCGCCAGAAGCGCAGCCCCTCCTATCATGGCGGGAAATACAAGCCATTTTCCGCATTTTTTCACCAGGCTGTACAGGGCAAAGATACCGCCCTCATTGTGATTGTCCGCCTGCATGGCTATCAGCACGTATTTGACGGTGGTAAGCAGGATAATGGTCCAGATGACCAGGGAAAGCGCTCCGTATATGACGACCTCCCCTGTCCCGGTGATCCCGCCGTTTCCCTCTATGATGGATTTCATCACATACATGGGGGAAGTCCCGATATCCCCGTAGACCACTCCCACAGAAATTAAAACCGCACCTGCACTGAAGGGTATCCCTGTCTCTCTCTGTGCATCCTTCATCTCAAACACCCTTTCCCTTTATTTCTTCTTTTTCTGCTTATGCTCTTCCCAGCACACCCAAAGAGGGCCTACAATATATACGGAAGAGTAACATCCGCTGATCATCCCCGCCAGAAGCGGCAGAGAAAATACCTGGATGGATTCAATATGGTAAAAAACAGAAAACAGATAAATGATAAACACGCAGGCCACAACGGTAAAGGCTGTATTGACAGACCGCCCCAGCGTCTCCGTGATGCTTCTGTCCACCAGCTTTGCCAGCGTCTCCCCTTTTTCCCTGTCCTTTTGGTTCTCCCGGATCCTGTCATAGAGAACAATGGTGTCATTGATAGAATACCCGATAATGGTCAGGGTCACGGCCACAAAGGCATCATTCACCGGAATCCTGCACACGCCGAACACAAACACCACGATGAGGATATCGTGCAGAAGTGCCGCCACAGCCGAGATCCCCGCCGCAAGCCCGGACATGGAGGAAAACCGTATCCTTATATATATGACGATAAACAGAGCGGAAAGTACAATGGCAATGACGGAATTTTTAAGCGCCTTTGCCCCGATATAAGGCTCCACCGCATACGTTTCAGAGAGCTTATACTCCTGTCCTCCCTCCGCGTTCAGTGTCTTTGTCACCTCCTGCTGTTCCTTAGGTGAAAGCCCCTTATTTCCGGCCAGCGTCACTGCCAGTTTCTGCTGCCCGCTTGCCGGGTCCCGGGTGATCTGCATGTTGGCAGGCCGTTCCAGCACGGTTTCCACCTTCTCCTTCAGCTTTTCCATATCCGCATTTCCTGTAAAGGTATATTTCAGGATAACGCCTCCGGTAAACTGTGTATCCAGCTTCATACCGTTTGCCGCGCTCAGTATGGACCCTGCAAAGAGCACACAGGCGGTAAAAAGGAAGATCCATCTGCGTTTTCCCGAAAAGTCCAGAATCTTTCTCTCCCTTTTTTTGCGGAACATGGACGGGCGTTTGAAAAATTTATACTGCACCACAGAGGTGAGCATGGTTCTGGACATCCACACTCCCGCAAACAGGTTGATCACAACACCGGTAAACAGGGTATATCCAAAGCTCAGCATAGTTCCCGAGCCGAACATCATGAGGATGACAGCCACAGCCGCTGTGGTGATGTTTCCGTCCAGCACAGAGGAAAATGCTCTCTGGTATCCATTTCTGACTGCTGCCTTTACCGATGCCCCGTGCATCAGCTCCTCACTGATCCGCTCACTTATGATAATATTGGCATCCACTGCCATGCCTGCCGAGAGGATCAGCCCCGCAATTCCGGGAAGTGTGATGGTATACTGGGGAACGGAGATAGCCAGCACCTGCAGTGCCATCTGAAACAGCAGCGTGACACAGCTCAGCACGCCGGGCAGCCTGTAGTAAAAGCTCATGAACAGGCATACCAGAACCATGGCCGCTGCCGCCGCTGTCACCATGGATGTTAATGCCCGGTTTCCCAGTGTGGGGCTGATGGTATTGTAATTACTGGTCTTCATGGAAAACGGAAGCGCGCCGGCATTGATCTTGTCGGAGAGCGCCTGGGCCTCTTCCCTGGAACCCATGCCATTAATGACAGCCTCTCCTCCTTCGATCTTCTGCTGCACCACCGGATTGGAAATCCGCGTATCATCCATATAGATACCGATATTCCTGCCCAGATTGTCCTCTGTGGCCTTTGCAAACTTCTCCGTGCCGCGCTTGTCAAAGTGAAGCTCCACCTTATACTCCCTGGTATCCTGGCTCTGCACCACAGAGCTGCCGGCAACATCCCGGCCCTCCACCAGCACTTTGTGGTCTTCATCCTGAAAGGTCAGCTTTGCTGTCTCTCCCAGCTCTGCAATGGCCTCCTCGGGATTAAAGTCCTTTTCATCGGATTTCCACGGAAACCTGACAAGGATTCTGCCCTTCTTTTTTTCCACGGTCACTTCCCGGTCCAGGATGTTTTTTGCATCCAGACGTCCCTCCATGATGTTTCTGGCAGATTCCAGTTCGTCTGCCGTAGGCTTTTTCGTGATGCCCACCGGCTCAAACACAGCCTCCACGCCGCCCCGGATGTCAATGCCGAACCGCATATTCCGGATGCCTTTGATGTCTTCTCCACAGCCGAAAAAGGCAATGAAAAGAAAGACAGCAATGATTCCCAGTGCTATCCATATATGTATTTTTTTATTTTTCATGTTTTCCCTGCTTTCTGTTCTAATTTTACGCGATCAGATAAAAGGGAAACTTCTCTTCTTTCCGTCCTTATACTGGACAATAAAAATCCGTTCCATGGGGGATTGGTTCAGCAGAAAGCTGCGCCTGAAAAAGGCATAGACAGAAGCCTTTGTCTCTCCGGAAAACAGAAAAACAAGGGCACAGGAAAGTAAAAGGGCAGACAGAGGAAGGAGCCTGAGAAAAAGATCCTCCTCTCCCTTATTTTTTCCGAAACAGAGACTTGAAAATGTCTCTTCTTTTTGAAGACCGGCGGACTGCTCTGTATGGACAGTCCGGGTAATGGCAGTCTAACCGGATACGTCTGTCGATCCTGTTCCTGCATCCCTGTTCTCCTGCCTCTGGGAAAAAATAAAAAAGAAGCACAGTACACAAAGAAAAAATGCAATACCATAACAAACACGCTGCATCTTTTTCATGATTTGCTGTCCTCCAGTCCGTAAAGCCTCATATGTTATGAGGAATCTTAGCACAAAGTATGATTTCTGTCAATCATTCCGTCACATTTTTTCGCTGCCTGCATATCCTAAACCAACGAACTGCCATGAGGTTTTACCTATGAACTATTTTCCCATAAAAGCCATGCAGACAGACCACCCGGATGAAGGCCGTCTGAGGATTTCCGTGCTCTCCGCGATCAGGAATACCCCCATTGAAAACGCCACAATAGATATTCTCTACACGGGAGAACCATCCTCTGTTATTGATGAGCTGAAAACGGATGCCAACGGACTGACACCGGAGATCACGCTTCCCGCTCCGCCCCTGGAATACAGTATGGAACCTTCTGAGTACCAGCCCTACGCAGAATACACCTTCCACATTGAAGCCGAGGATTTCGAGCCGCTGGACATTTCCGGCGCGGAGATCCTGCCTGAGGTCACTGCCCTGCAGACCGCAAGGCTCCAGGCCCAGACGCCGGAGAACACCTTTCAGAATATTGTCATTCCGGCCCACACCCTGTTCGGCACATACCCGGAAAAAATACCCGAAGACGAGATCAAACCCATGGACGAATCCGGGGAGATTGTTCTGAGCCGGGTGGTCGTGCCGGAATTTGTGGTGGTACATGACGGCGCCCCCACAGACCCCACTGCCCAGAACTTCTATGTGCGCTACCGGGATTACATTAAAAATGTGGCATCCAGTGAGATCTACGCCACATGGCCCACAGAGACGATCCGCGCCAATGTGCTGGCTATTATGTCCTTTACCCTGAACCGGGTCTACACGGAGTGGTACCGGAATAAAGGCTATGACTTTACCATCACCTCCTCCACTGCCTTTGACCACAAGTGGATGAACGGAAGGAATATCTTTGACAGCATCTCCCGGGTGGTGGATGAGCTGTTCGCTGATTATCTCTCCAGGCCTGGCGTCAGACAGCCCATTCTCACACAATACTGTGACGGACAGCGGGTGACCTGCCCGAACTGGATGACCAAATTGTAATAACCACTAACGACGATATCAATGTCCTGGTCAAAAAACGGTGCCCTGATTTTTCAGCAGGCATCCGGCTCCGCAGCGGGAAATGTGAACAGCTTTCCATAAAAAAGAATCTAAACTTTATCTACTCATTAACAAATGACAAAAGAATACTTAATATCTTCTTCTGCACTGATATGGGAAGCATCTTCCACATCACTGCCCCAGCTGTCAATTCCACCAACGCCTCTCACTGCACCATAGACACATAAAACCGTTCTTCTTGCCGGCGGCAATTCCTCATGGTGTGTTGCGTTTTCTATCTCTTCTGCAGTATAAGGCAGGCAGGAGAATGCAAATGCTTCGTCTGTTCTCTCAATTCGGAGTATCTGTGGGGAAATATCTGCTCTGCTGTTGTCAAGGCTTGTATGTCTTGTAACTTCCACCCAGTCCGTATCCATATGCATTCCACACTCCTGCGGAACAAGGTACGGTGTCAGGCTTAAATCTTTTACCTCATAGATACCTTCCGATGCTCCCGCTTTTCTGTCCGGATAAGTTTCCCCAGACAGACCTTTGTATAAATATTTTTCTGCAAGTGTCGGCATGATAAATCTCATTCCGAATGCCGGAAGCTGCGGCAGACCTTTCACACCAGCGTAATGAACCTCTACATTGATTTTTCCTGTTCCATTTACCGTATAAGTAACTTTTACTGTGGCAGAAGGATTTGTAATTGTTTCGTATGTATATCTCACGACAATCTCATCAGCAGTCACATCTCCACCATAGCAGTTATTGTCAGGAGCATACTGTTTCTGCACTACTCCGTCCATGATAACCTCTACTCCTTTACAGTCCATGAACATATCCGCTGCAAACCAGCTTCCGCTCTTGATATGGAACTTACTTCCTCTGTCATTATCGGTCAATGCTCTCCAGAAGGTCGGCTTCGGACAACGATACAGCCACTCATAGCCATTTTTCACGATGGATTCCAATCCTCCCTGCGCATAGGAAAAGATATAACCAAAACCTTCCCCATGTACGCCAAGTGTATAATCTCCATATACTACTCTTAATTTACTCTTATTTGTATAAACCATAGTAATACCTCACTTCCTGCATTGCTGGCTTTTCCTGACGGTCTGCAAATACGATTCCGTTGCCTGAAAACTCATAGTCTGATGGTCTGTCGTCAAAATCGCCACCGTACCGCAATACTTCTTTTCCTGTCACTGCATCCTTTACCAAGAGAGCCTGATCGATAAAGTCCCAGATAAATCCGCCCTGGTACATTTCATATCTGTCTATGAACTTCATATAAGTACCAAGTCCACCCATGGAATTACCCATGTCATGCATGAACTCGCACAAAAGATACGGTTTTTTCGGGTTATTGCTTAAATATTCTTCCACTTCCGCAGGCTTTGCGTACATTCTGCTCTCTATATCGGAAATCGTATCTTCATACGCCCTGTTGTAGAAGGAGCTTTCATAATGAACCAGACGTCCGTCCTGTTTTTCCTTGAAGTAGGTATTCATGGCTTCAATGTCATCGCCTGCATAAGATTCGTTACCCAAAGACCAGAACAGGATGGAAGTATGATTTTTAAAGGTTTCAAAATTGTTCCTTGCCCTGTCAATCACAGCTTCTATCCACTGAGGGATAGAGCCAGGTACATTGCAGGACGGTTCAATCGCACCGAGCTTCTGGAAAGTTCCGTGGCTTTCCAGATTGGTTTCTGCCATCACATAAACGCCTGCTTCGTCACACAGATAGTACCACGGAATCTGATCCGGATAATGGCAGGTACGCACTGCATTGATGTTGTTTCTCAGCATACAGTTAATATCAGTAACCATTTCTTCCATACCTATACATCTTCCGGTCTTGGCACTCCACTCGTGACGGTTTACGCCGGTAACGACCAGACGCTTTCCATTCAGATACATGACCTTATCGATCATTTCCAGTCTTCTGAAACCAATGTCATACGGAACAACTTCTAATAACTTGCCATTCTCGCTTCTAAGCTCCACAAACGCATGATACAGATACGGACTGTGATTATCCCATGCCTTGATGTTTTCTGCCTCTGCACTTATCTTGCCTGCAAGACTTCCATTATTTTCTTCCAGTACAATGCATTCCTCCAATATCTGCATTCCTTCCCTGTCCTTTAAAACTAAGCGGGCATTTACTTTCTGGCCTTTTGGAGCAGATACCTTCATCGTCACAGATACTTTACCGCTTGCATTGTCCTGATTTAATACCGGATGGAACCATACATCTTCCATATGAATGTCCGGTACTGCTTTTAAGGTAACATTTCTGAAAATTCCAAAAAAACGGAAGAAATCCTGATCCTCCAGAAATGCTGCGGTACTCATCTTGTGTACCTGCACCGCTAGCACATTTCCCTTTTGTCTGATATATGGTGTCAGATCAAATTCAGACGGTGTGAAGCTGTCCTCCGCGTATCCCACAAACTGACCGTTGAGCCATAGGTACATTGCCTGCTCCACGCCTTCAAAGCAGATACGGATTCTGTTGCCTGTCATTTTTTCATTTAAATCAAATCTTTTAATATAAGAGCCTACAGGATTATATTCTGCCTCCGAAAACATTCCCGCTTCATCTGCGGTACTTTCCATGCTGTAAGCTCCTCTGTGGTACTCTTTTCCTTCCCACGGATACATAGTATTGATATAACGGATATTATCATAGCCTGACAGTTCGATATGTCCCGGAACCATGATTTTGTCAAAACCGGATGCATCAAAGTTTTCTTCAAAGAAGTTCTCCGGTCTGCTCCCTACATTCCTGCTGAAAGAAAAATCCCACTGTCCGTTTAAAGACTGTGTAAGACCATTATCTTTCTTTTCCACATCTTCATAATCCGTATAGTAGCCATGGTCGCTGTGTGCGTCCAACTGATTTACCCGGAACACTTCCGGATTGTCCAACCATTTTATGTCAGCGTTCATAATTATCCTCACTTTCCATATTGCCCCTACAGTAAACTTTTTGGACTATCTTGCTATTATTTCTGCACATTTTCTTTTAACTTTTTGTTTGCGCCTTCCACATTTAAACAAGAAAGAATTACTGTAATAATAATATCAAATATGAATGGCAGCCACAGGTACATAAAATACATCATGCTGATACAGCTGGCGGGCTGAACCGCATTATCAAGGTTAATATATCCGCTTACATCAAGCATCCAGCCTGAAAGTGCAATACCAATACCTCCGCCAAGCTTTACACCTAACGAAGTACAAGAAAACATGGAACCGTCAATTCTCTTTCCGCTTTTTAAATATGTATGTTCCGAACACTGTGCAATCACAGCACTCATATCACCCTGCCACGGTCCTTCCCCAAGGGATGTAAGGACTGTGAAAAATAACATCAGCGGAATACTTCCCATATATCCTGCAACTGCTACTATCAGACGGCATACCGTTGCAAACGCATAGCTGTATTTGTTTAACTTATACATTCCTTTCATCTTTGCAACCAGGGCAGGTGTAATTGCAAGTGCAAGGATTAATGGAATATTTATTGCCCATGAGAATACGCCATACAGATTCTTATTCAAAAGCACATAAGTCATAAAATAGATACCAACATTTACCATTGCTGCACGCAGCTGCTGAAGAATGTAGATGATGCAAATCATTGCAAAATATTTATTGCTGAAAAGAAGTTTTACCGTCTGCACAAAGGAAAGCTTATCATCTTCCTCTCCCACTGGACCATCTTCTTTCAGTTCTTCATCTGGAAGCTCCTTAACAGAAAATACAGCAAGTGTATTGGTAATAACGCCCACAATACAGTATATAAATGCAATCGTTCTCCATGCTGCTGCATTGTTACCAAGCATTTCCACTGCTCCGACGGTAATGGACTGAATTACCAGGCTTGTACCAAAGGAAAACATGAAACGGAATGAACCCATCTGCACACGCTCTTTACTGTTCTTTGTTACCAGTGATGTTAATGCTGCATACGCAATATTGTTTGCTGTATAGAATACTGCGTTGAGCAAAGTATATGCGATAAAGAACCATGCGTACTGTGCGGTCTGGCCAATATTGGTAGGAATCGCAAACACTCCAAACAGTGTAATGGCACAACCAAAGAATCCATAAAACATCCATGGTCTTGCCTTACCCATTTTGCTCTTTGTTCGGTCAATCATTGTACCGAAAAATATATCTGTAACACCATCAAATAATTTTGACACTGCAATCAGTGTACCTACAATACCTGCATTTAATCCCACTGTGTTCGTCAAATAAATCATAACAAATGAGGATAAAAATGCGTATATTACATTTCCTGCAATATCTCCTGAGCCATAGCCCACCACATTATACCATTTCAGGTATCTTTTTTCTTCCATCTTATTAATATGTCTCCTTCCAACGTTTCTAGTCATGCCTTTTCTTGCTTGGATATTATAAAAAAATAAAGATATTTTTCCTATATCATAAATTGGACAAAATATGCACAAAATGGTAAAATTACGGTAAGAAAGTAAATAGTATTACAGAATTTTAGCCATTTTCAACATACATTTTTTGAAGCATCAGATAAGGAGGACCAAATGTATACCAACAAGGCATATTTAAACAATTCGCTCATCGATATAAAGGACAAAACCAAGCCCTTAATCGTTACCAGTTGCGGGACATACAAACTCTATACTCGTTCTGTTTTTTATACCTTGCGTCCCAAAGGTCGCATTGATTTTCAATTACTTTATATTGTATCCGGCAAAGCCCATTTTCACTTTAATGGAAAAGAAACGATTGTTCATGCCGGGCATATGGTACTCTACCGCCCGAAAGAACCGCAGCAATACGAGTATTACGCAGAAGATCAGACCGAAGTATACTGGGTTCATTTTACTGGCAGTAATGTTACCAATCTGCTCCGTTCTTATGGACTTACAAACGATAAAAAAGTTTTTTCCTGCGGTTCCAATCTGGAATACCAACAACTTTTTCGTGCGATGATAAACGAATTGCAAATGTGCCGGGACAGCTATCAGGAAATATTAGAAATGTATTTACGACAAATCTTTATCAAATTACAGAGATACTTCAAAACCTCCTTAAAGATAGACAATGCTCATGCTGTTGAAGAAATAGACAAGGCCGCTTCCTTTTTCAACGAACACTACAACGAGCCAATCAACATTGATGAATATGCAAAGGAACATCATGTAAGCACCAGCTGGTTCATCCGCAACTTTAAAGTATGTACGGGTTTTACACCTATGCAGTATATTCTTTCCAAGCGAATCTACAATGCAGAGATATTGCTTCAAAATCCCCGCTATAATATTGCTGAAATTTCCCGTATTATTGGTTATGATAATTCTCTTTATTTTAGCCGTATTTTCAAAAAAGCCAAAGGAATGTCTCCTTCTGAATATCGCAAAAATATAAATAGTTAAAAAAGAGGAACGGTTATCAGCAGGCAACAAGCCACGCTGATGAGCGTTCCTTCTTTTGCAATGACGGAAGGAAACCGGAACATTATGCATCCTGAAAGATTTCCTTGGGGGGATCATCAAGGAAATGATGGAAGCTGTGGGTTTCATGGACAAATCGATGTGCCACAAGATATACGTTACTCCACGTATACGGGATTCGTCAGTGCAATCCTACAGTCTTCCAATCCGTAATAGCTTCCGAACAGTTCCGCACGCAGCCATTTTTCCGGTACTCTTACCCTACGAATACAGGAAACACCTGCCGGAAATCGATCCACTTCATTTCCGTCGGCAATCAGGCGAATCTCCCCGGCGCGAACCTGCTTCTTTTCCCAGACACAAGGCAATACATCCGACTGAATCTGTAAATACAGCTCCAGTTCTTTTTCACCCGCCGGAATAATTCCCCCGCAGGGGATCGTTCTTCCTCCCGTAACGGCTTCCATAGTCAGAAGAGGGCCTGCAGTCAGGCAGATGTTTCCACCTCTGACGGCATCCATAACTGCTTTCACTGTCAACTCTTCTTCCGTTCCCACCCAGGTATAGCAGCAGGGAAGGCAGTCATCTTTATGCCAGTCCCGTCCAGTCATGGCAGTGATTCGATAGCCTTCTGACAGAAGTTTATCCCAGAGTCCAAAAGCTCGCAGACTCTGCAGACGGTGGGGCGCATAGTTCCGGCTCCATACCTCTATATAATCGGGCAGAGACCAATCCTTTATCTGAAATGCCCAGTGATATCCGGTATTAATCGGATCGGACAAGGAAAAAGGATGGGCAATGCCCACAATTCCGCCGTTTTTATGAATCGATTGGATGGCCTCGTCTATTTCATTCGGCTTTACGTCTCTCCAGTCCGTATAGCCGTTCTCCTCCAGTACCACCATGTGGCCGTAATAAGTCGTCCACTCCAGTCCGCGAACCGGAAGAATTCCCTGCTCTCTGGCCACTTCAATCAGTTCGGGTGTACCGGAGGCGGTGTTGTGATCTGTGAGGGCCAGCGCCCGGTAGCCATTCATCTTTGCAGCCTGCACCAGTTCCTCCACGGTAAAAGTTCCGTCGCTGTGACAGGTATGCGTGTGAAGCTCAACCGGATACCAACGCATCGGACACCCTCCCTTCAATAATCAGTCTACCTTCACATTTCAACGTGCAGACTGCATGCAGGTGAATCATGCCCTCCCACACTCCTGCCACCCTGGGTGGGCATACAAACCCGGGGGCAGCTTTCATCTTGGTAATCTCATGTACTTGGTTTTTCTGCCAGCAGTGAGCGTTTCCCAGATAACTCCCGTCTTTTGACAGAGAAATCGTGATTAAGTTTTTCAGAGGGCCGATGCTTTCCGGAGAAATCTGGTCATACTCCAAACCTCTTCCATCATAATATCGGCGGACAGCCCTGTCTATCATGGGGAGGCAGGCCTCCGGTTCTGTCAGTGCATCTGGTTCAAAACTGAAAAGAATCCGAATGCTTATAACCTCCTCGGGACACTCAAAAGAAAACCTCACATTGGTTTTTGAATCTTCCGGTTTCCACCGGTAACGCTCTCTGAGAAGAATCATAACGCTTTTCCTTCCCGGCGCAGCATGAGGGCCTCTTTCAGATTTCGGGTAGTGATGTTGCGTATTCCCATTCCCAGCAGCTGGCGGATTCGGACAGGTTCATTGACCGTCCAAGCGGAAATCCCAATCCCATTTTTCTTCATTACAGAAAGAAAGCTTTCATTGAGAAATTTTTCGCAGATATTTACAGTGCTGATTCCGCAATCCCGGCAGGCAGCTACCAGTTTTTCGGCTGTACTCTCCGTGCTGATATCTTTCGGATGGTACGGACCAATATCCCCGCAAATGTCCGGAATACATTCTTCCACATTCCAGTAGACCTCTACCTCCCTCCAGGAGCAGGGTTCCGCCATCCGCAGAGGTCTAACACTTCCGGAATACAGAATCTGTTCCGGGGACAGCCCGCACTCTTCTGCCAGTCTCAATACCGGCAGTTCTAGTCCATATTCTTTTAAATCGCAGTTCATACGCATTTCGGTATGCTTTCTCATAACCGTAAAAACACTCCGGAGACTGACCGCCCCGCCGTCAGTCTCATCATGGGCGATAACCAGGTTATGGTCCTTGTCCCTACGCACATCCAATTCCAGGATATCCGCAGAGGTGGTCAGTACATAATAAACAAATTCCATACTGTTTTCACAGGTTCCGTCTGCACCGGAATGTGCTGTAATCCATGTTATTTCATTCTTCACTTTATTTACTTCTCCCAATCGTTTTCTTTCAGATTTGAGTAGATATATACAGCAGCAGATACTGAGCAGATTAGGAACATGATCACAGACAACGCCGCAGACCGGTTATAGTCCATGTATCTGTTAAACTGATCATACAAGGAGATGCCCAGCATCTTCGGTGCGTTCCCTCCCATCAGGTAAGGGGTGGTAAAGGAACTCACGTTGGACATGAACACAAAAGTAGCTGCTACCACCACATCCTTTAAAGACAAGGGAAGGATCATATTCCAAAAAATTCTCAGTTTGCCAGCACCCACATCGCTGGCTGCCTCGATAATGGAATCGGGGATTCCGCTAAGGCCCGCTGCAATCATCATAGCAGCAAATGGAATATTGAACCACAGATTCATGGTGATAATTCCACTAGCGTGATACATCATTCCCATATTGATATCCACACCGAGAAGCTGTCCAATCCGGTTAATCAGGCCACTATCACGGATAATAGTAATCATGGCGTACACAGCACACATGGACGGCACAAAGCGGGGCAGAAGGTACAGCATACCAATCGTTTTGGAAATTCTTGATTTTATGAATCTCAGATACAATGCCAGCAGATAAGCTACCGCAATAGCAGTCACCACTGTCACTGCCACAATATAAAGGGTATACATCAAGTTATTTCTCTGAGCCTTGTCCGTAAAGAAATAGGTGTAATTGGCCAAGGTAAAATCTCCTGTCTCACTGTTCTGAAAGCTTTGAATCACGGCAGTCACAATCGGGTAGGCCACCGTCAGTATCACCACCAGGAATGCCGGAAGAACCATCACATAAGCCATCAAATTTTTTTTCAGATTTTTACTCATATATCAATCCTTTCCTGAATTATCCCAGTGTTCCAATCTCGCTGTCCCAGCGGGCATTGAAATCAGTTCCCAAATCTCCGATGGACATGATGCGGAAGCTGCTTACATCCAGATTCATAACATCCTCATATCCGGTCATATCCAGATTGCTTGTATCTACCAGAGGAATAGCCGCCATCTCTTTTACCAAAATCTCCTGGGCAGCGTCTGTCAGCATATAATTTATAAACACATAGGCTCCTTCCTCATTGGATCCAAACGTAGGTATTGCCAGAGACTGGAGCGAACCGGTAAATGAAGGATCAATCTGAGAAATCTTGATAGTGTCTTTCAAAGTTCCCTCTGCTCTCTGGGACAGCACCATGTCGGCCCACATAGGACAAATATCGATTTCACCCTGATTCAGCAGATCCAATGCTCCCTGGTTCTTGTTAGGGTATACAATACTTCCACCTGAAGTATACATATACGGATGCATGTCTGTCAGGAGCTGGAATCCCTTATCCCACTGTTCTTCCCAGCTGGGATCATCAGAAGTTATAGCCTCTTCAGGCAGTAAGTTGTATACAACGGTACGTGCAAAGGAATCTCCTGCTCCACCGGTTCCAGGTGCATTGTAAGCGAAACGGCCTGGATTTTCCTTCATCCAATTAACCAGCTCATCCATGGTTGCCGGCGGAGTTTCCACCACCTCGGAATCATATGCCAGAACTACAGTGGTTCCTCTGTAGGGCTGTACATAATCAGCAGCTACACTGCTCTTTCCGGATACTCTCTCCGCATTGGGAATCTTGGAATCATCCAGCTTTACAAATGCTTCCTCTCCCATCCTGGCAATTACAGCAGAAAGATCATCACCACCCAGATCTACCAGGTCATAATCCGTATCTGTCTGTTTTGCCTGATAAGCGGCAGCCAGCATATCGGTCATAGACTGAGTCCCCGTACCGCTCAGCATAAACTGCAGTTTGGCAGTATACTGATCCGCATAGTCGGAGTTATTGTTGAAATCCTCAATCAGCGCCTCATATACCTGACGTACATTATCAGAACCCGTTGCCCAGATAGTTACGGTGGATTTCTCTCCGGCTGCGGAAGCCTCGGAAGTCTCTCCCGATTTTCTAGATTCGCTGCAGCCTGCCATGCATGCTGCCAGCACACCGGCCATTGTCAGTGCCAGTAATGATTTTACTTTCAGTCTTTTCATCTCTTTCATCCTTTCTACTACAATATAAAAATACCGTTTCCTGTGCCGCTGAAATATTATGCAAATCAGGCTCTTAATGGAAACTGCGCAGACTTGCTGATAGTCAATTTCACTTTATTACCTTCCTTCTGCTGATCACCCATCTCACGATTTACATAACATTTGACTATCTCACTGCCCACCTGAACCATAAGCAGTACATAATGGCCCATCAACATAATAGTACTTACCGTTCCCTCAATTTCACCCTTTTCGTTATCCACCAGCAGATTCTCCGGCCGTACCGCGATGGTGTAATTGTCTTTCTTGATGAAGTTCATCTCTCCGATAAAGGATGCCACATGGAGAGTTGCCGGCTGATCATAGATCTCATCCGGTGTTCCCACCTGATCGAACTTCCCTTTATTCATAACCACAATTCGGTGAGAAATAGCCATAGCCTCTTCCTGGTCGTGAGTTACGAAGATTACAGTGATTCCCAGACTACTCTGGATTCTTTTCAGTTCCTCGCGCATTTGCTGACGGATTTTGGCGTCAAGTGCGGAAAAAGGTTCGTCCAGAAGCAAAAGGGCCGGTTTCAGAAGCAGGGATCTGGCAATGGCAATACGCTGCTGCTGGCCACCAGACAACTGTCCGGGATATTTTTTCTCGGTCCCGCACATGGAAACCAGCGCCAGGATCTTTCTGATATCCTCATCCATAGTTTTTTTCGGAATCTTGCGAAGCTTCAGACCGAATGCCAGATTCTCATATACAGTCATATGAGGCCACAGGTTATAGCTCTGAAAAACCATGGCAGTAGGACGGTTTTCCGGGGGCAGATTCACGATGGACTGTCCATCAATGAGAATATCGCCGGAAGTCACATCCAGAAATCCCCCAATGGTCCGGAGGATTGTGGACTTTCCACATCCGGAGGGACCCAAAAAGGTCACGATCTCGCCCTCATAAATCTTCAAGTTGATATTTTCAACGCCGTCTCCGTTATCATAATGCTTGGTCATATCTTTAATTTCCAGTTTTACTTTCCGCTTCTCTGCAGCAGTACCAGCCGCTGCGGCCTTTTCGCTGCCTGTCATCGTATTGCTCATGAATATCTTTCCTCCCAAAACTTTTCTTATTTCATCTTAAATCCACCGGCAATGGCCTCTGGTCCAATGAATTTTCTCATGAGAATAATCATCACCGCAGAGGGGATAATCAGCAAAATTGCAAATACCGCACCAATCTGAACGGCGGAACTGTCAAGCACAATTCCATACATTGCTACGGGCATGGTCTGAATTCGGGCAAGCCCCACCAACATAGTTCCCTGTGCCTCTTCCATAGACCCCAGGAAGGTATACAGCGTCGCCACCGCGATTCCCGGCATTGCCATGGGGAAGGTTACTTTAAAAAAAGTACGAATCGGGCCTGCTCCCACATCACGGGCAGCCTCTTCCTGCTGCCGGTGTACGTTGCGGAACGCGTTGGAAGGCAGCCATACCATAAACATCATGGAGTTAATCATATGGATAATAATAACGCCCGGATACGTACCCATCAGACCATATTTATAAAACAAAACTGCGATGGAAGTATAGATTCCCAGTTTCGGAAATGCATTGGTTAAAAGGAACGACAACATAAAAATTTTTCGTCCCCGATACTTAAACCTGGCAATGGAATATGCAGCCGGAATACAGAAAACCATAGAAATAATTGTGGTGGCAATGGCGACAATAAAGGACTGAATCATAGAAGATACCAGGCTCTCCTGTCCAAAAACATACCCCCACCATTCAATCCCCCACTGTTCCGGCAGGACATGCGGTACATTGTACTCATTTGCAAAAGCCAACATCAGCATGTTGAGCAGCGGACCGTAAAAAAACAGGACAAATACTGCAAGCAGGACAAATTCCAGAAATTTGCGTCTTCCCACCGCATGATAAAACCGCCGTGGATTCAACATTTTGAACATAAACTTTCTCCTCCTACACAGGCCTGAATTGAAAAACTCTTTTCAGGTCTGTGTTTCCTGTAGTTTTTAAAACAGGTAAATTCAAAAACTCCCTCAGTTCATTTGGGCGGCCTTTGAACTCACGCAGCAGAGCAGCTCCTTGGGATATCCGTAAACTATGATAACTCCCGTACTGCTCGGCAATCTAGCATATTTTTGTTAATAGCATATTAATATCAGGTAAAACGCCGATAGGTTTCCTAATATTCGGATTTTTAAAATGGTATATTCACAAAAGCCTTTTCCTGTAACTTTAGCTACCGTACTCTAAGCTGCTGCAAGATGAAAAATACATAGATGCATTTACAGAGTCACATATTCGTCAGAATGGATTTGATGCACGAAAGAGTCAATATATATGGAAAAAACGGTATAACACTGTCATGCTATACCGCTATCCTAAATTTAAAAGTATTCTTATGGAATCCCTACAAAAGGGGTTGGCAATCCTCCGGGGAGATATCTACAAAGCACAGTAACACCGGACCAGTCCGAGTAATATAATCCGCATGTAATTCCGGCACAAACTGGTAGGCATTCTTACTGTTCTATTGTAAAAGAGGAATATATCAAGTGCAACAGTTCTAAAACACTGCGGAAATATTGTTTATCTTCTTTCTTTTTCCCGTTGTACCAAATGATTTCTCCCTGCCAGCTGCTGTTTCTCCGATAATAAATGTAAATCAAATAGCTGGATTTTTCACTACTGGATCTTCCAGCTGTTCTCCTGGACTTTGTGTTCCCCGCCTCTGCCGAAACACTTTTTCTGTTTTCCTTTTGGAAATCCCGCAGCTGTTCAGGTCCATCCCACAGAAAGCTGCTCCCATCCAGTATACGGTCCATTTTTAAGACCGCATCCACCAGGCCGTTATATGCGATCTTTTTCTGCGAAGGAAAATGCTGGACCTCTCCACGCAGCTGACCATTCTTATATTCGTCTATTTTCAGGGAAAAAATCTCCATCTTTCTTTCCTCCTCCAAATACTTTTTTCTGTCAGAAAGACCAGAAGCAGTACTCGTAAAAGCACTGCTTCTGGTCAAACATAAATATCCTTTTGTTTACGCCAGTTATAATCTTTCTTTCCGCTGTTTCCGGTTATCAATACCGGCTGCCAGACAAATGCCCAAACATGAGATTCCCAGCAGACTGCCAAATAAGAACAGATGCGTGGTGTCTCCTGTCTTGACTGTATCTGCAGGCTGCTTCACCGCTGGTTTCCGAGGGGAATCCTGTTTTGGCGGCTTAGGAACCGCATCATACGTATTCTGAAATACGATATCCCGTTTTTCTCCTGTCATCCCGGCATCCGTATGTGCTGCCACTGCCGCTTCCAATCCGCCGTCTTCCGCGTTTGTCACAGTCACTCTTACATAATAAACGGTTTCATCGTAATGTCCCCGTTTATGGCTGCCGGCCTGCTGGCTGACCTTATAGCCGTATATGCCTGGGCTGCTGTAAGAAATAGCGGGAAAGGCGGATGTCCCCTCCCCTGTAATCTTTAATGTATCATCCTTTGGCACAGGAGCCTGGTCCAATGCCGAAAGTTTCACCGTATAGGTTTCATCCTGTGCAGGTATCTCACCAGACAGTTCCACACTGACAGGTATCTTTACTTCTGCATTTCCGGCTCCAAAAGCTGAAACCGGAAAAACTGTCAGACACAGAACTATAAGCATGAGCACTGCAGGAAATCTTCTGATCTTCGTTTTCATCTCCTCCTTACACTTCTGGTCCATATGGTGCCATAACCGCCAAAAGGACGGTCCTCGCTTCGGTAAACTCCGAAGAGCAGGTTGACATCGCCAGGATCTGTGAGAACTCTTTTGTGGAGCCAATCTGCTCCATAGTATCCGTATGGACATGCATGGCATTCTTTTTCACAAACTCGATCAGCCCACTGTTATCCGTCTTCCACCGCTGCGGTGTAAAGATTGCCTCCTCCGATGCTTTCACACGCAGGCAGGCAAATATCTTCAGCTTGTATGTACGGTCCGGGAGCATAAGCTCCCCGGTGGTGTTCTGGTCAAAAAACACCTGGTCTTCATACAGATCCAGATCACCAAGCATCTTATGATCCGCCATATGATGCCCGTACAGCAGGGCATACGGTTCCCGGAACTCATTGTCACATCCGGAATCCAGGAAAATACTCCCCGCCATTGCAAAGTTCCCATACACATCCGTATTAATATAACTGAGATTATCTTTCCCCTGAAGGATCGGTTGATCGATGTTTGTATGATCCAGTGTCAGCCATGCACACACATCCGGATTGACCGCCCGCAGTTCCTCAAAAGAAGCACCCCCATCTTCCGCAGTATCTGGTTTCAGCTTTAGCAGTTCAGACTGTACGTCATCCACGGCAGCATATATCTGCGCATTATCCCATAATGCATATCCGGAATAAAGCCCCGCAATAACCAGGAAAAAAATCACTGCTGCACGGACCATGACATCTGCCGTTTTCAAAAATACTTTTGAGGCTTTCATGCAGCCCTCCCTGCCTTTACCATGCTTTCATTAATCACTGATCCTGCGCTTTCTGATCACCATGATAACTGCCAGTGCCAGTGCTCCGGCAAATACTAAGATGTAAGGAAGGCTGTCCAGTTTGATTCCGGTATCGATATCGCCTTCTTTTGTGTTCGTAAATGCTGCTGTTGCTTCTGCACTACTGATGCTTCCGCTATCACCAGTCTTTTCAGTTGTGTAGCCTTCTGCTGCTGTCTCTTCCACTGTATAAGTTACTCCATAAGGCAGATTTGAAATACTGATGGTATCTCCATGTTTCAGATGGAAAACAGCAGGTTCTCCAACTTTTACCGTTGTCGGATTTTCTTCGTAAGAACCGCCTGTCACTGCATAAGAATCTGCATAATTTTTATCCTGTTCGCCTGTTAAGGTAACCTTGAAGGTAAAGTATTTATCCCGATCACCTAAGTTACCGGTCACTGTTTTGCTCACTTTTAAGGTACCAGCAGAATAGATGTTGGTGATCTCGTCAGATTTATCCGAGCCCTCATCTTCTGTATGTACGCCGGCGACCCTTAATTTTCCGTCCTCTCCCTGGATAACGGTTACGACCAGTTTGATATCTTTGCTGTAGTATGTAACACCAGCAGTCTTATTATCTGTTTCTTTCAGTGTGTAGGTATAGACACCGACTCTTTCATACACCGGAAGATTCACAGTGATTTCTGCGGTTGCACCCTCTTCTGTTGCAACACCTTCTGCAAATACTGCTCCTGTGACGGCTCCAAGTGCCGGAGCGCTGGCAGCTTCCCCATCTGTTACTACACCATCGCCCTGCTGGGTCAATGTGAAGGTTTCTGCTGGTGATATTGTCCCCTCATTGGCAGCTACATATTTTTTTGTAATCGTTACACTTGTTGCATCTGTGTTTGCAGGATCTTCTTCTGCTGCAAAAGCAGTCGTGCCCATACAGAGCATTGTCACTGTTGTAAGAAGAACTGCAAATAATTTTTTTGTCCTTTTCATAAAAAAGTACCTCCATATAAAATTTTTAATCTATATAAGCGTTTTCCGCCTATATACCACTTTAGGCTTATAGCGCCCGTCTGCGGAGGATTGTAATCACTTTCGCTTTCACATCCCCCAGTTTCACACAGCCATGATCACGGCTGTCTTCAGCCTGCGTCCGGTAGTCTCCTAAAACAAAAACGCAGCCCTTAGGAACCGTATAGGGATACTCCATCCCCTCCTTTGCATAGGTCGGGAAAAGGATCTCATTGCCCTGGACTGTCCCATTAACAAGCAGCGAGCCTGTGTCATCTAATGTGATCACATCGTTCTCTTTACCAAGGATCCGGGCGACTCTCTGCCGCCCTTCTGTCTCATAGATAACGATATCATTTTTTGATAATTCTTTTTGTAAACGGAATCCAATCAGAAGGTCTCCGTCCTTCACTGCCGGAAACATATCATTCCCCGAAGCCTGGGTGGCCAAAAACACCTGCGTAAACAGTAAAAAGCCGGTCACTGCTATTGCCAGAACCTGTCCTGACAGTCTGGCATAGCCTTTCCTTATTTCTGCCTGCTCCCGCCGTTTCCGGATGACCTGCGAGCATTCAGATGTCTGTTCGGTATGCATCATCCCTGCTCCTTTCTTCCTGATTCAGTATTCTGTTTATTCTTCTCGGAAATGAGTTCTGCCAATTGCTGTTTATATTTGCGAATCAGAGCATTACAATTTTTTGTATGCTCACGGAGCAATACATCATACCTTGTCCGCTCCGCACTGATGGCAGCTTCGTAGAGTTTATTTAATTCCTCCAGCTTTTTCCAAATCTGTGCCTCATCCACTCCGCCGATCAGGACTTTCCGAAATTTTACGGTCCGAAACCACTGTATAAGTTTCTCATGCTCACGGTTCACCGCCCGTCTATTTATATCGGTTTCTGTGCCGGTCTCCGGCAGAGTATGCTCTGTTTTCGCACTGCGGTTCTGTCTTTTTTGTTGTTTCATTATACGCTTTCCAGTCACTGCCCCTCCAACATTTTAAATGTAACGCCTTTTGCATTTACGGAAGATCAATACAGCCGTACCTGCAATGACAAGAGCGAATATCAGAATATATGGCAGGGAGTCCATATATACTCCGGTATCCGGAATAGCCTCTTTGTGATTGGTAACCGTGATCATGTTGTCATCTTTATTGATTGTAATAGCCATACTCTTGACAGCATTCTCTTTATTCCCGGACACTGAGACAGTGGATGCTCCATATTGGGCAGTGGTCACATACCCCTCTGCATTAGTCTCTGTCAATGTCAATTCCCCACTCACAGGAATACCAGCGATGGTATATGTCCCATCATTCTTCAGAGTGAACGAACCCGTCTTAACACCGGATGCATTGGTATAACTGTAAGTAAAGTTAAAGTCTTTCTGCACATCCCCCAATCCACCGGTTACTACTTTTTTAATAGTGATATCCCGTGTGGAAGGTGTATATGTATTTGTGATACTGATTTCCGGATTACTTGCCTGGGAGATAGAATACCCTAATGTCGCAACATGCTGCCAGTTACTTGTATTACCAATGATGACTTCACCGCTATCGGCGTCATAAGTAATGGTAGCTCCGTTGAGTTCAAACCCTTGCCCACTCTGGTTCTGTTCTGCAATGCTGTAAAAGTATACAGGGTTTTTCCACGGACCATTTATTTTGGTAACCTCCTCTGCAACTGCAGCTCTTTGTGATGCCGGCAGGGACTCTTTTGAAATAACAGCAACCCCGCCCTGTGTAAGTGTTGCAGCAAACAGAACATTTTGATCTCCTTCAATTTTTACCGGCCAATTAGTATGGCTGCATGTTGTCTCATGGTTTTTCACTCTAATTCCTATTTCTGCTGCCTTAACCTCAACGCTGCCTTCTCCGGTTTTTACCACATTATAATCAGAAATATTTTCGTTCTGTTCACTAACCGTATAGATGCCCGTGCCTACTCCCGTAACCTTCCAACGCCAGGTTACAGTTCCATCCTCACCCACGGTCTCCGTCCATGAATCTGTATTTTTAGTCAGCACGTACTCAGCAGTACCTGATGCTACAGTGATCTGGAAATTATCTGGAATCTGGTCTTTTTTAATTCCGACAAACTTCTTCTCAACCACTATAAAGTTGGGATCTTCCTCCGCAGATTCAGACTGTAAAACAGAAACCGATTTTTGAAGCAAAAGATCCGCAGATTCTAATGGTTCTTCCTCTTCAATCCCTTCCTCATCTAACGATGATGTATCCTGTACCTCCTGCCACCTTGCATACAGGTTTACAGCTGCGGTCTCGGTCACCCTTTTCTGGGAGAAGTCCGTGAATTTTTCGCCGTCCGTCTCAGAGTTGTACCAACCATCAAAAATACTGCCGTCCTTTTCCGGAGCGGCAGGTTCTGACAGCGCCTCCCCGTCTTGGATAATCTGACTGTCGTACAGCTCTCCTTCCGCATAAAAATTGTAGGTAATTGCCGGTGCAGGCTGCTGCACCATATTACCATCCATATCATCCGTATCATTGCCCACACTTGCAGCAAAAACGGGAACGGAAACGCTGCAGACCATTAACAAAGCGATGCAAATTGAGAAAATCCGCTTTAGTAATCTGCATTTCCCAGATGAATAATGATGATTCATACCCTAACCTCCTTATTTGTGTCTGCATATGGCAGCTATAAAGCCGGGCACTTGCTTACACATAAATTTCCAACTATTGTGCCAGTATTATCATTTTATTTTTGGCAATCATATAATTAGGATGTTGCATAATGCTCTTTCGCAGAGCTCAATACTCCATGCTTTTAGAATAACACAAAAAATCGTAATTCTCAAGGTATAATTTTCATTTTTGAGAGCTTTTTTCGGAAACTAGCCATTTTTTTAGCCTTCAGAAAGGTGTTTTCACTTTTTTTTTCCAAATAGTCGGTACAGGAGAGCTTTAACGCCGTCAAAGATGCCGTCAAACTTGACAGTCTGCAGAGGATTTTTATGTTAGGCAATGAAGGAACGTTTCAAAGGAGGTTTTTTTCATGAGCAGAAAAGGAGAGAACATTTACAAAAGAAAGGATGGGAGGTGGGAAGCACGGTATTTGAAGAAGGATGCTCTGGATGGCAGGCCTCATTACGGATATTGTTACGGAAAGACTTACAGTGAAGCGAAAGAAAAAGTCACCAAAGCCAAGATGGGACTCATTGAACGCCGGCCCGCAGTGGAACAAGACGGAAAAAAAGTCTTTTCATACTATTGCGATGAATGGCTTTTATTAAAACGGAGCAAGGTAAAAAAATCTACTTTAGTAAAATATGAAAATATGCTGGAAAATCATATCAAGCCCCAACTGGGGAGGCAGTTGGCAGAAACTTTTACAGAAGTCCAGATTGAAAGGTTCAGCCACGAATTGTTCCACAGAAAGAAACTTGCTCCCAAAACAGTAAAAGATATCCTGGTGGTCATCCATTCTGTGTTAGATTATGCTCAAAAACAGAATAGCTCCATCAAATCCCCGAACATCGTATATCCGAAGGAAAACATAAAAGAAATGCGGGTCTTGTCTTATGATGAACAGCAGCGCTTTAAAAACTATTTGCTGAATGGTATGGATACCTGTAAATTTGGTGTGTTTTTGGCATTATATACAGGACTAAGGATCGGAGAGCTTTGTGCTCTGACCTGGCAGGATCTTTCTCTCAAGGAGCATACGCTACGGGTAAGCAGGACCATGCAGCGTTTAAAACAGCCGGAAGATACACAGGGCAGAAAAACAGCGATCGTGATCGACCGTCCGAAAAGCGGAGCATCTGTACGGATCATCCCATTAAATCAGGATCTTGCAGCTCTTTGTAAAATATGGGAGGCGCAAAATCCGGCGGCTTATATCCTGACCGGGGAGAAAGGCCGTTATATGGAGCCCCGGACTTTGCAATACCGTATGGCGCATTATACAAGAGAATGCGGCCTCAGCGGAGTACATTTCCACACGCTGCGCCACAGCTTTGCGACACGCTGTGTGGAGGTTGGTTTTGAACTAAAAAGTCTGTCCGAGATCCTTGGTCATTCCAACCCACGAATCACACTGGAGCGTTATGTTCATTCCTCTTTGAGACTCAAACGTGAAAATATGGAAAAGCTGAATGGGATATAAATCCATACGCCGTCAAAAAGAGCCGTCAAAGGTTACAAAAAGATTAGAAAATCCCGCAAAACAGCGTATCTCTCGCAGAATATTGAGCTCTGCGAAATAGAGAATATATTTTTTTACACAAAGCAGGCAGATAAGAAAGAATCTATCTGCCTTTGATTCGGGAAGGTTGCCCCTAATAGATTACTGAGACGATTTGAACTCAGATCCCATCATAAAATTACTACAGATACCACACAGTTTCAATATTACGACATAGATCCCAAAGGCCGTATGAACATCAAAAAGTGTTTGAAAATTGCTTTCGGCAAGCTGTGCGTCACAATATAAGGTCCTTCTATGATAAAATGAAAATCATAGGAGGACTCTTTATAATGGCAAGACAAAAGAAACCCGTACACAGAGTGCAAATGACGGAAGGAAAACGGAACATTATTCATCAGTTTTTGGAGGAATACGATATCCAAACGACTGCCGTTTATGTCATGACAAAAGGATATGCAAAAACAGGCAGGCATATCCAAACATATCAGGATATGCCCGCCCGTTCGCAGCAGTGATTCAGTTTTTTTCTCGTTTTTGCCTCATTGCTGATTCTAATGAGTGCTAAATAAAGCGGCTCTCAAAAAAGAACCGCCTCTTCCTTTTTTACTTTGTCTCAATCGCCTTCTGTAATCTCAATTTTTCATTTGCCTTTTCTACATTTAATTGTGTTAATAGAAGAGCAACCAGGATATTGATCAACATTGGCAGCCACAGATACATAAAGTGAAGCATATTGATGCAAGACTGTGACTGAACTGCCAGCTGTCCATTAAATCCACCGAAGTCCAAAAGCCATCCAACGATCGCTGTTCCAAATCCACTACCAATTTTTAATCCCATAGATGTGCAGGAAAACATAGTTCCATCGATTCTCTTACCGTACTGCAGGAATGTATGCTCAGAACATTCAGCAACTAATGCATTTAAGTTGCCCTGCCAGGGAGCCATGCCAATTGCACCGATTGCAGTACCTGCTAACATAAGCGGAACATTTCCCATATAACCAGCAACAATTACAATTCCACGTCCTGCAGCTGCTATGAGATATCCAGAGAAGTTTAGTTTATAATATCCTTTGAATTTGGCAACCAAAGCCGGCAGGAATGCAAGACCAATGATCAATGCCAAGTTAATGGCACCGGAGAATGTCCCCAAAAGTTCTGCTTTTCCAAGTACATATGTCATGTAATAGATTCCCATGTTAATGATTGCTGAATAAGTCTGACGAAGAATATCTACTACAAGGATTACCAGGTAATATTTATTGTGAATCAACATTTTGATAGATTCGATCAGGCTGTATTTTTCTTCTGCTGTTTCTGTATCTCCATTACTGCGTTTTTCTTCTGGAAGTTCTTTTACAGAAAATACAGTAATTGTATTGGAAATCAGACCGATGATAGCATAGATGATTGCGATAGTTCTCCAACCAGAAGCTCCGCCGCCAAGTTTTTCAACAAGACCCACGGTAACTGTCTGAATGATAAAACTTGTTCCAAATGCGAACATGAAACGGATAGATCCCATCTGTACACGTTCTTTTCCATTCTTTGTAATCAGGGCTGTCAATGTAGAATATGCTATATTATTTGCTGTGTAGAATCCTGCATTTAGCAGTAAGTATGTAATAAAAAACCAGGCATACTGTGATGTCTTACCCATGGTAGTGGGTACGGAAAATGCTGCGATTAACGTGATAGCACAACCCAAATATGCCCCGAGCATCCAAGGTCTTGCCTTACCCATTTTCGTATGTGTCTTATCAATCATGGAACCAAATATAACATCTGAAATACCGTCCAATACTTTTGATGCTGCAATCAGCGAACCGATCACACCAGCATTCAATCCTACCGTATTGGTCAGATAAATCATAATAAAAGATGACAGGAATGCAAACACCACATTACCTGCAATATCTCCAGAACCATAGCCCACTTTGTTATACCATTTTAAATATTTCTTTTCCTCCATCGTATCCTCTCCTTCTCCCTCTAACATTTCTTTCTGACTGCTGATTCCATTGGAAGTCCTGTATCATAATCCAGCTGTCTTGGTTCATACTCTTCATTCTCTCTCTGCCTTGTATAACCTTCATTCTCCCAATTCGGTACAAAATCTTTTCGCCATGGCCGCAGACTCCACTGATACCCCCTGTACAGGTCTCTTGTGTTGTTCATATGTGCAATCAGCTTATCATGCATTGCATTCCTGACTTCTGTATAACTTTCATCGTTGATTAGGTTATTCATCTCATATGGATCTTTCTCCAGATCATAAAATTCATCACTGTCTAACAGATGAATGACCAGTTTATAACGTTTGGACATCACTGCTCTCATAATCTGCAAACC
Organism: Blautia caccae; assembly: GCF_040095955.1. Classification (NCBI taxonomy): domain Bacteria; kingdom Bacillati; phylum Bacillota; class Clostridia; order Lachnospirales; family Lachnospiraceae; genus Blautia; species Blautia caccae. The sequence continues at coordinate 19,383 of NZ_JBBMFP010000019.1, read as the reverse complement.
ACCAAATCCATCATGATCAATCTCATATCTAGTAAATTCTGTGTATACTACATCATTGATTTCTTTGGATGGATCATAAATCTGCGGAAGCATGCTCTTTCCTTCCAGTAATTTCGGAATTGGAAGTGCAAAGTAATCCATGATCGTCGGAACAATATCAATATGGGATGCCATCGTGTCTACTACGCATCCCTTTACTCCGCCTTTGATGATCAATGGGATATTTGCCACTTCTTTGTATGCCGCTGCATTCTTTGAAAACAGCCTGTGTGCTCCTAACATATCTCCATGATCAGACGTGAATATGACCATCGCATGCGGTACTACTTCTTTAATCTTGTCCAATACCCGTCCAATCTCATAATCTACAAAAGAATTACATCCAAGGAATAAGGATAATCCATCAGAAGGCTGATTAATTTCATCTTCTGTCGCATGTAAATTCTTGCCAGACCAAAGCTGCTGCATTAATGGTTTCTTAGATAGATCATCCTGGAAATTAGGACAACTGTCAAACTTAAAACCATCGTACATATGATTGAACGGTTCTGGGCAGAGAGAAGGTCCATGAGGCTCGTCATAAGATACACTTAAGAAGAAGTCTTCATCTTTATACTCTTCCAGATATTTAATCGCACGATTTGAACAGCGGTGTGCATAAGTAAATTCTTCCGAAAAACCTTCTTTATATGCTTCTTTTGGATCTCTGGATTTCACTTTATCCTCATCACTTAATTCATTCAGATAAGTTTTCATATCATACCAGTAATTTGGATCCCAACCTTCTGGACATCGTCCATTTCCAAAATAATCCGAACCATCCAGGTGCCATTTACCAATGTAGCCACAATTAATGCCATTGTCGCACAGTCTCTGACCTACCGTTTTCACATTATCCCCCATAGCAATGCTGTTTGTTACCATGCCGTTGGTATGTGGAAACGTACCAGTGAAGATTGCACTTCTGGCTGGCCCACAGACTGGCTGGCAGGTATACGCATTCTCATAACGGATTCCTTCCTCAGCCAGGCGATCCAGATTTGGTGTCTTTATCCTTGGATTGCCATAGCATCCGACCATATCTTTTCTGGTTGTATCCGTCATCAGGAATATCAATTGTTTCTTCATGTTATATCCTCCTTCAATTTTACGTGTTATGGCCTATTCTGCTCATTCCTTGATTTTAATATAGTGCTTATATACCTGCATTTCCATATCTGATTTTGTGTTTTGCATGGACAATTCTGCTTTTCTATGCTATATTCTTCTTAACAAAAGGACATTTTTCAAAAGGAAGGAGGATTTTTATGATTAATGTTTCGGGGCATTTAAGAAATGAAAGACGTGCAACTGGATTTGCAGATGATTCAAGTCCATTATCAGTCAACTGTTGTGGTATGCAGGTTTTCAAAACAAAGGATTACTCTCAGAACCGTTCAGCGGGAAGAGTCGATTATCAGCTTATATATATTTACAAAGGTGCCGGACACTACTATATGAATAAGGAATGGCATGCTTTAGGTGCTGGAAATATCCTTCTTTTCCGTCCGCAGGAGCCTCAAACCTATTCTTATTATGCAAAGGAACATCCTGAAATATATTGGATTCATTTTACCGGTAGTAACTGTATAAATATCATCAATAAATACCAGCTACATAACTGCTATATCGGAGAACATATACTGCTAAAAACCCTTTTCCAGGAAACGATTATCGAATTGCAATTAAAAAAAGCATTTTTCGAAGATGTTGTCTTAAGTAATTTTCTTCAGATATTAGCCATCATCGCCCGCTCCCATCAAAAGATTCTCTCTCCATTGGAAAACGACTTTTCTATTGACCGACTTGTTATGCAGCTTCACCAACGCTATAAAGATAACTGGAGTGTTGAATCAATGGCGAAATATTGTAAATTAAGTGTCGGCTATTTTTCTCACATATTCAAAAAACGGATGGGCGTTGCACCAATGCGTTATCTTACTGAACTTCGAGTTGAAAAAGCCAAAGATCTAATTGCAACAAATACAATGTACCTGTCAGACATTGCACCTATGGTAGGTTTCCCCGATCCACTTTATTTCAGCCGGGTATTTAAAAAGACCACTGGAATTCCTCCAACAGAATTCCAGCAGTCATTGCTAACTTCGAATACTCCCGAATGGTGGTCTGAAAAATAATCGAAGCATTTTTATTATTTTTTTACCATAGCTCCCAGTTGCATGATCAACTCATACCACTGGTCAAAAAATGTTTGATATCCTTTGCAGAAATAATTTCGATACATCCCTTCATTTTCATGTGGTTCCCGATTCCGCATGCAGCCTCCACGGCATAACCTGAAATATTTACACTTCCTGCACTCTTCATCCAGCTTAAGCGAACGATCTATAAATCCGATCTGTTCACGTTTTTCATCAATCTGCGAAAGGATATCTGCATTTAGGTTGCCAAGATAAAAATCATCCATTACATAAAAATCGCACGGATATACACTTCCATCCGCCTCTACCACATACTGCACGCCACAACTTCCTCGCTGCTCACAGGATTCAGCCATATAACCTGCCGCCAGTCCCACATAATTTTCGAACTGCCGAATATATGGATGGCATCCATTTTTTAAATCCTGATACCACAATCCAAACAGTTCTGAAAGGAACTGCCCATATTGTTCCGGCGAGATTGAATATGGTGTTTTTCCATGTCCTTCTCCATATGGATCCAAACAGGCTATATATTGCTGATAATTCCAGCCTCGTTTCTTGTAGGACTGATAGATATTGTGTATACAATCTGCAACTTTCGGAGTCACTACGGTAAGAATATTATAATCCACACCATACTTATCTAGCCGTCTTGAAGTCTCTTCTACCTTCAGAAATGTTGCATTCCCCTTCTTATCATGACGCATGGAATCATGAATTTCCTGTGTACCGTCTACTGACAATCCAACCAGAAAATGATTGTCTCTAAAATACTGGCACCATTCATCTGTAGCAGCATATCCATTTGTCTGAAAAGCATTGATGATACGTACATGGCTGCGATTATACTTCTGCTGATACCAGACTGCTTTCTGAAAGAAATCCAATCCACGCAGAGAAGGTTCTCCTCCCTGCCATGTATAACTGACAACGCCTTCTGCCTGAAGCATCGTCCTTCTGATTATATTTTTCAATGTTTCTTCTCTCATAAGTCCATAAAATTTCTTCTCTCTTTTTTTGGCCTCATCACAGTAAAAGCAATAATCACATGTCATATTGCACATTCCGGATACTGGTTTGATCATTACACTTAAATTTTTCATTCGTTTATCATCCTCCAATGAATGACACTGCCACATTCATAACTCCTGCCAGAGTATGTTCTTAATATTTCCAAGGATTCATAAAATTTCATTTTCTGTTACCAGTCCTTGCTGCGCTGCCAGATGAAGGTATTTTTTTAACTCCATCTCCTCCAGCTTCATCACCATTTCATGAAAAGGCTCCAGATTTCCATGTAAATGATGTTCTTCCAAACATTTATAATACTCCTGCCTGTTCTCATTTAGAATATTAATTGGCAGTAGCCCGCCATCCATCAGCTGATAATTCATAAGAAGTCGTGCAGTACGCCCGTTTCCATCTATAAACGGGTGGATTCTGACAAATTCAGCATGTGTCCAGGCCGCAAGCTCTGTAGTTTCTAGCACACATTTATATTCCAGATCTCTATAGAAATGTTTCATTTGAAGTATCATATCTTGAGGAGACGGCGGTTCATGCTGGCTTCCTCCTATAAATACATCTCCAATACGATAATTTCCACCCGGAAATATATTCTCTACTAAAATCTTGTGTATCTGTTTCACGATTGTCTCTGACAGAGCCTTTTTATCCTTGATGCATTGCTTTATATAACGATATGCTTTGTCATGATTTATCACCTCATAAATCTCACGTAGATCTTTGCCGCCTACGGATACTTTATCACTAAGCACCAGCTTAGTATCTAAGAGGGTAAGTGAATTACCCTCTATAGCAGTCGAATTGTGTGTATACGATATACGAAACGCTTCTTCGTAATTTTCTAAATACATGGGTTCTAATTGTTCCTGTATCTCCATAAATTTATCTTTATTATGTTTTATCTTATCGATTAAATTCATCTTGCTTTCCTCCCTAATCGTATCATATCAAATATATTTCTTTATAACAATACTATTTGCATAATAGTCATTATAATAGCCAATTTACTAACCCCTATATTCATACGTTTTATATATTAATTATTTTTAGCTTTTTACAAAATATATTAATTATATATAATATATTTAACATCTAAACAAAAAGGAAAGAAGGTGATATCTTGAATAAAAACCAAACTGCCGCTCACAAGCAGTGTGAGCGGACAGTGAATTTCGTTTACTCTTCAAATGCCGTAATAATTTCCCACAGCGGCCCCATAAGTTCTTCCGGCTGGTCCATTGCCTGTAACTGTCCAAGCACATATACAGGTTTCTTTCCTGTTTCCAGCTGGCGCACAACAGATATTATGCGTGTTTTTAGATCAAACTCAATTTCAGCTTGATTCAGAAAGTCAAAAATTCTCTGTACAATCTGATTTTCCCCTTCCGCAGCCTGGTTCATTTCTATAATAACATCCTCCGTGACATCTATCTCCGGAATTTCTATCCAAGTAAAACCTGTTTCGGCACAGTATTTACTGCTGATGCCCTTTAGTTTTCTTCCTCCAGCGAGAACTTTAGGGTCACAGCCTTCTTTCATGCCCGCAAGGCAAATTCTATATGCCCTCTTTGAAGGAAGGACCTGCAGATTTCCCTGCGCTCTGTGAATCGTCAGCCGGGCATTTTCATCCCAATGGTACTGCATTTTAGTTTTTGCCCAGCTATTTTGGTCAAATTCTGCAGCATCGGAATCATCTTCCCACAGGCAGAATTCTCCGGAGTCTCCTGCGAAAACATGAAGTTCCAGGATATCTGTATTGGTCAGTTCATTGCCCGTTTCCCTGCCGTCCAGAGGTACGATGCTACCTCTTCTTGCCAACAGAGGAATCTTATCAATTCCACGGTAAAAGTCCACGTTTCTGCCACCTTCATAAGTCACGCCTGTAAAGAAGTCAACCCATATCCCATCCGGCAGCCATGCGGCAAATTTTGCCATTCCTGTACGCTTATCCACCGGTGAAGTGATAGGGCAGACTATGAGTTCTGAACCAAAATAATATTCGTTCGGCACATGATAAGCCTCCTCCTGTAATGGATTATGATAGTACATGGGCTGTATCAAAGGCATACTTTCCTGATTAGCCCGCAGATTCATGGTGTTCAGATAGGGAATCAGTTTATGGCGCAGACGCAGATATTTTTTCATTATATTTTCTGCAATAGAATTGTATCTCCAGGGCTCTTTTCCATTAAATTCATTGCAGGTGCTGTGCAGGCGCATAATAGGTGAAAACACTCCAAACTGCAGCCAGCGCACTGCAAGTTCGTCATTTTTGATTCCCTGCATATGACCGCCGATATCGTGGCTCCACCAGCCATATCCTATATTGGATGCAGTCGCGGTAAAATAAGGTTGAAAATCAAGACTTTCCCAGGTGATCACACTGTCGCCTGAAAATCCCACAGGGTAGCGGTGGCTTCCCGGTCCTGCATATCTTGAGAAGATCAGCCCACGTTTTCCACTTCTCCTGCTATCCTCATAGTGGTAATGATTCAGCACCCACAGGGGATCTAATCCTTCGATTCCTGAATTATTTCCCTGCTGCCAGTCTATCCACCAAAAATCCACCCCCTGCTTTTCCATAGGATGATGCACATAATCAAAATATCCCTTCATAAACTTCTCGTCTCCTGGCTGGAAGGGAATCGGATCTTCCTGCTCTGCCAAAACCCCCATATAATCCGCAAAAGGTTTGTAGCAGTCTTCAAAGGCTCTTATACCATCTGCCGGATGCACATTCAGCGTGACCTTCAGCCCTTTTTCATGCAATTTATCCATGAAACGCTTTGGATCAGGAAACATGTCTAAGTTCCAGGTATATCCGGTCCAACCGGTTCCGTATTTAGGATCCACATCTGTAATGTGCCAGTCCATATCTAATACAGACACGGTAAAAGGAATTTCCTCCTGTGCAAACCGATCCATCAGTCTCAGATAACTTTCTTCCGTATATTTGTAATATCTGCTCCACCAGTTTCCAAGAGCAAACTTAGGCAGCAGCGGAACTTCCCCTGTGAGAATATGGAAATCCCTCAAACATGTGATATAGTCTCTTCCATAACCAAAGAAATATAAATCCTTCCCATCAGCGTCCTCTCTACTGGCAATCCATCCATTTTCATCCAGAAGCATGGTTCCCCCATCATCCAGCAGGCTAAAGCCCTGTGCAGATAAAATTCCCGTTTCTAAAGGTATCGCACCATCAGCCCCATCCAGCGTCCTGGCCGTTCCCTTTAAATCACAAACTGCATCTCCATAATGCCATACCGGCAGGATCCCCGGAAAATTTCCGCTAATGTTAATCTTCAGTCCCACTGAAGAAAAGGGCTTTTTATTGTATGTCAACCTCAACTTAGAAGTAACGATCTTCAGTTCACAATCTGTTTCCTCCAATCGGAACTGCGGAACCGGAAAGGTACGATTTACCACTGTCTGGGTGGCCTGATCCACAAACTTCCCGCTTTCACTGTATTCCATTCTTATCAGACAGGGGGTCAGCACCGTAAATCGGTAATGTTTACCTTGTATCACTGCCTCGTTTTTGGCCTTTATGTCTCTCATACTGTTTCCTCCAAACGTCAATATATTTCCAGATAGTGTCAAAAGAGGCTGCAAGCAACAGGAAGCTTATCTAACTTTCAGATACACAGCCGCTTCGTATGGAAGCATTTCTCTGTCTTGCAACGCTCCCCCTTTATAGTTGCTGATCAAAAGCTCCGTATTCTGATCTTTCCATTCTTCTGGTATATGGAACTTAGCTTTTTCCCCTGAAAAATTCAGAATTACAAACAGCTTTTCCCCTTCAAAGTTTCTTTCATAAATATAAAGCTGTTCGTTTTCCGGTTCATACTCTTTGAAATCCCCGTAAACGGCAACTTTATTTTCTTTTCTCATACGGATAAGCCTCTGCATATAATAGAAAACGGAATCTGCATCCGCAAGCGCTTCTTTTACGTTAATCTCCCTGTAGTTGGGATTCACCTTAAGCCACGGTTTTCCTGTGGTAAAGCCTGCATTTTCTGTATCATCCCACTGCATAGGTGTTCTTGCATTATCTCTCGCACGGTAACGAATGCCATCAAGCAGTTTTTCGGGATCAGCATTTCCGTTTACCACGCGCTCTCTCCAGCAGTTACGGATTTCCACGTCATCGTAGTCCTCAATGTCGAAAGAAACATTTGTCATTGCGATTTCTTCTCCCTGATAGATATAGGGCGTTCCCTGCATGGTCATCAACATGGTATACAGCATTTTCTGGCTCTCTTTTCGGAACTCTTTATCATTTCCTCTTCTTGAGACGGTTCTGGGCTGATCGTGGTTTGTCCAGTACAGGCTGTTCCATCCTCTACCGTCCATTGCAGTCTGCCATTTACTAAAAACTCTTTTTAATTCGGAAAGAGGAACCTCTCTATAGGCCCAACGTTCCCCATCCAGGGTATCCAGATCGTCATGCTCAAACTGGAATACCATATTCAGTTCATTTTTATCATTACCTGCATATTTTAATGCCTCTTCAAGAGAGACATCTGACATTTCTCCTACGGTCATGATGTCGTATTTAGACAGCACTTCCCTGTTCATCTCATGAAAAAATTCGTGAATGCGGGGACCGTTCTGATAATTCTCAGCCCCAATCCTTCCTTGGCGCGGCTCCCCGTCCGGCAGTCCCGGTACTTTAGAATACAGGTTTGCAACATCCATGCGGAATCCGTCGCATCCCATATCCAGCCAGAATTTCATCATATCGTAGACTTCATAGCGTACTTTTTCGTTCTCCCAATTCAAATCCGGCTGCTTTTTTGTAAATAGATGGAGATAATACTGCTCTGTTGTCTTATCAAATTCCCATGCAGGACCTGAGAAATATGAGGTCCAGTTGTTTGGCTCTTTTCCGTCTTTTGCATCCCTCCAGATATAATAATCCCGGTAAGGATTGTCTTTAGATTTCCTGGATTCTATAAACCATGGATGTTCATCTGAAGTATGATTTACTACCAGGTCCATAATCAGTTTCATTCCTCTTTCATGAATTCCCGTCAGCAGCGCCCTAAAGTCTTCCATTGTTCCAAACTCATCCATAATATCCCTGTAATCAGAGATATCATATCCATTATCATCATTTGGAGATTTATAGCAGGGCGACATCCACACAACGTCAATCCCCAGCTTCTTTAGATAATCCAGCTTACTGATAACACCCTGCAGATCTCCGATTCCGTCTCCGTTGGAATCCATAAAACTACGAGGGTAAATCTGGTATACTACAGCTTCTTTCCACCATGCTTTTTCCATAATACAAAGTCCTCCTCCAAATAAACGCTCTGACAAAACCAGATATATTTCTATTCATCATTTCATTGTAAGCCATCCTCCACCGCCGTCAGTAAATCTTTAAAATTCTGAAGCTGGTAGGCGGCCAATTCTGATTTCACAGCATCACCCATTGCTGCGCAATCCATGTTTCCGTTTACTGCCGCCTGTAGTCCTGCTACTGAATCTTCCACAACCAGACAGTCTTTTGGTTCCAGCTTCATAAAATGAGCTGCTTTGAAGAATACTTCCGGATCCGGTTTTGAATTAGATATATTGTTCCCATCAGAAACTGCATCGAAATATGCGGCCAGCCCGATTCTTTCCAGAATAAAACCCGCATTTTTACTGGATGAGCCTATAGCCAGTTTTAAACCTTTTCCTTTAAGCTGATCCAAGGTTTCCTTTACTTCCAGGCTTAAATCGGCAGGTGACATTTTTCTAAGGAGTTCCTTGTAGAAGGTATTTTTTTCTTCTGCATACTTCACTTTTTCTTCCCAGGTGAGAGTCTTATGGTATTTTTCCAAAACAATGTCCAGACTCTCCATACGGCTTATCCCTCTTAGTCTGTTGTTAATGGTTTCATCAAAGTAAATTCCAAGTTTATTTGCCAGCCTTTTCCATGCTTGGTAATGATAATCATCAGTATGACAGATTACACCGTCCAGATCAAAAATGACGCCTTGATATTTCATAGTTATGTCTCTCCCTATAGATTTCTTTTAACTTTCTGCCCTGCTGCTATTGTCACCATTTCTTTTCCAAGAAGGATCGCAACATCCTTTTTCCCATTGTTTTCTACCACAACTGATTTATGATCAGCTTTGACTATGAAAGAATTCCCCTTAAAGCATAACGGAAATATAAGCCTATTCCATTTTTCCGGCAGTTTTGGAGCAATGCGCATATGCTCACCTTCCATTCTCACACCGCCGAATCCCATTACCGTACTCTCCCATATGCCGCCTGCGGATGCACTATGGATTCCTTCGTTAGAAGATTTCATCTGAGTTCCCAAATCAATGGTCAATGCTCCCTCATACAAATCATATGCCATTTTTTCCAGACCGAGATCATTTGCCAGGATTGCATGTGTAGATTTACTCAAAGAAGAATCATGAAGCGTCTTATCTTCATAAAAAATAAAATTCTTACGTTTTATTTCCTGATCAAACAATGTATCCAGAAGAAACAGCAGCATAACAGTATCTGCCTGTTTTGAAACCATATACTGATTCAGTTGTTCCGTATTGAAATCGTTGTAAATGGTCAGCACCTTATCGGAGGTCTTATACTTCGTAAGATCCAGCTTTTTTAAACTCAGAAACTGATCAGACTGAGGAATGATTCCATCCTCATTGGGGATAGGAAGGTAAATCTTATCAATACATGCTTCAATCTTTTCTTTAATATAAGAAAGATCCAATTTTTCATCCAGCTTTCGATACGATTCCGAATCTTCCTCCGAAAGCTGAGCAATAATTTTAAGAGCCTGGCTCATATTGTTGGCAGCCATATAGTTTGTGTATGTATTATTGTCCACATGTTCTTTATATTCATCCGGCCCGATAACATCAAGGATTTCATACCTATCTTTCTCTGCATTGTACTGTAACCGGCTTGCCCAAAACAGCGCCGTATCCAGAATAATTTCATAACCGTAATTTTTCATAAATTCTTTATCACCTGTAATCAGGTAATATTGTTCCACTGCATAAGCAATATCTGCGGAAATATGATGTTCAATAATTCCTGTCCAGCATTTGGTCAGCTTTCCTGTAACAACATCTGCTCCGATATACAATGGAGTCACCTCACCGTCGTCAACCCAAGCACATTCCCAAGGGTACATGGCACCTTCATAACCGCATTCTCTGGCTTTTAGGTGCGCTCCAAACAGATTCCTGTATCTGTATTCCAGCAGTGTTCTTGCTGTCTGCGGCCTTGTAAAGGTAAAATAAGGAAGAATAAACATCTCTGTATCCCAGAAAGAATGACCTTTATACCCTTCTCCCGTGAGGGCTTTTGCTCCGATTCCCACACGGTTATCATCATGCTTTACCATAATATTTAAGTGATACAACGCAAAACGAACTGCCAACTGGTCAAAATCCGCATCTCCTTCAATAAGAATATCACTTTCCTTCCAATATTCTTTCCATTTGTTTTCACTTTCCTGTTTCAGCACTTCATAACCTTTGGCAAATGCGGCTTTCAAAGCTGTCATACCATCTTTTTTCAGCGTTTCCGTAATATTTTCCGCATCCATGCCTTCATATACCTTGTCACGGGAGGTATGCAGAATGGAAATCTTCTCAAAATGAATCGATTGCCCCGCCGGCACCTTGAAGCTAAATTTATTCATCAGGGTTCTCCTTCCCATAATAGGAAGTACCTCTGCCTCCGCATCCAAGCTGCATGCCGCGTGCTGTGCAAACCAAACTCCGGATTCTGTGGTCTTTGCCAGATACTGCATGTCCCTTGCTTCATAAATTCTTCTTTTCAGGTCTTTGAAATGCTGAGAACCGCTGTTTGTCACACTACCGTCTATTCCCGTTTCAATGCTCACTGCTGCGTCTTTATCCACTGATAAACAGAGGGCTGCTGCCATCACATGTTCATCCGCCAGCGATACAATTCTCTGAAACCGGGCATTTATGGTCACACCGGAAGGGCTTGTCCATGTAAATTCACGGATAACCTCTCCATTTTTCAGGTTCATAGTTCTTTTATATGCTTTCAATTCTCCCTGGGACAGATTGATTTTATGACCGTCTATCATAATTGTCATACCAGTCATATCCGCAGCATTTGGCAGCTCTGTCACTTCTTCCCTGGAAGCTTTATTAAACGTTCCTGTAACGAATGTATTTCTTACTTCTCCTGTATATGCCTCCTCCAAAGCGTTGCGGACACCAAGATATCCGTTTCCCTGGGCAAAAATGGCTTCACATTTTCCCAAATATCTCTCATCAAAAGCGTTTTCCTGAATCAGCCAGTTTTTCAGTTCTCCGGTTCCTGCATCGTATTTCATCATATTCATAAATCGGCTTTCCTCTCTTCCTATATTAGCCTTTTACCCCTGAAGCCGCCACAGATGCCTGTACCTGTTCCTGTGCACATACATATAAAAGAATGCCTGGAAGTACGACAATTGTCAGGGCAGCGAATAATTTTGTGTAGTCATAAGAGAATGATTCCGTAAAAAACTGCAGTGCCAGCGGCAGTGTTCTGTTCTTGTCAGAAGAAGTAAGCAGGGACGCATAGAAATATTCATTCCAGTTATTCAGGAACATCAGAATCCCTGCGGTGGCAAGTCCGCTTTTTGCCAGTGGAAAATTTATCTTCCAGAATATAGTGAAAAATCCCGCTCCATCCAAAGTTGCCGCCTCATCCAGTGATTTTGGAATAGCCATAAAGGTTGATTTCAAAATAAACATAGACATGGCAAGCCCCATGGACAGATATACCAGCGTAACCCCCCAGATATTATCGTACAGATTTAACTTCATGACCAGTGAAAACAAAGGCTGAGCCTTAGACTGTGCCGGAACTAGAAGAGTAATGGTAAACAGTGCAAAAATAAGACTTTTCCCAGGAAATCTAAATTTTGCTATTACATATCCGCCCATTGCAAATATCACAAGGGAAGCAGCTGTTGATACCACACAGATCAGCGCAGAATTAATAAAGTATTGGACAAAGTTATACTTTTCAAAAATATACACAAATGCATCAAACTTGATACTGGTAGGCAGTGAAAAGGGACTTGATAAAATCTGAGCATTTGTTTTAAAGGCGGACATGATAACCCAGATAATCGGAAAAACAGATACGATAATTGTGAATATCATTACTGTATACATAAAAATTTTTATGATCTTCTTTTTCATTTTTTCCATGATGACCTTCCTTCCTTAATAAACACTTTCGTTCATTTTAAACACTCTGTTGACTATGGCTAAGATAATCAGTCCAAGTATAAACATAATCACACCATTGGCGTTGGCGTAGCCGTATTTCATATCTTGGATAGCTTTTACCAAAATGATTGGAAGGTTCATGGTATCATCTCCGGGACCTCCGGCTGTGGTGAGCGCAATCTGTTCATACATAGCTACACGGGAAGTAATGGAGCATATCACACCTGTACCAATGGCATTCCGGCAGAGCGGAAGATGGATCATACGTGTAATCTGCCAGCCCGTTGCACCATCCACTTTTGCCGCTTCTGTCAATTCTTCGGGAATAGCCATCAGGTCATTGAGTACGATCAGCGTGACAATAACCGCATAGAATAACCAGGTAAATGTAACTGCCCAGAATGCATACGGTGACTCATAAAACCACTGTATGTGAAAATCCGGGTTGATTTTGCGGATAATGTTGTTCAGAATACCCATGTCATCATTGAAAATAAATCTGTAAATCATGGCCCATGCCGCCGCTGAGATAACGTTAGGCACCATAAATACTGCACGAGTGAATTTCCATCCCTTTGGTTTGTGATACAGGATGAACGCAACCAAAACGCCGAATCCTACATGAAGCGTTCCGGCGATCAGGGACCACAAAAGTATATTTTTCAGAGAGATACGGAATGCATCATTTGTAAACATATCCATATAATTTTTTAATCCAATGAAAACTGGTGTATTAAATCCGTCCCACTTTGTCAGTGATGTATAAAATACGGTAATAATGGGTTGTAGGTAAAATATCAGAAAAATCAGAAGGGATGGGAGCAAGAAAAGATATATCCATTTATAATTTCTTCTTTCCAGCTTACTGATCTTAACTTTTTGTTTTTTGACCAAAAATTTTCTCTCCTTTCTTCTAAAACAAGCTGTCTCAAACGTGAAAATCCCTTTGGACAGCTTGTTTCCTTACAGGCAGCGATTTAAGAAATTACTCTTTTCCTGCTGCCCTTTTTCAAAATTTTACTGTTTTGCTTCCTCTGCCTTCTTTGTCAGTTCATCACAAAACTCTTCCGGTGTCAGTGTGTTGTCAATGAGTTTTGGAAGCAGCTTGCCAAATTCTGTATCGGCTACAGACGCAGGGAATACATCCCCAAGACTCGCACAATAGGTGGTTTCATCATTCATGCTTTCAGACAGTTCATATAACAAAGGAGTTTTTTTCAGTTCTGCCAAAAAGTTGTCCGAATAAGTAAGCTGAGGAGCAACCCCGCCTTCTGTCAATACCAATTCCTCAATTTCCTCCTGAGAATCACGAAATGCAAGGAACGCCTCCGCCGCTTCTTTCTCTTCATCAGTTGCTGTATTGGCTATCCAGAATTCCCCGTATGAACTGGGGTTTGCGAATGCAATATTTCCAGGATAAATGGTTGCTTTTACATCTTCACCATTAAAACCATTGCTCCATTTATCTGCTGAGCCTTCTTCAAATTCAGGTGCCATCCAAGAACCATTACAAATGACTGCCGCATTTTTGCTCATAAATGCATTTGCTGCGTCTGCATATGCTGCACCTACCGTATTTGATGACGCATTATTCTGAAGTATTGTCTGCAATTTTGCAACTCCGTTTACAAAAGCAGGAGCAGAGTAATCCCATAATTTATCATTCACACTACTGTTCAGCAGTTCAACACCGCCCTCTTCGTTTGCGATCAGAGCTGTCAGCATTAAGGCAGTTGTCCAGCCGTTTTCTGCCGTCATAAACGCTATCTTGTTGTCTCCCAAGCTGTCCACAAATTCATCAACCGTCATATCCCTGATATCCTTATCCGGAGTGTACATGGAACTGTTATAATAAAGGCCTACAGGTTTGAGCACGCTCGTTGGTTTACAGATTAATTTACCATCTACTGTACAAAATTCCCTTGATTCGGGAATCCAGTTTGCTGCTACATCTGGATTTTCCTCCGCAAATTCTGTCAAGTCGTATGCCATGTCATTGGCCAGTACAATCTGTTTGAACCACTGCGTATCAATACCGCCTGAACCTGGAGCATGCACCAGAACAGGAAGCTTATTCTGCTGGGCAAGCTGTTTGATTTTATCTGCATAAGAGGCCTGAGGAACTTCTTCAACTGTAATTTTATACTTTCCTTCATACTTTTCATTGAAACGCTCTATTTCAGGAAGAAAGAAAGTTGCTCCCACATTTTCACCAGCAAGATATGTTGGGAACTTTAATTCGATAACTCCTTTGCTTTCTTTTGCCTCTCCACCTTCTGACGTTTCATTTTTGTTGCCGCCGCATGCCGTCAGACTAAGCGCCATAACAGACGCCAATACCAATGCTGTTACTTTTTTGATTTTCATAAATTTTACCTCCTAAAGAATGTTATTTATTTCCAAAAACGTTTTTGAAAAATTATATTTTAAAAAGCAGGCTCTGCTGCTTTTTAAATATCTAATCTCTTTACTGAATCTCTTACAATAAGTTTATGAGGAACAAATATCCTGTCAGAAACCACTTCTCCATTCAGCATATCATTTAAAACTTTTATCCCCACATATCCTTTTTCCCTGATATTCTGGTTTATGGTGGTAATTCCCGGTTTTATATAGTCCAGGGTATAAAGTCCATCAAATCCCGTTACAGAAAAATCTTCTGGTACAGAGTATCCACACTCACTTACTGCTCGGCAGACACCAAGCGCCATCAGATCACTCATACAGATAAATGCGGTAGCTCTTGTTTTTTGATATTTTTCTATGTATGCTTTTGTATTTTCAAATGCTTTTGCTTCATTAAAATAGCAATCAAAAATCCCTATGTTATCTATATCTATTCTATGCTTTTCAATGGCTTTTTTGAATCCCCGGTAACGTTTATGTGTTACTTCCGCATCTTCTTTACCTTTTATTAAAACCACCTCTCTATGTCCCTGATCCAACACATAGTCTGTGATCTCTTCAAAAGCTGCTTCATCATTCGTCATCACAGTAGCAATATTTTTCCCCTGAAGCACTGTATCAATAGCAACGCAGGGAATATCCAGTCTACCTGCTTCTATTAAATATTCATCCTGTATTTTCATACCCATGATAATAACGCCCGAAAGACTATATTCACTGCACATATCCTCCAATAGTTTTTCTTTCTGCATTTTCGTGCTGATTCCATAAGTTGCTACAGTGGTTCCTCTTTCGTTCACATACTCATAAATTCCCCTGAGTATATTGCCGGTAAATTCATCCATTCTTTCATTTTTATACAAATCAGATATGATCAATGCCATATTTCTCTTTGACTTAGAGGATAGATTCTTAGCACTCTGATTTGGCACATATCCTAATTCGCGTACTGTCTTTTGAACCTTTTTTCTCGTTTTTTCATTTACATCCGTATAACCATTCAAGGCTCTTGAAACTGTACTTACAGATACACCGGCATTTTTAGCCACATCTTTAATAGAAACTGCCATATAATCACCTACAATATCGCTTTCAAAAACGTTTTCGCTTTGATGCATTTAAATATACTCCTTTCACATCTAAATGTCAAAGGGTTTTCTTGTATTTCTACAAATCATAAGGTTTTTCTTATATTTTTTACAAATTACGGTGCAATCTTTTATGTATTTTGCACAATGCTTTTCTTTTCGTCACGGACATTTTTTTATCAAAACCTGTACATGAGAAAGACTAGACAAGTTTACTAAAATCTGATATAATGAATTATCTCAATAATCGGTGTGCCCAGAAATTGGAAGACTGCCAAAAAAGTTCTTTGAAAGGACTTTTTTGGCAGTTTTTTTGGAGGAAAAAAATGTATTTAATGATTGATAATTATGACTCATTTGTGTACAATCTTGTATGTTATATGGAAGAATTAGGGGAAAAGGTAGAGTTAGTGCGTAATGATAAAATTTCTGTGGAAGAAATTGAAGATTTAGTATCCCTTAAAAGAATTGAAGGATTGATTATATCGCCGGGACCTAAAAGCCCTGAAGACTGTGGAAACTGCAAAGAAATTGTTAATAAAATGGCGGGCAGACTTCCAATCTTAGGTGTTTGCCTGGGACATCAAATTATAGGTCATGTGTTTGGAGCGATCGTTCAAAAGGGATTAAAACCCATGCATGGTAAAGTATCTAAAATAGTGACAAATCAAAAAGAATTGTTTACAGGACTTCCATTACATTACAATGTAACTCGTTATCACTCTTTAATTATCAGTGAAGAAAGCTTTCCTGATGAATTGGAGATAGATGCACGCTCAGAAGACGGAATAATTATGGGTATTCATCACAAAACATTTCCTATTTTTGGTGTGCAGTTTCATCCTGAAGCCGTGTTAACTGAATATGGTCACGAAATACTTAAAAATTATATTGAATTATGCAAAGGATGGTGGAAGATACATGAGAACTATAGTTCATAAATTAGATTTTTATGTGAAATCAGAAGATATTTTTGAGCAATATAAAAATAGAAAAATGGCTGTTTTCTTAGATTCTTCTCTTGAAAATCAACTGGGGCAATTTTCGATTATCGGCTTAGAGCCTTATTTGATATTAAAAGAAGAGGATGGAGTTTTTTATAAAAATGATGAACCGCAGTTTGAAACTTTTGAATTTGGAATGAAAAAGGCCTTACAAAAATATCAGGAAAAAAATCCAACGAAATTACCATTGGTTTCCGGTGCAATTGGTTACTTTTCGTATGACTATGGAAGAAAGTTTGAACATATTTCTACCCGTCATCCAAAAAAAATCCATATGCCGGAAGCTATGTTTGCATTTTATGATTTCTTGATTATTGATGATAAAAAAGAAAAAGCACTTTATATCACCGCAAGAGGTGAAACTAAAGATGCGGAAACAGCAATTACAGAATTGGAAAAAGAAATTAAATCTTGTAATCTTTCTCTAAAACCCCCAAAAAAATATCAACTTGCGTTATTTTCTCCAAATTTTACAAAAGAAGATTACAAAAAAGCCATTGAAAAAATGATTTCTTACATCATAGAGGGTGATATTTATATTGCAAATATGACACAGCAATTAAAAATATACAGTCAGAAAGAACCTTATGATGTCTATCGTTATTTGCGTGTATATAATCCATCTCCTTTTGGCGTCTTTTTTCAAGGAGGAGATTATCAAATTGCCTGTGCTTCACCAGAACGTTTTTTGCAGGTGAAAAATGGTAATATAGAAACAAGACCAATCAAAGGGACCAGAAAGCGTGGAGAAACAAAAAAAGAAGATTTACAGTTAAAATTAGAATTACAACAATCCTCCAAAGACCGTAGTGAGTTACTGATGATTGTAGATTTAGAAAGGAATGATTTAAATCATGTTTGTGAACCAGGAAGCGTGATAGTAACGGAGCATTTTGCAGTAGAAACTTATGCTACAGTGTTTCATTTGGTTACTACTATTATCGGTAAAATGAAGAAAACAATTCAGACTACTGATTTAATAGAAGCTACTTTTCCAGGTGGCTCTATTACCGGCGCTCCCAAAATACGTTCTATGGAAATTATTGATGAACTGGAACATGATAGAAGAAATTTATATACCGGTTCTATCGGGTACTTTTCTTTTAATGGAGATTGTGATTTTAATATTGTTATACGTACCGCTGTTTATCAAAATGATACCTATTATATAGGCGTTGGAGGGGGGATTACTTGTGAATCTGACTCAGAATTTGAATATGAAGAAACCCTACAGAAAGCAAAGGCTATTCTGGAAGCTATTGGTGATGAATAATGACAAAAGTTTTTATGCAGCATGATTTGAAAGGAGAAAAATGATAATAGCAGATGACGGATTTTTTTTTGGAATTGGTGCTTTTGAAACAATTGCAGTTAAAGATGGAGTTCCTATACTTCTGTCTCACCACTATGATCGGCTTTTGAATACTCTAAAATTTTTAAATCTTACGAATATATCCATGGATGAAATAAAGAGGGAAGTAAAAAATACCTTAGAAAATCAAGATATGCAGAAGGGAAGTAAGGTGTTAAAAATTACAGTTTCAAAAGAAAATGTACTTATTTCCACCAGGCCAAATACATACCGTAAAAAAGATTATGAAAAAGGATTTATTACAGATTATTCCGCTGTTCGGCGCAATGAAACCTCTCCTTTGACCTATCACAAAACTTTGAATTATGGTGATTGCCTAATGGAAAAAAGAAGCTTCAGGAAGAGGGGAATTCAGGAACCAATATTTTTGAATACAAAAGGAGAACTTTCAGAAGGCGCTACCACAAATATATTTTTTGTAAAGGACAAAGACATTATCGCACCACCAATGTCCTGCGGCATGCTGCCGGGAATTATTCGAAAATATATATATGATTCCTGCAAAATTAAGGAACGGATTTTAACTCCTGATATGATATTAGATTATGATGAGATGTTTTTGACAAATTCTCTGTTGGGTATTATGCCTGTAAAAAAGTTGGGCAGTCATTCATTTAAAAGCCAGGAGATTGGAAAAAATTTACTAAAAAAGTATTTATCAGAAACTGCGTCTATTGTAGAATAATAAGCATATTGTGCTATTTTTGAGCGCATGTTCCATATCGGAATCAGAATGGATTTGTTATAATTTTAATAAATATAATCACAGGCAGCTGTGAGCCAATTGCAGTATCAGCGGCCTGTGCAATGGAAAAGAGAAGGGGTGGCGCATTGCGGATATTCGTATCCTCCTATATGACGATTTTTGATAAAGGTGCCGGTAATGGCACCTTTCAGACTGTAGACAAAACGGTTCGCGATGTCATGTCCGCGAACCGTTTTTTTACCCATTTCCAGTTTTCAAATTTAAATTTTGAGACTATGAAGAAAAGTCTGTAAATAAGATTCTTCTATGATAATGAGTGGTGAAAAGTCTTAAGAATAGGCTTT
>NZ_JBBMFP010000018.1:0-119785 GCF_040095955.1 Blautia caccae | reverse complement strand
CGGCCGTTATAAAAAGCAACAAAACATTATTGTCTGCGGCGGCAGACAGCATTATAGATAAAAGGAAAAATCAGGAGGGCAACATGAAGAAAAAGAACAGGTTCAGAAAAATAATCAGTATATCAATGGCAGCAGCTATGACAATGTCCCTGGCAGCATGCGGAGAAAATACAGAGGATAAACAGGATGCGGTAAAATCCGCTGACGGCGCTCTTGGAGCCTATGAGGAGACCGTTTCCTGCACTGTGGGCAGAAGCACCATTGCCAACCCCAAGTTTCCCGACGGCGATACCTATGAGGACAATGCCTACACAAGATATCTGAAGGAGCGTCTTAATGTGGAGATAAAGGATGAGTTCGAGGCAAACGGCGAGGATTATGACAGACAGGTTTCTCTGGCAATCGCGTCCGGAGAGCTGCCGGATATGATGCGGGTTGGCTCAAAGGATATCCTGGATGAGCTGGTAGAAAACGATCTGGTAGAGGATTTAAGCAGTGTATATGAGGAATATGCCAGCGACGGCATCAAGAAAATCTATGACTCCTATGACGGCAGATGCTTAGAAACCGCAACCTATGACGGAAAACTCATGGCAATGCCGGGAACCAATCTCGACAGCGCGCCATGTGAAGTATTTATCCGTCAGGACTGGCTGGACGAGCTGGGAATGGACATTGATCCGGACGGCGACAAATGCCTTACCGTGGATGAACTTGGAGAGGCAGCTAAGGCTTTTATTGAAAAAGATCCGGGCGGTACCGGAAATCCGGTGGGACTGGCATTCGTGCCGAACCTGACAGCGGGAGATTACAGCGGCAGCGGCCATACCATGAATGCCATTGCGTCAGCCTATGAGGCATTTCCAGGAAGCTGGCTGATGGACCAGGACGGGAAGGTATATAACAGCTCCACTTCAGAGGGGATGAAGCAGTCACTGGAAAAGATGGCAGAATGGTTCCAGGAGGGAATTGTGGACCCGCAGTTTGGAACAAGGACCTGGGATGATATTACCGCACTGCTCACTAACGGACAGCTTGGTATTGCCTTTGGCCCATGGCATATACCGGACTGGCTTCTGAACAATGTGCGCAGCATGGACCCGGATGCAGATTTTTCTGTAATGACAATCTGTGATGAAAACGGAAAAGTGAATGTCACCCACAGTAATGCAAACTCCGGATACATGGTAGTAAGAAAGGGATATTCCAATCCTGAGGTTCTGGTAAAAATGGCAAACCTGTTTTTTGATGATATCGTGAATAACAAAAACCTGGAAGCGGAAGCGCCTGAGGTCAGTGAATATGTAAAAACAGTAGACAATACAGCAAGGCCATTTCAGGTAGAAATCAACTCCTACACATCTCTGCTGGATGATTATGCGGACATCAAGAACTGCGTCAACGGCGAGATTACCATGGATGAGGTACGTACAGCAGAATCCAAGACAATCGTAGAATCAGTGAACCGATATCTCAAGGAGCCTGAAAAAGCAGACGTGACGGATTGGGCAAAATATACCTCCAGGATGGGCGGTATCGAATTGATTGAAAGCCTGACAGAAAAAGAGCAGTTTGAATGGTTTTCTCCCGTTTTCTTTGATATAACCGAGACTATGAAGACCAATAGTGCAGATTTGGATAAGCTTCAGGAGGAAACCTTCGTGGCAATCGTCACGGGCGCCAAATCCATTGATGAATTTGACAGCTTTGTCACAGAGTGGAAAGAGCGGGGCGGCGAGCAGATTATAAAAGAAATCGAGGAAATCGTCGGCAGTAAATAGAACAGGAAGGAAATGTATGAAGTACGTAATTACAGATGCACCCCAGGATTTACAACATTCTGTTGTTTATGAGATTGCCACAAAGAATTTCACATCACCAAACGGGCCGGAATCAGGAACATTTTTATCCCTGGAAGAGAAAATCCCTTATCTCAAGGAACTGGGAATCAATGTGGTCTGGCTTACCGGGCACCAGCTATGCAGAGAATATCACTTCTATAATATATGGACGGAATACGCCTGCATACGGCCTGACAGGCTGGACCCAAGCCTTGGCACAGAAGAGGATTTCAAACACATGGTGGAATGCTTCCACAGGCACGGTATAAAGGTTATCCTGGATGTGATCACCCACGGCGTCATGAAGGACAGCCCGCTGGTGGAGGAACATCCGGAATGGTTTTCTGGAGAATCCTGGGGAATGAAAGATTACGACTGGTACGGAGGCCATCGGGATTTGGACGAGTGGTGGGTAAACACCTGGCTTAGGTATGTCCGGGAATTTGGAATTGATGGCTTTCGCCTGGACGTGGCCCATTACCGGAACGACCTGTGGGCACTGATACGCAGAAAAGCCGCTGAGGCGGGGAAGCACATTATGGTCATAGCGGAATCTGGCCCGGCCATAAAAGGGGTCACGGACATTCTCCAGCACGGGGAAGTGGTTTCTCATAATTACGGCCTTAACCGTTCCAGCAGGATTCTCCACGATGCGGCGGGATATATAAAGGACCGGCAGCTTAGGACCGGAGAACGGTACGAGATAAAAATTTTCTACGAGGACGGTGCCATCCAGGACAGCGGGGAAAACACCTGGTTTCAGGGACAGAAGGTACCCGAGGTTATCTGGGAAGGAGCAGTTACAAGAGTGGAGGAATGCGGACCGTCAGGTGCTGCTTATCAGATACAGATGGGAAAATTGCGGGTTGAGAATATATATGGAGAAAAACAGATCCGCAATATCCAGGTGCGCGACAAACAGGGACAGATATGGAACAGCAGGCTTGCGGATGCTTTTGAGGTAGACTACAGGGTTAGATACCAGAGGAAAAGAAACGGGCTGCTTATAGAGTTTCCGCTGCGTATACAGGACGGGCAGCTCATGTCCATCCAGCTTAGCTGCCATGATAACGGATGGGACGGTTTTCCCCAGGGAGAGAATCCCTATGGCGCGCAGGGCAGCCGTTATCTGGCAGGCTACACCACACTGCTTGCTCCGGGAGTGCCGATATTCATGTCCGGGGAGGAATTTAATGCGGATTACAGGCCGCTTCCCGGACTGTCCCCCAAGCTTTTCGGAGGAGAAGCTTTTGGCAAGGGCAGGTGGCTGTATGGGAGCTGGCTTGATTGGACCCAGTTGGAGAGGCCGGAAAAGGCCAATATGCTGGAGGATGTGAAATGCATGATCAGCATCAGAAAAACATATTCCAGCCTTATACACGCCTATAAAATGGGAGCGCAAAATAAGAATTTCGGAACCGCAGCCTATGAAAGCCAGGCAGAGCTTCCTGTGCCGTATTTTTATAAGAAGGAGAGCACAGTCCTTGTAATCTGCGCGAACCCGGATACACACAGGGATATGTCGGTTTCACTTAAACTGCTGGATATTTTGGGTGCCGGAACAAGCTGGGAGGCTAGTGCCTTATTCGGCGCCCTTCCAGGGGAACATGAAACAATCATCAGGACAGCAGAAGAAATGTGCAATCTGTGCTGGAACATAAAAAAAGATAAGAGCACGCAGGGCGGTCTGCTTGTTCTGAAATTTGAGAAAGTGTGATAACAGCGCCGGGATATGCGCAGTATACGGCTTTCAAATAGTTGTTTTGCAGAAATTGATGGAAAGCAGGGGGTAATGATGAAAGAAAAAGCTACGGTAAAAAAGCGGCAGGTCCGCTCCCAGACAATGTACCATCTTATGATGGTGCCGGGGATGATTTTTGTATTAATTTTCTGTTATGTTCCAATGTGTGGAATTGTTATGGCATTTCAGAATTATGTCCCGGCTAAAGGGATATTTAGCTCAGAGTTTGTGGGTCTGAAGCATTTCAAATATATGTTTTCCCTCCCGGATATCGGTCAGATTGTGACAAATACCATGGTGATTGCCATTGGGAAAATCATATTGGGAACTATTATGGCCATTGCCTTTGCCATTTTGCTCAATGAGATACGGGTTAAGTTTTTTAAAAAGACAGTACAGACCATCGTGTATCTGCCCCATTTCCTGTCCTGGGTCGTGCTGGCTGCGGTGGTGGTAAATATGGTGAACCTGGACGGAGCGGTGAACCAGCTCTTACAGACAATTGGGCTGGATAAGATTAATTTCCTGGGAAGCAATACCTGGTTCCGGCCCATGATTATTGTCACAGATGTGTGGAAGGAGTTTGGTTATAACTCCATTGTCTATCTGGCGGCGATTACAGCCATAGACCCGGGGCTTCATGAGGCCGCATCCATGGACGGAGCGAACTGGTGGAAACGTGTATGGCATATTACACTGCCGGGTATGCTGCCAATCATATTGCTTATGGGGGCAATGAATCTCACAAGTATTTTGAGCGCTGGCTTTGACCAGATTTACAACTTATATTCGCCTATGGTTTATCAGTCAGGGGATGTGCTGGATACATATGTTTACCGCATGGGTATGATCAGCAGGCAGTATAGCTTTTCTACAGCGGTAGGACTGCTGCGGTCTGTGGTGGGTATGGTTCTCATGCTTGCGGCCAACGGACTGGCAAAGAAATTTACAGAGCGGAGTATATTCTAAGGGGGGAATTATTATGGTGCAAAAAAAAGGCGTTTTTTCCAATATGGGAAAAGGAACGATTTATCTGATCGTATTTTTGCTTGGCCTCATCTGCCTGCTTCCGATGCTGAATATACTGGCTGTTTCATTTAGCGGGAGCGCGGCCGTCGCGGCAAATAAGGTGGGATTTCTGCCGGTTGATTTCACACCGGCAGCGTACAAAAAGATACTGGAGGATCATCAATTCTGGCGTTCATTTGGCATTTCCGTGCTGCGTGTGGTGCTGGGTTTGGGTTTAAATCTGGTGCTGATCGTACTCATGGCATATCCCCTTTCCAAAACAAAGCTTGAGTTCAGGGGAAGAAACATCTATATGAATCTGCTGATATTCGCCATGCTGTTTAGCGGTGGAATGATTCCCACCTATCTGGTGGTGAAGAACCTGGGGCTGCTGAATACGGTCTGGGCCTTGGTTTTGCCTGGGGCGGTTCCGGTTTTCAGCGTTATCATGGTGATGAACTTTTTCGTGGGAGTGCCCAAGTCACTGGAGGAAGCAGCAATCATTGACAGCGCCACACCTCTGCAGGTGCTTACCAAAGTGTATCTGCCGTGCTCCAAGCCGGTGATTGCCACCATCGCACTGTTCAGCATTGTTGGAAACTGGAATGACTTTTTCGGAGGCCTGATCTATATGACCAAGGTCAGCAACTATCCCCTCCAGACCTACATTCAATCACTGAGTGTGAAGCTTGAGGATATGCTGCGGGCGGGAGGAAGCATCAGCTCCATTGTGAATGCCATGGATGTGTCCAGCCAAAACCTGAATGCGGCGAAGATTGTTGTTTCTGTAATACCCCTGCTGCTGATATATCCGCTGCTTCAGAAATACCTGATTACCGGGATTGTTGTGGGAAGTGTAAAAGAATAAGACAGATAAAAAAGGGGGCTTCCGTTGCCCGTACTGTGGCCAGGATCATCTCCAGAGTCTCTGCCCCCAGAGCAGGTCTGTGGAATAATAGCGAACCGTCTCTTTCCTGCCATAAAGAGTCTCTGTGGTTTCCCGGAACTGCCCCGTGGCTGTGGCAATGAGTTCCCTCAGTTTCGCAGCAGCCCCTTTTTTCGCAGGCCGTCCCCTACCCGGCTTACGCTTGGGGAGAAGCTCATATGCTGTGCAGGATATCTTTGCTTTAGTGACGATATCCATGTGGGGCATCCCGGAAGAGTTCAGCTCGGCAAGGCGCTTTAGGGCCGGGGCAGAAAGGAGGTAACGGTCCAGGAGGAACAGCGAGTCACCAAAGGTTTCCACCGCCCGGTACCCATTTTCGACCATCTGTACCACATGGGATGAGGCAGAAATGGAAGAGCCATCCCATTGAGAAGCTGGGTGCAGCCCATCATGGAGCAGAATGCCCAAGAGGATACAGACCGATTCCTGGAACAGCTTCTTGACAGCCGGCATGAACCGCCCCTCTTTTGCCTGCCTGACGCCATCCCCGATCAGTATGGTGCGTCCATCAACTTTGTAAAGCGGGGCGAAATGCAGAACAGTCTCACACCGGCGCTGCTATCAGATAACTCTTTCGGCGATTTTATTTCCTTTTTTCATAGCAGTTAAAGGATACTATAAAATTGCTTGAAGGGGTTATTTTTTATTTGAAACTTTTCATTGGCCAGTAATATAAATAACCGGGGAATTATGTGAGGAATACAGGATATGAAAATACAACTGAGCTCATTAAGATATAAAATATTTCTCACAGTATTAGGGATAAGTATACCTGCAATTATTTTGTTCTTTGCGATTAATACGATAGTGTCAATTATTTTTCGCAAATTAATTTTTGCCGTCTGGTTGCCGGTAGTTATCCGGCTATGAACATACAAGTATTAAAGCACTCTGCCCATCCGGGAAGGCACCGATCGCTTTTGTTCGTCTCTTAATTTCACGGTTGGCTTCCTTTCACGGAGTTTTTGGGCTGCCTGAGCAGCTTTTTCACGGGCAGCTGATTTACATTCCTGTGAATGAATTGCCTTTAACATCATGGCTGCTTCCTTCATACATTTGCGTGGTGTTGCAGAGAAGATGTTGCGGTAGAAATGTACAGTACAACGCTGATATTTTTCATCAGGAAACACTTCGGGTATTGTTTCAAGCATACCAAGGCATTTATCACCTATGATGAGGCGTACACCATTTAAACCACGCTCTTTGAGCCAGATAAAGAAGGAACGCCAACTCTTTTTATCTTCCTTCATGCCCTCGGCTGCGCCAATAATTTCACGGCAACCGTCCTGATTAACGCCGATTGCAACAAGGATGGAAACGTTTTGAACCTCACCGCCCCAGCTTCGTTTCAGGTATGCACCATCCACATAAACATAGAGACATTCCCCTGTCAGTGGTCTTGTGCGCCAAGTTTCAATGTGTTCATAGGCCTTTTTGTTAAGGTTACTGATGGTTCCGGGAGACACTTT
This sequence comes from Blautia caccae, assembly GCF_040095955.1. NCBI lineage: Bacteria > Bacillati > Bacillota > Clostridia > Lachnospirales > Lachnospiraceae > Blautia > Blautia caccae. The sequence goes on along the minus strand of NZ_JBBMFP010000018.1, from coordinate 112,780 downwards.
GGTTCCCCACAGAGCTTTTGTGATATCCTCAACACGGCGAACAGAAACACCGGCAAGGTACATCTCGCTAAGGGCTTCTTCAACAGAGCATTCTCTGCGGCGATACCGTTCGATAATAGCAGTTTCAAACTGAACACCTTTTAGTTTAGGAACATTTAGGGTGACATCCCCAGCTGTGGTCTGGAAGTTACGGTTGTAATGGCCGGAACGGTACCCCTTACGATTACCAGGACGCTCATACTTCTCAGCATTTACTAATTCTTCTGCTTCATGATCAGGCAGGGCATTGAGAGTTTCCTCAACACTGGAGCGGACTAAATCTCGTAAATCGTGCTTTATCAAATCCTCGTTGAGTTGTATAATGTTATCAGACATGTTTTATAGCCTCCTTTGTGAGATTTTTGTGTGGTAACTTAATTCTACCAAACGGCTATAGAACATGTCTATTTTTATAAAGAGGTTCTTCTTAGCGTTGCAACATATTTCCTTGCTAAATGTTTATTGTGTATGTCTTTAAAGGTCTCAGTTATTTCCCCGGCTTTGACAACCGCATTTAGATTTTGATGTACCCCTATTGCGGTGCTTAATAGGGCGATGGGGGTTAGATTGTCGCCGGCAATTTGGTGTATACCAAAGGCAGTTAGGTAAATTGAGCCAAGCATATTAAAACTCTGGTGACAAAAACGTACAAAGTCTTTTTGATAACTTAGTAAGTTTTCTAACGAATAGCCATAGTTCTTCTGTTCTTTAGCTTCAATTAGATTTTTAATTTCATTTGTATATGCAGTACGTAATTGGTTGAACCCCCTAGAAGATCTCAGTTTGATAAACTTATCAATAGAGATTTTACTAATATCACATGGAAGATTTAGTTCTATATTATTTATAGCATATTTCAGTTCTTTGCCAATAGTTTTACTTAATATTTTATTATTATTTAAAATTATTTTGTTATATTTAGAAATATCGGTTATTGCTTCCATTTCGTTTGCTTCAGAAATGACTTCAGCTAAAAAGCTCATATATACAAAAGCTAAGTCTTCATGGATTTTTATTCCCTCATCACAGGGATGGGCTATTCCTTCATCAATACAATAATAATAAAAATCAGTTGAGAATTTGCCAGTATATAAAATATAATTTTGTTGTGCTTTATTTCTCCATTTGTCAGGCAGATAGTTTGCGTGTCCATAAGAAGAATTAAATTGATTAGCATATATTTTAGGATTTTTTAAATAGTTATCAAAATATTCCATTGCTTTTAATGAAGCAATATTGCCCTCCTTATAATCAGGGCAATATTCTCTTATTAAATCAGTTGAATCCATTATCTTGAGAGTTAGAGAATCAAGATAATTCTCTCTGGTATATGGTATTTGGGGGATAATAGGACGCAGATCATCTAAGTACAAGAGGGCAAATTTCAACCAGTTTATATCTTTTACTTCAAATCCGGGATAATATAACATATAAATCTCCTTATCGTTCTCTTTAACTTCTGTACATGCCTTACGCCATGATTTGTAGGGCAAAGTTTTCCGCAATCATCACATGTAAAACACCAATTCAATTTCCGCTTTAAGACCTATAAAAGGTAAATTTTTAGCCTTCAATTCTTCTTTTCTTTTTGACCATTTTCTCATAAAAACATTAACGATTCCATAATTAAAATATATCCTAACTGGTGCATGAGCAGGCCGATTATCATTAACATTACAGCGAACCGCACTATCATCAGAAGCATTAGCCTTTCACGGATTGCTTACCAACTGAAAAACATTAATCATCTCTTGTTTTCTTCAGCCATCCAGAAAACGTAAATATAATATCTTCCGAAAAATCCGGAGTTAATCCAGTAAAGTTTATCACATTCACTTCTAAAACCTCTGCAATCTGTACAAGCATGTCCTTTTTAGGAACTCTGTAATTCGTTTCATATTGAGCCATTCTATTATCGACCTGCTTTTTCGCCCATTATATATCATGAAATAAATATAGTAAATAAAGACTTTAATAAATTTGCAAATAAAACATTTGATATTATCAAATAGGTTATTTTATAATGCGAATGCAACTATAGATAGGCATAACCGTAAATGAAAAATGGAATTGAGTATTGTTTAAGTTTTTAATTCCTTCAAAAATAAGACCATTTTTCAGTACCCCGATTTTTTCATGAAGCAACCCTGTCAACAACAGAGGAGAGGAATGATAAAAAATACCAGATACTCCTCAGAAGAAATGTTGTTAAAGAAAACTATATATCAGTAATATACTGTAGAGTGCAAAAGTACTTCGTATTTTTTTCAAAATAATAGTAAAATAAGACATAGTATGATAAAATTTGTTATAACAAGCAGCAAATCAGAGTTCTGCTATCTCAAGATATTGAATTAAAAGCAATGTAGTTTAGGCTGCCCCAATTGGTCTCAGCGGTAGATAAGAAGGGAATTATAATGGAAATAAATAATAGAAAAAATCATATATCCTGTATTATAGTCTCTTTCATTACGCTTCTTTTTGCCATATGTTTTACTATGAATGTATTCTTTGGTGGTGCTGATAACCTATGTGAATTATTGGATAAAACAACTGCAATTGAGACATGGGCAATTTCAAAAGATATCGCTGCCAATGAAGATGGTGATAATACTACATATCTTAACGCTTCATATTTGAACGAAAATAATTCTTTTAATGAAACTATAACGAAGCATATATGTACAATACCCACGATTGCAGTTATTCCCAAAGGATTCAGCCTGCATCTGGTTCTTGTTATAGCTTTTCTCTTTTTCTTTTTAACCTTATTTAAGGCGTTACCGGATGAATGGACATTAGTTGATCAGAAGGTACGTTTGGACAATTGAATCAATTTCTTTCCCCTCGAACAAAGTATATATACTATCACAAGAATCCTTTACTGCAAGTGTGATAGTGTTCATAAGTCATTTTAAGATTCAAGGAATGGCTTTCTTTTTGTATGCAAACAGATGACCAATATAAATCGAATATTTATTGTGAGATTAAAGGAAAGCAGAGATTGAATTGGAGGAATGTAATTGAAAGAAAAATTATATAAATTATTTCTTGCCATAATGGTAAGCCTGTCCTTAACTTCAGGTCCCATAGCCCAAAATGAGATAGCTAAAATGCTTGAAGCTCTTTCGGGAACGAGCGATGCACAGGTCCGGGAATTGGATGAAGTAGGAAAAGAGTCCGAAGAAATAAAAAGAAGAAAATTCCAATACAAAATAATCTTCCGGTTTTTCCGTGGAAGATAAAGGAGAATCAGGTGAAGTCCAGGAACCAGGAAATTTTGGGTTCCCGGACTTTTTTATACACCATGACATTGGTATGCGATAAGCTTTTTTCATAAAGAGGTATATGATCATATGGGACGGTTCATCAGACAATCACATAAGTTGATAAAAAATGATAGAAATTTGATACAAAAGATATGTTTTATAAAGGCATGAATTGTTATACTTAAAACATGATGCAGGAGACAAAAAGTGTTATGATTTTTTTATAAGTATAAAAGCAAACATTTTAACTCAGGCATAAAATAATTTAAAGGAGAAGGCAGCCATGAAAATTAAATATTTAGGTACCGCAGCAGCAGAGGGAATCCCGGCCTTATTTTGCAATTGTCCGATATGTACATATGCAAGAGAACACCGGAAGAGAGAAGTGAGAACGAGATCCCAGGCATTGATTGATGATAAGCTGCTCATTGATTTTCCGGCAGACAGTTATAAACATGCATTGGAAAATGAAATAGATTTGTCGGCAATTTCACATCTTTTGATAACCCATTCACATGATGATCATTTTTATCCTATGGATTTATTCATGCGTCATCCGGAATATGGAAAGAAATGGGGAGCTGAGCAGCTTCATATTTATGGAAACAGTGCGGTGATCTGTCTTTTAAAGGAGATGGCAGAAAGATTTTCCGTTGAAGATATATGGGAATATATTGTTCCCCACGAAATTAAACCATTTGACGTTCTGGAAATAGAAAATTACAGGATCACAGTATTGCCTGCCAGGCATATGCAGACAGAAGAGGCGTTATTGTTTTTAATTGAAAAAGAAGATACAGCCTTTTTATATGGCAATGATACCGGAATTCCGGGCGAGGAATTTTGGAAGGGATTAAAAGGCAAAAAGTTAAATGGTGCCAGTATGGATTGCACGATGGGGAAGGAAAAATCAAAATACCATGGATATATGGGTTTTGGGGATATACTGGAAGTAAAGGAAAGAATGGAAAAAGAAGGGGCTGCCGATCAGGAGACTGCATGGATAGTGACACATTTTTCACATAATGGCGGCTGGACATATGAAAGGATGACAGAAGACCTGAAAGATACTGTATTTCAGGCGGCTTTTGATGGTATGTGTATAGAAATAGGTAAGTAAAGCCAGGGGATTTCAGACAGGAAGTCTCAGATTTTATTCTGAGGCTTTCTGTCTGTAATGAATCAGGAATTATTACGAAAATGATTCGGAGAAACGCCGTACTGGGATTTGAATGCTCTTGAAAAATTAAACGCGTTTTCATACCCTACATTTGCTGCGATTTGCTGAATGGAGAGATTGGGATTCTTCAAAAACTCCAGTGCATGTTCCATACGGACCATACGCAGATATTCCTGAAACGGCATATGGAATGTCTTATGAAAAGACTTGCTCAAATAGGAATAACTCATAAAGAAACGGTCAGCTAAAGCTGAAAGCGTCAGTTCTTCCATGTAATGCGTATCCACATAATTCTTTACCATATCCAAAGAATTGGAAGGCTCAGGATGCTGGGAAATTTGCTGTGAATACCTGATTAGTTTATTATGAAGGTAGTTTTCCAGACTCTCATAATCCGCAAAAGAAGAGAGAGGAGGACAGCGCTGGCTCAGTTCAAAATAGTTTAGTGTGGATAAGGCTGCACCCAGTACCTCGTTAAAGTAATGATAAAAAATGTTCAAATCTGGTATAGTGAGCTCTTCGATCTTTTTAAAAAAAGTAATGCGCTGTGCACTGTTGGCAATCAGGGAAGGTGTTTGGATAAACTGATTCATCATATGTTTAAGCTTTTGAGGAATACCCTGTTTTGCCATTGGCGTCATATCTGTAAAGAGATGTCCGTATCCCAGGGGAAGACGCAGACAAATATATTCCTGTGCCCTCTGAAAGTGCCGGGCAATACCGGAAATGTCGGAAGGAGACATCAGACACCCCACGCAGGAATCTTTGTTTGCATCAATAGTACCCAGAAGAAAATTTCTGAGGGATTCATAACTTTCGGCAGCGCAGATCATAACAATTTCAAACTGTGATAACGCATTGCATAAAACATGACCGATGGTATCATAAACCGCATTGATCTTATGATTCATTGCATCATAGGTCTGAGGGGAACAAAAAGCCAATATGGCAATACAGCAGTTATCTTCAATTCCTTCATTGGCAAGACCGTCAAGAAAAGATGCGGGAGGAGTGCCGTTAGCGGGAAGCTGTGTCAGCTTTTGCAAAAGGTTTTCCGAAAGATGAAAAAGATTTTCACGGAATTTGTGAGGTACATGAGGATAGCTTTGAAAAGCGGAGAAAGCTTTTGTGAGAACTTTGCACAGACTATCATTGAGAATCGGTTTTAGGAGATAGTCCATAGCCCCGTTTTGAAAAGCGCCTCTTACATAATCAAAATCATCATACCCACTGAGCACAATAAACTGAACGGGATGAAGTTTTTTGCTCAAAGCATGAATCAGACTGATACCATCCATGCCGTTCATTTTGATATCAGTAAATACAATCTGAGGTTTGTAAGTCCGGCAAATTTCCAGGGCATCTTCTCCGCTCAGGCAGGTTCGGATTTCGCCGGCTTCCGGAAAATTGAGCAGGCGAATCTTGTTATGCAGGCCCTCGCAGATATAATATTCGTCATCGACAATCAGGATATTGTACATAGTTCATTACTCCTCCTTTATTACGTCAGCCGGAATATGAATCATTATAGTAGTCCCATGGTGTTCCCGGCTTTCAATTGTAAGCTGAGCACGTTGGCTGTAAAAAAGTTTCAGTCGTCTATAGATGTTCTGCAGGCCGATAAAAGTACCGTTGGAAGAATCCAGTAAAGTTTCAGAAGGATGTTCCAGGCTGTATAATACCTCTGATAATCGGTCCGGTGACATGCCGTCTCCATCATCGCAAACCTTTATTTCCATAAAATCAGCCATTGGTTTAATGGAAATATGTATATGCAGCGAAGTGTTAGGCGATACCAATCCGTGCAGAATGGAATTTTCCAAAAGAGGCTGCAGTAAAAATTTAATAATCTGTATCTTTTGAACGGATTCAGGAACGTCCGTAGTCAAACGTAATTGATTAAAATAGCGGATATTGTACACGTTGATCAAAGAGACAGCGGTGCGAAGTTCAGATTCAATCGTCGCGTACAATCCATCATTTTTTATGTTGTATCGGAGGATCTGTCCAAAAGATGCAATGGATTCTGCAAGTATTTCCTGGCCATGCTGGGAAGCGTATCCGGAAAAAATACTCAGTGTGTTATAGATAAAATGCGGATTGATCTGATATTGCAGAGCTTTTAGCTGAGCCTGAGTCTGAGTGGTTTCTTTCTCTACGGTTTCCTGTATCAGGGAATTTATCTTATCCAGTAAAATATTGTATCTGTGGGCAATCATACCGATTTCATCAGAACGCGTTTCCGGAATCTTTTCTTTAAACCCATGGGCAATGATTGCATCCATCAGATTCAGATCGGTGTGAAGCTGATGAAAAGATTTTCGGATAAAAATTGTTAACAGTATAAACTGAAGTACAGCAAATGAGGCCAGTACCAGGGAAAGACTGAACACAGGGCGGTTACTGGAATAAAAAGTAAGCGGCTGCGTGTTCATGATCATAATGTCAAAATGCTCCATCATACAGCAGATGTATTGTTCTTTGCCGGAGTTTATGAAAAACGGAGCGGAATTTGCATCATCATTAAGAAGCTCCTCCAGGTTTTGGGGTGGTTCTGCCCCGTAACCTTTTTGCGAGTCCTGAAACCAGGCAAAATAATTTCCGTTTTGCGAAGGACGAAACAGAGTCGGAAATATTTTGGACGGGGAGCATTCAAAAACAATATATCCCATACAGGAACCCTGGTATTCTGTATTGATTTTTTGTATGACCAGGATGATATTTTTGTCTGCAGAACTTGTGGAGTATCCGCAGGTATCATGAAAAACTTCAGTTTGTTTCGTATCGAGATAAAAAAGGCCAAATTCACTTTCTGCTTCCTGAAACTGTTGAAAAAAATCCAGATTTACAAGCCGGTCTGCAGACCAGAAATAGCTGCCTTCCTCCTCCAGAGGAGTTGTTGTAAAAATGTTGGCTGTGTTGACACCCAGATTTCTGTATTTTAAAGAATATTTGATGGAAGCAATGATTTCGCCCAGATATTTTTCAGACCATACAGGAAATTTATTCAGCCCCATACGATAATGTTTTCCGAGATAATTATTCAGGGGTTGTGAGTAGGCAATATCTCTTGAAAGGTCTGAAATAGAAGTAAGAATATTATCCAGTGTTTTCGTTGTCTGTTCGATCGCTATGCCCTGTTCATGAATCAACTGTGTGTGTAATTCCCGTGTTTGTTTTTTATACAGATAGAAGGAAAAAAACAGTGTGGGAATCGTCAAAAAGAGCAGGGATAATATACATATTTTTTGAACCAGTGTTCGTTTGGTGAAAAGGCTCATAGGCACCTCCAATATATTGGAATAATGTAATAAATGATATAATTACTTCTAATATGTGGACATTATAACATAAGGCTTTTAATTTGTATGCATATCTATACCAAATGAACAAAAGAAGATATTCAATAGCAAAAGATGATATGTAGATTAAGAAAGAAAGATGCTATACTTCAAATATAAATTTTAGAATATAAACAATTGCAGTTGGATGTGCAAAAGCTAAGTCCAATTGCACAAAAAAGGCGCAGGCCAAAACAGCAGCTGGGGGAAAGATATATGTTGGAAACATCGGTTAATACAGACTATAACAATGACTTGCATGATTGGGCAAGTATGGAACATCAGATATGTTGTCTGGCGGAGGCGGGTTTTACGCATACACAGTGGATCCATGACTGGTCGGATGAATATATGTACAGTAAAAGTGAAATGCTTCAGGCAGGAGCAGTTCTGAAACATTACGGAGTAAAGGGACATTCTGTTCATGCAACGGAGGGGGGAAGCCGAAAAGATTACACAAACGTAAATGAGTATTTGCGGCTGGCGGGAGCAGACCTTTTAAAAAACAGGATTGATCTGTGTACGCATATTGGAGCAAATGTAATGGTTTTACATATGCAGCTTCCATTTCGGGAATTTGAGAAAAATAAAAGTAATATGAAAGATTATTACCGGCAGGTGTACCGTTCCTTCGATGAGATACAGGGCTATGCGAAAGCGGCGGGGGTAAAAATTGCACTGGAGAACCTTCTGCTGACGCCTATGAAGTACCAGATTGATAAGTATGATAGAATATTTGACAGGTATGATGATGATTTTATAGGATTGTGTTATGATTCCGGTCATGCCAGTATTATGAGCCAGGATAACTATTATGTATTCCTGGAAAAATATTATGACCGTCTCTATGCGACACACCTTCAGGATACAGATTCCATTGCACCCGAAAAGTTGAATGACGAGCGGGCGGTGGTGATGGCAGATGCTCACAGAGTACCATTTACCGGAGTGCTGGATTGGAATCAGATTGCCCGCTGGGTGGCAAAAGCTCCAATAGATCTTCCTGCGGATTTTGAGGTAGGGCTGAAATATGGAGAAGCATTTGAGTCCCATGAGGAAGAGATAAGTCTGCTGAAAGACTGTCATGAGAGAGCTCTCAGATTTCATCAAATGGTACTGGATGCAAAAGCTTCGGAAAGTGTTTGTGATTGATAAGAGAATTTGAAGGGACGGCGGGAACTGTATTAAAAAAGCAGTTTCTGCCGCCCTTTTGTTTTGTGTCAATCGGATATGAATTGTATAAAAATGCCATATGGTATGGAGCGGGTCCCACATATGCCTGTACGAGATGAACAAAAGAAGACATTCATTGGCAAATAAAGATATGTAAATTGAATAATGCGGATGCTACAATTCAGATATGAATTTGAGTATGAACAGAAAAGGGAAAGGAAAGTGAAAATATGCAGAAAGAGGGAAAAAGAAAAGTAAAAGTGCATTATTCACGGAAAGAGAATCTCACAGGGGTTATGTTTGTGGTGCCGGCGTTGATTCCGCTGCTTATCTTTTGGGTAATACCGGTAGTATGGTCCGGTGGGCTCAGCTTTACGGACTGGGATATGATGTCCGAAAATATCAACTTCATGGGTCTTAAGAATTTTGCCAGTCTGTTGAGGGACCCTAAATTTGGGGACGTACTGTGGAATACACTGGTTTTTGCAGTGGGGAGCACCGTTCCGACGATTGTCTTAGGTTTATTGGTAGCATTGCTGATGAATGGTGCAAGAAAAGGAACCGGGGTGTATCGTACCGTGATCTTCGCACCATATATCACACCCATGGTTGCAGTCAGTGTTGTATGGTCCTGGATCTTTGAACCACGTGTGGGAATTTTGAACTATATTCTGGGGCTCTTTGGACTTCCCGGCAGTCAGTGGACACAAAGCAGCAGTACAGCGATGCTCAGTGTTTTGATCGTGACTGTATGGAAGGGTATCGGTTGGACCATGATTTTTTATATGGAAGCGCTTCGGAAGGTTCCGCAGAGTCTGAAGGAGGCAGCAGCCATTGATGGCGCCAATGGATTTCAGCAGTTTTGGAAAGTTACGCTTCCAATGATATCTCCTACAACATTTTTCCTGGTTATCATGTCCAGTATCAGTTCGCTTCAGGCGTATGACCAGATTCAGGTACTGACACAAGGAGGTCCGGCAGGTTCCACCCGTACACTGCTGTATTATTACTATCAGGAAGCGTTCAGAAATTTTGAAACCGGAAAAGCCTCAGCGGTGGCAGTGGTACTGGTGCTTATAACTGTGGTTCTTTCCTGGGCTGAGACTGAAATTTCCAAGAAAACCGTATTCTATAACTAGGAGGTGACAACAGTGACGAGAAAAAAAGGAATAAAGAATAGTCTGGTTCATGTGGTTTTGGTTCTGACAAGTTTTTTAATTGCATTTCCATTTCTATGGATGTTTACCAATTCCATAAAGACGAAAAATGAAATCTGGGAAGTTCCGCCTAAGGTTTTTCCTTCAGTGGCTCAGTGGATCAACTACGGAGATGCGCTGGCAGATGGAACATTTTTTAAATATATGTGGAATAGTGCGTACACAGCAGTTATTATTACAGCAGTGATTTTAATTAATTCAGCAATGTTTGCCTATGCGCTGGTTCATATCCATTTCCGTGGAAAAAATATTTTGATCGCATTAATCATGATTACGTACATTATGCCGGCCAGTACAACCTATGTACCGTCTTATGTTATTTTATCAAAATTAGGATTAATGAATACCCACGCCGGCTATATTTTTTCCAGTTGTGCAAGTATTTTTAATATCTTTTTCTTAAGAACGGTATTTGCACAGATCAGTCCGGGTATTGTGGAAGCGGCACGTATTGACGGGGCAGGACATTGGAAGATTCTATGGAAGGTAGTTGCCCCCATGTCAGTTTCATCGTTTGTTACCCTGGGATTACTTTCCTTCCTGGGCAGTTATAACAGTTTTATGTGGCCTTCCTTATTGATTCACGATAAGGAAAAATACCTGGTAAGCATGGGCCTGCAGGCATTCTTCACATCGGAGGGTGCTTATGGATTGAAGTGGGGAACTATTATGGCAGCATGTTGTGTGATCGTATTTCCATTGTTGTTACTGTTCTTTTTCGGACAACGTTGGATTTTAAACGGAATTACCAGTGATGCTGCGGTAAAAGAATAAAAAAGTTAAGGAGAAAACGAAAATGAAAAAACGAACAATTGCACTGACACTGGCAATGCTGACAATGGTATCAGCAGTCGGATGCGGAAAGTCTGAATCCGGAAATACAGCAAAGGGCGGAAACGAAAGTGCATCAGGCCCGGTGGAAATTGAATTCTGGTACGGGCTGGGGGGAACTCTGGGTGAGACTATGGAAGAGATGATTGTTGCCTTTAATGAGTCACAGGATGAGGTTGTTGTGAAAGGTGTGGTTCAGTCAAGCTATGAGGAGACCAGTAAGATGCTGCAGGCGGCGATTGCATCCGGAGAGGTTCCGGCCTGTTATTTGGGCAGCCACATAGACTCCACTACGTTTGCGGAAAAAGGTGTATTGGAATATATGGATGATTATATTGCTGCAGATCCTGAGTTTGACAAAGATGACATTATAGAAGCTTTCATGGATTATTGCCGTGACAGTGAAGGCCATGTGTACAGCCTTCCGGTATGGGGAACTACACAGGTAGTTTACTACAGAAAAGATATGTTTGAAGAAGTGGGTCTGGATCCAGATGAAGTATTTGCTACCTGGCAGAATGTTGCTGATGCAGCACGTACGCTGCAGGAACATTATAAAACAGAGGAACCCAATTTCTTCGGATTTGAGCCAATGTCCGGACCTGACTGTCTGGTTGACATTGCATGCAGTAATGCAGGAACCATTGTAAGTGAGGACGAGAAAACCGTTACCTTTAACAGTGACGCATTTGTGGAAGCAATGGAATCTGCCCGCAAATGGATCAATGAAGAGAAAATCATGGGAATCCACTTTGGCGGAGACGGCTGGGAATATTGGTATAAGACCATTGATGATGTAATGCAGGGAAGGGCCGGAGGATATATAGGTTCCAGCGGTGACCAGGGAGATCTGGATTTTAATATTATTGCGGCACATGTGCAGCCCGGATTTAACGACAACCCGCCAAAACCTTATGTAGACCCCATTACAGCGGCTATTGTGAAGAAAGCACCGGATGTTGAAAAACAGGCAGCTTTTAAATTCCTCACCTATCTTAATAAAGTGGGAACAAAAAACTTCTCTATGAGTGCAGGATATGTACCGGTACGCAGCTCAGTTAAAGAAGATGAAGAATATAAAGCATATTTGGAAAAGAATCCACAGGCACTTGTGCCGATCGAACAGGCTGAACTTGGACGCAGAAAGTGGCATGATATTACCGGTGGTGATGTAATGACCGCATTGTCAGATGCATGTGACCTGATCGAGATTGAAAATGTACCGGCAAAAGAAGCGCTGGATGACGCGGCAGTCATTGCACAGCAGGCATTGGATGAATACTGGGCAAATCAGGAATAAATAAAAATTATGAAAAATGCAGGAAAAAACAGTGCAGCAGCATTGGGTATGGTATGTTGGATCGTATATTTTTCTATCTATCTTGGACGTTTGAATTTTTCTGCAAGTATGGGTGATATGACTCAGACAGGATTGTGGGGGAAAACAGAGCTGGGAAGTGTTGCGGCGGCATTTTATCTGGCATACGGACTGGCTCAGATTCCCTGCGGCATTCTGGGAGACAAAATCTCGCCTAAGAAACTGGTTTCCATTGGTCTGATTGGGACTACAGCGGCCAATTTATTATTTCCGTTTGTTGACAGTGTTACAGGAATGCAGATTCTGTGGTTTCTAAATGGTGTATCCCAGGCCATGATCTGGCCGCCGGTGGTAAAGATGGTGATAAATCTGACTTACGGACAGCAGTCGGTAAATATTATCTTAATGTTGTCATTTACAGCTCCGGCGGGAATGCTGGCGGCATATCTTCTGGATGCAGTTATGCTAAAGGCAGCAAACTGGAGATACTGTTTCTGGAGTGCCGGGATCTGGCTTGCTGCAGTTGTTCTGTTGTGGCAGATTGCAATTCCGATCATTGAGAAAAAAATTGAAAAAGTTCAGAAGCCAATTCAGAATACACAGCCCGGCAAAAGGCAGGTAAATAAAAAGAAAATATCTCTGGCAGCTTCCGGGGTTTTGTGGATGCTTGCTGCTACGTTTATCCATGGCGTATTAAAAGATGGACTGACAACCTGGATACCTACTTATCTGATAGAAAGATTTACCATCAGTTCGTCATTATCGGTTATTATTTCTATGGTGATTCCCATAGTGAATCTGTCCGGTGTCTATATGGCAGGATATGGGAACCGGACGCTTTTTAAGAATGAAACCAAGACCGGAGCAGTTTTCTTTGGGGTTTCTGTTGTATGTATTGCTTTGATGATGACAGGACTTTCCCTTCCGGGAAGTATGGTGGTATTTGCAGTGGTTACCAGTATGATGACAGGAGTAAATACATTGTTTGTCAGTTTACTGCCCATGCATTTCCGTGGTGAAGGTAAAGTATCTACCGCAACCGGGGTTTTAAATGCCATTACCCACCTGGGAAGTGCAGCTGCCAGTATCCTGTTCGGCGTGCTGACAGAAAAGTTTGGTTGGGGCGGAACAGAATTTGCCTGGTGTCTGTGTGGAATTGCCGGGATGTTCTGCTGTATAATCCCTATAAAACGCTGGGGGATAAACAGAAAGAATATTTATACGGAATACTGATAACAGTCCGATTAAAATTATGAGGATTCAGGAATAAAAAATTAAGGTGTACAGATCTGTGATAAAAATCTGTACACCTTTTTATCGGTGCAAGAGAGGAATGGAAAAAGCCACATAATACGGAGATAAATATTAAAATTTACACATAAAATTCACAGAAACACAAGACAAAAAGGAAGTTTTTGTTTAAAGTATAAATAAAAGAGTTGAGATAAACGAAATTCTATAAGGAGGAACAACAGATGTTTTTGACACTGGACAAGTTTGAAAGAAGAGTAAGCGAACTGGGCCGGCGCAGATACTTTAGCCATCAGTGCATCGCGCCGTTCATATCTATGGAGGGAAATCTTCCAAAAGACGAGAGCTATTGCGGGCTGCCGGAGAAAATAGAGGGGCCGGAGTTCGGAATCAACGATTCCTTTGTGGGAAGAGACCGTTATCTGTGGATCGAAAAAGAAGTGAAATTGCCGGAAGCAAAAGAAGGCTGTGAAGTAGTTGGTTTATTTGACTTTGGTGAGACCGGAGGCGGATACAACAGCGGATTTGAGTCCCTGCTGTATGTGGATGGACATCCTTATCAGGGTGTGGACACCAACCACAATGAAGTTATTTTCCGGGGGGAGGAGGGAAAAGCGGTACGTCTCACATTCCTTCTCTGGACCGGATTGGAAGGGGGCGGCGCGCACCGCACCTTTTTCCATCAGTGTAAACAGGCGGATGTGGCGTATCTGCATAAGACCACAGATGAGCTGTATTATTTTGCAAAAGCCATCACCGGTACACTCCGGCTGATGCCGGAGGACAACGAGCAGTATGTGAAGCTGAAAGCCGCTCTGGACCGGGTGCTTCAGTTTATCAACTGGGATGAGGAATATTTCTATGAGACAGTGGAGACAGCCTATGAGGTTCTGATGACTGAGCTTGACCAGATGGAGAAACATACGGATGTGACAGTCAGCGTAGTAGGACATACCCATATTGACGTGGCATGGCTGTGGCGTCTGAAGCACACCAGAGAGAAAGCACAGCGATCTTTTTCTACTGTGCTTCGCCTGATGGAACTGTATGATGAGTTTATTTTCCTTCAGACCCAGCCTCAGCTTTACAAATATATCAAAGAGGACTGCCCGGAACTGTATGCCAAGATCAAAGAAAAAGTGGCGGAAGGCAAATGGGAACCCGACGGCGGCATGTGGGTGGAAGCTGACTGTAACATTTCCTCCGGTGAAGCACTGGTGCGCCAGTTCCTCCACGGGACCCGCTTTATGGAAAAGGAGTTTGGAAAAAAATGTGAGTATCTGTGGCTGCCTGACGTATTCGGTTACAGCTGGGCGCTGCCTCAGATTCTGAAACAGTGTGAGATAGATACATTTATGACTACCAAGATCAGTTGGAACCAGTTTAACAGTATTCCTGATGACTTGTTCCGATGGAGGGGGATTGACGGCAGCGAGGTGCTGACTTACTTTGTAAATACTCCCAGTGAGGGACAGGACTCAGACACCAGATATGCCACATATAACGGAATGGTGACACCTCATGCAGTGATCGGAAGCTGGAAGAAATTTAAGAACAAGGAACTGAGCAGCGAGACGCTGATCTCCTATGGTTACGGCGACGGAGGCGGCAGTGTTACCAGGGATATGCTGGAACTAAGAAGAGCCATGGACGTGATTCCTGGTCTGCCGAAAGTAAAGGCTGTACAGGCGAAAGATTTCTTCCGCAGGATGCATGAGAATGTGGACAAAACGGATCGCTACGTCCACACCTGGGATGGCGAACTGTATCTGGAATACCACAGAGGAACGTATACATCCCAGGCATACAATAAGAAAACAAACCGCCGTCTGGAAAACAAACTGGCCCGGACAGAATGGCTGTCCTCTCTGTCTTACATCCTGGGCGGAAATTACGCACAGCAGGAACTGAATAAAAGCTGGGAGTGCGTGCTGCTTCACCAGTTCCATGATATTATCCCGGGCTCTTCCATCCATGAAGTTTATGAGGACTCCCATGTCAACTATGGTATCGCGGAAGAGAGGGCAGACCGGATAACAGATGATGTGCTTAAAATTGTTACAAAACCGGAAGCGCATATGTACAGCGTATATACCACCAATAGCTTTGGCGGAAAAGAGCTGGTTCTGATTCCGGAAGAAGGGACAGGAAGATTTGTGGATGAAAAGGGACAAAAGCTGGAAGCCCAGAAGACTGCGGGCGGATACGAAGTTCTGGTAGAAGCGGAACCTTTTGGGGCGGCTGCCGTGAAGTTTGAGCCTGCCGAAGATGTGCATTTTGAAGCGGAAGATACTTCCGGCGACAGCTTTTCACTTGACGGAAATACACTGGAAACCCCAATCTACACCATTTCCTGGAATGAGGACGGACAGTTGACCGAGATTTTCGATAAAGAGGCGGACAGGTCTGTGCTGAAAGAGGGCCAGCCCGGAAATGTACTGGAAATCTATGAGGATAAGCCCATTAATTACGATGCCTGGGATATTGATATTTTCTATACTCAGAAAAAAGAAACAGCAAAGCTGGCAGAAGCTGTAGAACTGGTGGAAAAGGGAGAGTTAAAAGCAGTGGTACGCTTTGTATTTAAGTACCACAAGTCCACCATCCGGCAGGATATGACAGTGTATAAAGATTCCCGAAGAATTGATTTTGTCACTCAGGCAGACTGGCAGGAGACCCAGAGACTGCTGAAAACTGCATTTTACACCAATATCCGTTCCACAAAGGCAGTCTATGATATCCAGTTCGGACATGCGGAGCGCCCCACCCACTGGAACACCAGCTGGGACTGGGCAAGATACGAAGTCTGCGGACATAAATGGGCAGACCTTTCAGAAAACGGATATGGTGTCAGCCTGTTGAATGATTGTAAATATGGATACAGCATCAAAGACAATGCTGTAAAGCTAAGCCTGTTGAAGAGCGCAGTTTATCCGGACACCACGGCGGATAAGGGGGTGCATGAATTTATTTATTCTCTGTATCCCCATATTGGAAATGTGACAGAAGGCGGGACCATCGAAGCTGCCAACCAGCTGAACCTGCCTGCACAGGTTGTTTCCGGTGTATTTACGGACCGGAGAAAGCTTGTGGAAGTGTCTTCGGACTGTGTGCAGATTGATGCAGTGAAGAAGGCGGAGGAGGAAGACTGCCTGATCGTAAGGCTGCATGAGTGCAGGGGCGGAAGAAGAAAAGTGACCCTTACTTCCCAGTTTGATGTAAAACGTATCGTGCCCTGTAATTTACTGGAACATGACAGCGGAGAGGCAGTGGAAGGCTCCAAAGTATCCTTTGAGGTTACGCCGTTTATGATCAAGACCTTTAAACTGTATCTGTAAAAGTGGAGAAAAAGGATTGTGAAAAACAATATATCTAACTATGAAAAGATGAAAAAACATATGGCAGGCGTATTTTTGCAGTATGATCAGGAGAAAATGATTCAAAAGTTCGCACTGGAACATGACAAAAATTATATTTATATTCCGTTTGTCGGGAGAAGATACCGCATTGACCGTTTGGACGGAACTGTAAGTTGGTCGAAAGACTTTTTCCAGACTGAAGAAAAGGCAGATTATAATGAAGTCATGACCATATATGATGTGCTTTGTTATTCCAAGGAGAATTGTCATCTCGCGGATGAATGGGTAAATGTAGGAAGTCTCGCTTCTGTTCAAGGCGGTACCTTAGCCAAAGGAAATGATTTCTTTCAAAATGCAGGGCAGTATTTTGACGGAAAAACAAATAAACTGGCCTGTGCCTGTGTGAGCCTTGGGGGAAGAAAAATAAAAAAAGGAGATGTAGGTTATGAACTTGAGCTGTTTCCTTTTCTTCCCCTGTCCTTGTGTTTCTGGGAATCTGATGAGGACTTTCCCGCCAGTCTGCAGATTCTGACAGATAAGAACATTCTTGATTATATGCATTACGAAACGCTGATGTTTGCGATCACACATATACTCAATCGCTTGAAAGAAGAGTGTGAGGAAGGTTGAATATTTGATCATCCTGGCTCCATAAGATTTTATATGCACTTCATGGTCGAGTACGGCCATTGAAATATATAGGAAAAGTGGCATAAACACTGGGTTTATGTCATTTTTCTTTTTACCATGGAAACTATATTAAATATCTTGCCCTTCTCGGCATAAATGTCTATAATATTCATCAAAGCCCCCCAAAACACTACAAAATACAAAGGAAATCAACAAAATGCCCATACAAAAAAAGTTCCATAAAATATCCTGGACAAGACGTATGATCATAGCCCTGATCGTTGCCACCGTCATGCCTGCAGTCATTATTTCCTCTATAATTTTTAATGTGGCGGCAAAGAATCTTGAAAAACAGGCCTACGAGCTGACTGATTATAAGATCACCCAGCGTGTCCGTTTTCTTGAACTGGACCTGCGGCAGGTGTTTGATCTGATTTACCAGACAGTAGTGGACCCTGCGGTGGCAGGAGCCATGGACAGCCTCAACCGTGGCAGAGAGCCGGTGGAGAGCAAAACAACCCTGCGCAGTAAGTTCATATCCTATGGCCAGATGCTGGAGGCAGTCCAGAGTATGACATACATAGATAACCAGGGAGAAAACTACTATACCTACGAGAAATTCAACAGTGTCTATGACAATAATATGTGGTCTGACAAAAAGCGGCGTCTGGGACTGTGCAGTCAGACAAAAGAATCGGAATCAGCCGTATTTTTGCCCACAATCCAGGAAGAACTTGCCGGGGGCAGGCAGATCGATCTGTTTTATATAGCCATACCTGTTCAGGATTATGTTGCTGACAGTAATGTGGGAGTGCTTGTCATGGGAATCGGCATGGAATTTTTTCAGAACCTGGATACCGGCGATGATGAAGAGTCCCAGTGGAACGATATGGTGGAAGTTATAGACCCCCGGGGAAGAATCATATATTCCCAGGAGAAAGACAGAATAGGAAAAATATCGGAAGGCATTGATAAATCAGACAAGAACCAGTTGATAAAGGAAAATCAGATTGAAAAATCAAACTGGACACTGCGGTCTTATGTAAACCTTAAAGAAATAAAACAAAATCTATACGGTTTCCGGCAGGTGACTATATTGATTGGTATTATTTTCATTGTACCGTTTGTCGCAGTGGTCTGGGCACTGAGCAAATACTTTACAAGGAATCTCAGCATGCTCTCCATGAACCTGAAGAAAATAGGGGAAGGGCAGGTGGGTATGCAGCTTGATGCCACCATTGAAGATGAGTTTTATCCCGTCATACAGCAATTTAACCAGATGTCAAAAAGTATTGAACGCCTGATAAAGCGGTTGAAACGGGAGCGCGCCCAGACAGAGGAGGCGGTGACGAGGCAGAAACAGGCAGAACTTCGCGCCCTGGAATCCCAGATCAACCCACATTTTCTCTATAATACCCTGGACAGTATTAACTGGAGGGCTATTGAAAATGAGGAATATGAAATCAGTGAGATGATTTCCTGCCTTGCGGACCTGCTTAGATACAGTATTACGGATATAGACGGGATGGTGCAGGTGAGAGAAGAAAAACAATGGCTGAACAAGTATCTTTTTCTGCAGCAGAAACGTTTTTCGGATAAATTCACCTTTATCATCCGTATACCCGAGGAGGCGGAAGATATCCTGATACATAAAATGCTGCTGCAGCCTATTATTGAAAATTGTGTGGTGCATGGCATTAATGAAATGAAAAAAGATGGAAAGATCACAGTTGAAGCAACCATGGAGGAGGGGAATCGGCTGCGGTTTGTTATTAAGGATAATGGAAAGGGAATAGGGGAAACGACGCTGGCAAGGCTTAACCGTAAGGACAGCAAAGGGGATATCGGCACGGATAATGTACGGGCAAGACTGGAGAGCTATTACGGGGGAGATGCGTTCATACGTTACTATAGTTCAAAGACGTCAGGAACAGTGGTAACTGTGGAAATACCTTATGGAGATGAAGTATATGCTAAAAGTAGTGATTGTGGAGGATGAATATATGGCCCAGACAGGACTGGGGCATCTGATTGAGAAGATCAATCCGGAATATCATATTGCAGGTTATGCAGATAACGGCTGTGACGGAATGGTCTTGGTTAAAGAGGTGAAACCTGACATCGTTATCACGGATATTAAGATGCCCAGGATGAATGGACTGGAAATGATTGAAAGCCTGAGGAAGATTCATATGGACTGTCTGTTCGTGATCCTGAGCGGTTATGCAGAATTTTCCTATGCGCAGCAGGGCATTTCTCTGGGTGTGACGGATTATCTGTTGAAGCCGGTGACTGTGCAGAAGATCAAAGATTTGATGGAGCGGCTGGAGAAAAAACTGAAGCCTGCCTGCCGGGAGACAAAAAAGGAGGCGGCGGTTTATTCTCTTCTTGTCACAAAGGTGATTGGATATATACATGAACACTATCAGGATAAACTGACACTGGATGATCTGGCAGAGAAGTATAAGGTAACGCCGGAATATTTAAGCCGTATGTTTTCCAGGGAGGTTGGCCGTCCTTTTGTCAATTATCTGAAAGAGTACAGGATTGGCAAGGCCAAGGAAATGCTGCAGAAGGGAAACAGGAAAATTTATGAGATTGCTTTTGAAGCGGGATATTCGGATGTGAAATATTTCTGCAGGGTATTTAAAGAGGTTACGGGCGTATCCCCGAAAAAATATCTTCAATATGGTGAAAACGGAGACAAAACAGAATAATTTGAAATTGGATAAAGTGACCGGATATACATGGCAGGACGTGTATATTTGGTCATTTTTTTGTGCAAAAGAATCCACTTTTGTTAAAATCGTATAATTTTGCCTGAAAATGAAAACTGATATAATAAAATCATCTTAAAGAGAGCAGTAAAAATACCGGTATTTCAAAAAGTCAACAAGTTGTAACAAAAATACAGATTATTGGAGGAAAGAAATGAAAAAAAGATTTTTGGCGATGGCACTGACAGGAATAATGACAGCAGGTCTGCTGGCAGGCTGCGGAAGTTCAGGTGGTACTCAGGCGGACACAGCAAAAGACGCAAAGGATGAAAAAACAGCAGATACAGGAAAAGATTCTGACGGCGGGGGAAAAACGGAGGTTGTACTGTGGCATAGTATGGTATCTCCTGAGGTAGAGCCGTTCCAGGAGATGATAGATAATTTTAATGCACAGAGCGAAAAGGCAACTGTTGTGACAGAATGGGTTGCCAGGGATGAGCAGACAAAGCAGCTCACGATTGGCAATATGGCAGGTGAACTGCCGGATATGGTATTTGTGGACAACCCGGAAGTGATCAATTATGGAGAGATGGGGGTATTTCAGGATATCAAGAAACAGTTTGATGGATGGGATGAAAACCAGTTCCTGGACAGTATCACAAACTCCTGTGTATATGAAGGCAAAATGTACGGCGTTCCTTATATCGGCAACAATCTTGCCCTGTTTTATGATAAGGATATGCTGGCTGCCGCAGGCGTGGAAGCGCCGACTACCTGGGATGAACTGGTGGATGCAGCCCAAAAGACTACAAAAGATGGTGTCTACGGCCTGGGATTTTCAGCGATCAAAAATGCGGAGTGTACATTCCAGTTTATGCCGTTCCTCTGGTCAGCAGAGGGGGACTGGACGGATATGGGATCGGATGACAGCATAAAGGCCATGACTTATTACTCTGATTTCGTGAAAAACGGATTGGCCA
The DNA here is from genome assembly GCF_040095955.1 of Blautia caccae. Taxonomy (NCBI): domain Bacteria; kingdom Bacillati; phylum Bacillota; class Clostridia; order Lachnospirales; family Lachnospiraceae; genus Blautia; species Blautia caccae. Next base: position 91,475 of record NZ_JBBMFP010000018.1, on the reverse strand, counting down.
ATAAAGAAGTTTTAAACTGGTCACAGGCTGACGTGTGCAAACAATTTGCCTCCGGCAACTGTGCAATGATGGTAAACGGATCCTGGAACGTGGGGACACTCAGAAATGATGCGCCGGATAAGAACTGGGGAGTTGTACCCATTCCGCAGGACAAAGTACCTGCATCCTGTCTGGGAGGTGAAGCTCTTTGTATCACAAAAAATGCCGATGCTGACGCCTGCTTTGAGTTTATTGAATATCTTTGCGGAAAGGAAATTTCTGCTCCGTACGCAAAGAGCGTAGCAAAATTCTCTCCCCGTTCTGATGTGGATATTGATAAAGAGTTTGCAGATGATCCGGAGATGAAGGTATTTGCTGAACAGATGGAAAATACAAAACCACGCGGGCCCTATCCAAAATGGACAGAGGTGGACAATGTTATCATTGAAGCCTGCCAGAGTGCGCTGACAGAGGCAAAGACACCGGAACAGGCATGCAAGGATGCCGCCGCAGCGATTGCGGATATTGAGGAATCGTTAAAAAAATAAAATGTTGCATTTGCCGGTCACAGGCAACTGACATTACCAGGAGTCTGCCGGGTTTTTCGGTCTTAAGAAATCCCGGCAGACTTTTTGACTCTAAATACCCTGAAAAGGAGCAGACATTATGGGCAGTAAATATTCCAGAAACAGCAGGCGGGAAATACGAAACGGATATGCATATATTATGCCGGCACTGATTTTCATGGTCGCCATGATCGGATTTCCCATTCTGTATAATTTTTATATCAGTTTTTTTGACATGACAGCACAAAGCGTAGGTATGGGCCATGCGGAATTCATCGGACTTAAGAACTATGAAGCGATTTTCAGTGACCCGACCATGTGGAAGGCTATTAAAAATACATTTTTCTATACGATTTTTTGTATTGTATTTCAGTTTATAATCGGATTTGCTTTTGCAATGTTTTTCAGCAAAAAATTTAAGGCCGCAAGGTATCTGAAGGGCCTTATGGTAATCAGCTATATGCTTCCCATGACAGTGGTAGGACTTATGTTTAAGTTCATGCTGAGCCCTACAAACGGTGTTATCAATGATATTCTTATGAATCTGCATCTTGTGAAAGCGCCCGTGGAATGGCTGCTGAACGAGAAAACAGTTATTTGGGGGCTTATCATAGCCAATACCTGGGTGGGAATTCCTTTTAATATGCTTCTGTTATCAACCGGTCTTGACAATGTCCCCCAGGACGTCTACGAGAGTGCATCTATTGACGGGGCAAATTCCGTACAGAGGTTTTTCTATATTACTGTGCCCATGATCAAGCAGTCTATTCTTTCTGTTTTGATATTGGGATTTGTATATACGTTTAAAGTCTTTGATTTGGTCTATGTAACTACAGGAGGTGGGCCGGTGGATGCCTCAGAGGTTCTTTCCACTTACTCGTACCGTCTTTCCTTTAAGACTTATTATTTCGGACAGGGGGCGGCTGTGGCAAATGTACTGTTCCTCTGTCTGTTTGTGGTGGCATTGGTATATTTGAAATTGATCGGAAAAGATGAGGTGAGTTGACTATGATGAAGCAGCGGACAAAAAATATAATCGATACCATAATAGCAGTTGTAATAGCGGCAATATTTCTTTTTCCCATGTATTGGATCATTATCAGTTCCCTGAAATCCGATACTGAGATTTTTGCGCAGGTGCAGACATGGTTTCCAAGGGAGATCCATTGGGAGAATTACATAGACCAGTTCCAGAATAAATCCAATACAGCTAACATTTTCGTCCAGTTTAAGAATAGCTGGATCATAGCCATAGGTTCCATGGTTCTCTCACTTGTCCTGTCTATTCCCGCCGGATATGGACTGTCAAGATTTAAGATTCCGGGGAAGAAACCGATTCTGATGATCTTTCTGACAACACAGATGCTTCCCTGTTCCCTGGTGCTGACGCCTCTGTTCCTGATCTATAACAAAGCGGGACTTTTGAATACATATCTTGCGCCTATCCTGGCTACAGCTACAATATCCATTCCATTTGTGATCATGGTGCTCAGGCCTATTTTCATGGAATGCCCCAAGGAGATAGAGGAGGCGGCAAGAATTGACGGGTGTAATTACTTTACGGCATTTCTCAGAGTTACACTGCCGATATGTAAGAGCGGTATCATAACGGCTGCGGCATTTTCTTTTATTTTTGCATGGAATGATTTGGTTTATTCCATAACCTTTAACAACAAAGGCGATCTGCTTCCCATGACATCCGGGATCTATCAGTTTCTCGATGCATACGGAACAAAATGGAATATGATCATGGCATATGGTGTGATCATTGTGCTGCCAATCGTGGTGTTGTTTGTATGCCTGCAGAAGTATATTGTGGGTGGACTCGTGGGCGGTGCCGTGAAGGGCTGATCGTTCAGGTGATTTTTGGAAAGGAGAGACACATCGGATGAAAGGTATTGTAAAAGGTGAACAGGAGCGCTTAAGCTGGCGGTATGATGATGAACTGCTGTACATTGAGGCATGGGGCAGGGACAGCCTGCGGGTCAGAAGTACACATTTGGAGAAAATGCCGGAAAAGGACTGGGCTTTGGAACCACAGGGTGAAGTGAAGCCCATCATTAAAATCTCAGAGGATTCTGCCAGTATAACAAATGGTAAAATATGCGCAAGAATCAATACATACGGTTATATTACTTTCTATAATGAGAAGAACGAGGAAATTCTGAAGGAACGCTGGGAAACCAGGGAGGTTCCGGTGGATATGATGGCTACGGAGAATTATGCACGCGTCCTGAAAGAGTGGGGCGGCACCGTACCGAAGGCGGTTATGACTTTTGAGTCAAATAAAAACGAAAAAATTTACGGCATGGGCCAATATCAGATGGAATATCTGGACTTAAAGGGATGTGAGCTTGAACTCTGCCATAAAAATTCTCAGACAAGCATTCCTTTTTACATTTCAAATAAAGGGTATGGCTTTTTATGGAACAATCCGGCAGTGGGAACTGTTAATTTCGCGAAGAACCTGACACGATGGACAGCAGAGGCGTCCTGCATAATTGATTATTGGATTACGGCAGGGGAGACACCAGCCGAAATTTTGGAAAATTATACGGCAGTTTCAGGGCGGCCGGGGGAATTTCCGAAGTGGGCGTCCGGCTTCTGGCAGAGTAAGCTGCGGTATCACAACCAGGAGGAGGTACTTGAAACTGCCAGGGAATATAAGAGAAGAGGACTTCCCTTATCTGTGATAGTTATAGATTTTTTTCACTGGAAACATCAGGGGGACTGGTCATTTGACCCGGAATATTTTCCTGATCCACAAGCTATGGTGGATGAGCTGAAAGAGATGGGCGTTGAACTCATGGTATCTGTATGGCCTACAGTGGAGCCGTACAGTGAGAATTATGCCAGGCTGAAACAATTGGGATTTTTGACCAGGGCGGACCGGGGGGTGAGGACACAGTATCATTGTCTGGGCGCTCAGGTATTTTTTGATCCAACAACACAGGGAGCAAGGGAGTTTTTATATGAAAAGCTGAAAGAGAACTATGGGAAATACGGTATCCGCATTTTCTGGCTGGATGAGGCAGAACCGGAATATCAGCAGTTTGATTATGATATTTACCGTTACCAGGCTGGCTCTGCCAGAGAAATCGGCGGCATATATCCGCTTTGTTACAGTCAGGCCATTTATGACGGAATGAAAAAAGACGGGATTGAAGACCCCATGAATCTTACTCGAAGTGCATGGGCAGGCAGCCAGAAATTCGGGACGCTTTTGTGGTCCGGTGATATATATTCCAGTTTCCGTTCCTTCCGTATGCAGATTCGGGCGGGGTTAAATGCCGGTATGGCCGGAATTGCATGGTGGACAAGTGATATCGGCGGTTTCTGGGGCGGAGATCCGGAGAGTGAAGAATTCCGTGAACTTCTTGTCAGATGGTTCCAGTTTGGCGTGTTCAGTCCAATATGCCGGCTTCACGGTCATCGCCGCCCCTCAGGAACCCTGCCGGAAGTTGTGGACAGCGGGATGTTCGACTTTAATACCTGCGGACCAAATGAGGTATGGAGTTACGGAGAGAAAAATTATGGGATTCTAAAAGAGCTGTTGATGCTGCGGGAGAGAATGCGTCCCTATGTGGAGGAAACAGCAGCCGAGGCCTCCGAAACAGGACTGCCCATGCTCAGAACCCTGTTCTTTAACTATCCGGAAGATGAAAACTGCTGGGAGACTGAAGATGAAATTATGTTGGGAAGGGATCTTCTGGCAGCACCGGTCACGTATCCGGGGATGACTTCCAGAGAGGTATATCTGCCAAAAGGAGACAGATGGATCGATTATTATAATGGGAAAGTGTATGAAGGCGGGCAGACATTGATGTACCCTACACCTCTGGAAGTGATACCGTTTTTTATCAGAGAGGGATCCGGGCAGTATGAGAAAATCAGGGGACAGGCAGAGGGAGGCTTATGCGGATGGAAAAATTAGATTCGCCAAAGCTGTCAGATGTGAAGATAGAGGACAGATTTTGGAGCAGATATATTAAACTGGTGCGGGAGAAGATGCTGCCGTATCAATGGGAAGTATTGAATGACAGGGTAAACGATGCGGCGAAAAGCCACTGTATTGAGAACTTTAAAATTGCAGCAAAGGAGAGTACAGGAAAGTATTACGGAATGGTTTTCCAGGATACGGATGTGGCAAAATGGCTGGAAGCCCTGGCCTACAGCCTGGAAGGGGAGAAGAACGGCGAACTGGAAAAAGAGGCTGATGAAGTTATAGATTTGATCGGAAGGGCCCAGCAGCAGGACGGATATCTGGACACATATTATACCATTCAGGAGCCTTTGGGAAGATGGAGCAATTTAAGGGAAGGACATGAATTATATACTGCCGGGCATATGATCGAGGCTGCAGCGGCATATTATCAGGCTACGGGGAAGGACAGTTTTTTAAAGATCGTATGCAGACTGGCAGACTGTATCTGCGATACCTTTGGCCCGGATGAAGGAAAGATCCACGGATGTCCCGGGCATCCTGAGGTCGAGCTGGCACTTGTTAAGCTTTACCGTCTGACAAAAGATGAAAAGTATCTGAATATGGCAAAGTATTTCCTGGATATCAGGGGCAGTCAGAGTCCCAGCCACTTTGAGGAAGAGCAGAAGATGGACGGGTTCCATCACATTTTTCCTGAGTTTGAGCATCTGGGATATAATAATATACAGGCGCATAAGCCGATACGGAAGCAGAAGAAGGCGGACGGACATGCGGTCAGGGCTTTATATTTGTATTCAGCTATGGCTGATGTGGGATACGAATGCAGAGATGAGTCTTTATTGGATGCCTGCAGAATACTATTTGATAATATTACCGGCGCGCAGATGTTTATCACCGGCAGTGTAGGGGCAGCGGCTGACGGGGAATGTTTTACCTGTGATTATGACCTTCCTAACAATTATAACTATTCGGAGACGTGTGCTTCTGTAGCACTTGCCATGTTCTCACTGAGAATGTTCCAGGTAGAGAGAGACGGAAAATACATGGATATCGCCGAGAGGGCGCTTTATAATACAGTTCTTGGCGGTATGTCGTTAAACGGGACAGAATTTTTTTACGTGAATCCTCTGGAAGTGGTACCGGAACAGTTAAAGGCAAACAGAACCCTTCATCATGTACTTCCCTCCCGGAGAAAGTGGCTTGGTGTTGCCTGCTGCCCTCCGAATATTGCCCGTACACTTACCGGCCTTGGGAATTATATTTATTCTGAAAATGAGGATACTCTGTTTGTCAATCTTTTTATCGCCGGAAAGTGCTCAGTAAAATTAAAGGAAGGCACCATATCTGTGTCTGTCCAGACAGATTATCCCTATGACGGCAAGGTGAAAATAACAGTGGAAAACCATGAAGGAATTCCGTTTTCCCTGGCAGTACGCGAGCCTGGATGGACAAAAGTAGAGCAGATGGTCAGTAAGAGCGGAAAAGAAGTTTCAGTCAGACGGGAGAAGGGATATCTGTATACTGAAAAAACAGTTTGGGAGAGCCATGCAGAGTTTATTTTTGAGATACCTTTAAAACCTGTCCTGATGTGTGCCCATCCCCGCGTTGCTTCGGATGCAGGGAAGGCGGCAATCGTACGGGGACCTTTGGTGTATTGTCTGGAGGAAGCCGATAACGGAAAAAATCTGGGAGCTGTCGTACTGGATGCCGGCGGCAGTATAGAACCGGTATTTCAGGAGGATTTACTGGGAGGGACTACCGCTGTTTTAGCGGATGCCTGGCGTGTTAGTGAAAAGGGATGGGAAGGGAAATTATATCAGCCTGTGACGGAACGATTGGAGAAATGCAGGGTTAAGGCTGTGCCGTACTGTATGTGGAATAACAGGGGGGAGGGGGAAATGCGTGTGTGGCTGCGGGTACGTGAGTGACAAACCTCAAAGCCGGATGTGAGTATGTGCATTGAAAAAAGGATGGCGGACACCTATAGGGTATCTGTCATCTTTTTGTTACTGTTCACGGCCAATGTTCCGGGAGGTGTTTTGCGAAGCAAAATCCCGAGGCAGCCAGCGCGATATGGAGCGGAATGCTCCATATCTGTGCATCGCGAAGCGTGTTGCTGGGCACGCAGTGAACAGTAACATCCTTTTTACATCCATGAATAATAAGAAAAGGATATTATTGAAAGTTGAAAATTCAACTGATAAAATGTTATACTAATTGATACATGATAATCGTTATGACTTTTCAACATCAAAAAGGATAAGGTGATAAAAAAATGTACATCGCAGATTTACACATCCATTCCCGCTATTCCCGCGCCACCAGCAGGGACTGCACACCGGAATATCTGGATCTCTGGGCGCGCAGAAAGGGGATTCAGATAGTCGGCACAGGTGACTTCACACATCCTGCCTGGAGGGAGGAACTTCAGGAAAAGCTGGAACCGGCGGAGGATGGGCTGTATGTGCTGAAGGAAGAATACAGAATACAGGATTCCACAGCGGCCGCAGCTATGCAGCCGCGTTTTGTCATTACAGGGGAAATCAGCTCCATTTATAAGAAAAAGGATAAAGTCCGTAAAGTACACAGTCTGATTCTCCTGCCGGGACTGGAGGAGGCGGAAATTATATCCAAAAAGCTGGAAAGCATCGGCAATATCCATTCCGACGGACGTCCCATATTGGGATTAGACTGCAGGGACCTGCTGGAAATACTGTTGGAGCTGTGTCCAAATGCCGTCTATGTGCCGGCGCATATCTGGACACCTCATTTTTCTTTATTCGGGGCTTTTTCTGGTTTCGATACAGTGGAGGAATGCTTTGATGATTTATCACCATACATTCGGGCCATGGAGACAGGACTTTCCTCAGATCCGCCTATGAACTGGAGGATATCTGCCCTTGATAAATACCAGCTTATATCAAATTCCGACGCGCATTCTCCTGCAAAGCTGGGCAGGGAGGCCAATCTGCTGGACATAGAACTTTCCTATGAGGGGTTAAAAAATGCCATTCAGGAAGGAATCGGATTGGCAGGAACCATAGAGTTTTTCCCGGAAGAAGGAAAATATCACTTTGACGGACACAGAAAATGCCATCTCTGTTTAAGTCCGGCGGAGGCTGAGAAATACAACGGTAAATGCCCTGTCTGCGGAAGGAAACTCACGATCGGAGTGTCTCACAGAGTGGAACAGTTAGCTGACCGCCCGGAAGGCTTTCTAAGAGCCGATGCGAAAGCCTTTGAAAGCCTTGTACCGCTGCCGGAAGTTATCGGCGCTTCTGTGGGCTATTCCTCGGCAAGCAGAAAAGTTGTAAGACAGTATGAGGAAATGCTCCGGAAACTGGGACCTGAATTTGAAATACTGCGGGTAATGCCGCTGGAGGAGATCAGAAACGTTTCCGGGCATTTGATCACTGAGGGAATCCAGAGGCTGCGGGAAGGAAAAGTGGAGAGAGTCCCCGGTTTTGACGGAGAGTATGGCACCATAAAATTATTCGAGCAGACAGAAATAGAAAACCTGGATGGACAGTTGAGCCTTTTTGACAACACGGGCAGCATCCAGAATACGAATAAAATATCAGGCAATACAGGAACTGTACAGAGAAATAGACAGCCAGATGATGTACAGGAAAACCCCCTTCCCCCTCTACCTGCTCCGCAGGCGCTGAACCCCAGGCAGCAGCAGGCCGTCCAGTCCATAGACCGGGCAGTGGCAGTCATAGCAGGTCCGGGTACCGGGAAGACTAAGACACTCATATCCCGCATCCTCTATCTTCTGGAAACCAGAAAGGTAAAGCCCTCGGAGATAACCGCAGTGACGTTCACGAATAAAGCCGCCGCCGAGATGCAGGAGCGACTGAAGCAGCAGCTGGGAAAAGGCAGATCAGCCAGGCTGATCCAGGTAGGAACTTTCCACTCCATCTGCCTTGATCTGCTGAAAAAACAAGGTATGCAGTTTACCCTTGCCGACGAGACGGAAACCCTGGATATCGCTGCAGATATAGTAAAGAGCAGGAATCTGGGAATAAAGCCCAGACAGTTCCTCCAGAAAGTATCCCGGATTAAAACAAACAGTGATGTGTTCTCAGACCTTTCAGACGACAGGAGTGAAGAGAAAGCTCCGTCAGACCATACACCGTTCACCGCCCTTGGCATAACAGAATCCGAATATGCCGCGTACATTGAATATTGTCAGATATTAAGATCCCTGCATATCCTTGACTTTGACGACCTGCTTACGGAAACTCTGAACCTCATAAAATCTGATCCAACCATTCCGGCACAGTGTTTCAGTTACCTACACGTGGACGAATTTCAGGATATCAGCCCAATCCAGTACCGGCTGATCATGGAGTGGACAAAGCAGGGCAGAGAGCTTTTTGTCATCGGTGATCCGGACCAGTCCATTTACGGCTTCCGCGGCTCGGATGCCAAATGTTTTGAACATTTAAAAAATGATTTTACAGACATGAGCATCATCCGCCTGACCGAAAATTACCGCTCAACACCTCAGGTGATATCCGGCGCGGTCAAGGTTATTTCCCAAAATCCCGGCATGGAGAGGGTTATCCATCCCAACCGGCCGGACAGCACACCTGTCCGCCTCGTTACAGCCGGAAGTGAGATGGGGGAGGCTGTCTTTACCGCCAAAGAGATCAACCGCCTGATCGGCGGAATTGATATGCTGGATGTGCAGCAAACACAGGAAACGCAGAAAACGCATACAGAGCACAAGACAAGAAGCTTTGCCGATATTGCAGTTTTGTACCGAACACACCGCCAGGCTGAACTTTTAGAAAAATGTCTGCAGAGGGAAGGCATTCCATATGTGATCGCCGGACGCGAGGATTTTCTTGCGGAAAAGACCGTCCGGGGATGTCTCTGTTTTTTCCGCTGTCTGACAGATCAGACAGACACAGTGAACAGAGATATTTGCCTGAAATTACTGTGGGACCTGGAACCCAACCGGATAAGCGGCAGTATTTTTGAAACCATGCAGGAAAAATATATTCCATTCCTGAAAAAAGGAAAACCCCAGAAAGTCCTGGCACAATGGATAGAAGATATGAATCTTACAGATGATATAGCTGTAAATAAGCTTCTTGGAATGGCCGTATTCTATAAATCCATGCAGGAATTCATGGATGCCGTCAGTCTTGGCGTGGAAAGTGATCTGAAACGCTGCGGCGGCAGGCAGTATACCGCCGACTGTGTCACACTCATGACACTCCACGGCTCAAAAGGCCTGGAATTTCCGGTGACGATCATCTATGGCGTCAGAAAAGGCGCTATACCCTTTGAGAGGGAATCCCATCCAAAGAAAGAAAACAGCTCTGGTATCCGGGAGACTTTCATCACGGACATAGAGGAAGAACGCCGGCTCTTCTACGTGGGAATGACCAGAGCAAAAGAGGAACTGATACTCACCACGTCCGGTGATTCCTCTGTCTTTCTGGAGGATCTGCCGGAGGAATCGCTGCTCAGGGAAAGCGCTGATAAAAGAAAGCAAAACGATGGGGGAGAGCAGTTAAACCTTTTCGACTTCCTGTAAAAGAAGCAGACTGAGAGGAAAAAGAATGGCACAAAAGAATTTAAAACATCTTACGCTCCTGCATTCCAATGACATGCACGGCGATTTTCTGGCAGAAGAAATTGATAATGAGCTGGTGGGAGGTGTCTCCCTGCTTTCGGGTTATGTAAACCAGGTCAGGAGAGATACCCCCAATACCCTTTACATGATCGCAGGGGACATGTTCAGAGGCTCTCTTATAGATACGGAATTCAAGGGAATCTCCACCATAGAGATTATGAATGTCCTGGGGCCTGATATTGTCTCCCTGGGGAACCACGAACTGGATTACGGCATTGCACATCTGCTCTTTTTGGAGCGCTGCTGCAAATTCCCCATTGTAAACGCCAATATCTACATCAGACCCACAGGCATGCGTCTGTTTCAGTCCCACAGGATTCTTCACGTGGACGGCATGAAGATCCTCGTCATGGGGCTTTTGACGGAAGATATCATGAGCAAGGCAAAATCAGACATGCTTCTGGGGACTTTCGTGGATCTGTCCGACGCAGCCAGGGAAGTGGGAATTATCTGCAACAGCTATAAAAATGTGGACATTGACTTTACCATTCTTCTGACACACATCGGATTTGCAGAGGATTTAAAGCTTGCCGAACAGCTTGACCCCAAATGGGGAGTGGATGTTATCATCGGCGGCCACAGCCACACCTATCTGGATGAACCGGCAGAGGTGAACAATATCCTCATTGTACAGGCCGGAATCGGAACAGACCAGATTGGCCGCTTCGAGATAGAGGTGAACACAGATACCAATTCTGTGGACAGCTATACCTGGGAGACAGTCCCCATCGATGACGCACACTGTGAGAAAAATGAAGAACTGGAACACCTCATCTATGATTTTAAGAGAGTGACAGATGAAAAATATGGGGCGATCCTCACCAGCATGGTGAGAAAGGCGACACATCCCAGCCGCTATCAGTCAACAAGCGCAGGCAATCTGTTCTGCGATGCATTGAAAATGCAGTTCGAACTGGATATTGTCATGCTTGGCTCCGGAAGCCTGCGTGCGGAGGAAATCGGGCCGATCATCACCGTAGGGGATCTGCTCAACATGTATCCCTATGACGAGACCCTGGTACGCATTGAACTGACGGGAAAAGAACTGAAAAATGGAATTCTTCACGCTATGAAAAAAAGTGTCAGCGTGGATGGCAGTGATTCGGAATATTACCAGTTCAGCAAAGGCGTCCGCATGGTCTATTCCACAGGCCGGCAGGTGCTGACGGATGCAGTGTTTAACGGAGAGGAGATTCGGGACCAGGACGTATTTGCAGTGGGCCTGGAATTGTTCCATTACAATAACATTGACAGCTTTCTGGGGCTTGACCGGGAGATCATCGAACAGCGGAAACCATCCCGGACCGTAACGGGAAATATCCGCACAGCCATTGAGGAATACTTCAGGGAACACAACGCGCTGCGCCCTGTATATGAAAAAAGAACCATAACAACAGATTGAGAAAGGGAGACTATAAAATGCAGATAATCATAAGAAACGCACGGCCGGGGGAGGGAGAAACCCTGGCTCTCATTGAGGCGGCCTGCTTTCCGGCAGCGGAAGCAGCCAGCGCGGAGGCCATAAAAGAGCGCCTGAACGCATTTCCGGAGAAGTTTTTTGTAGCGGAAACAGAGGGAAAAGCAGTGGGATTTGTAAACGGAGGCGTGACAGACGAACCGCATCTGCCGGATGAAATGTATCACGATATAAGTTTACATAATCCAGACGGTGCCTACCAGACCGTATTCGGACTGAATGTTCTGCCTCAGTACAGAAGACAGGGAATCGCGGAAATGCTCATGAAAGCCCTAATCCAGTCTGCCCGGCAGGAGGGGAAAAAGGGAATGATCCTTACCTGTAAGGACCATATGATCCATTATTACGAAAAGTTTGGCTTTGTCTGCCACGGCAGAGCGGATTCCTGCCATGGCAATGCAGTCTGGAATGATATGCGGCTGATTTTTTGACAAGACTAAGCACGCTCAAACCCATGTATCCAGTCTGCTTTCTTATAATACAGCACAAATACCACGGAGCTTAAAAACCACGTCAGAGGATAAGCCCAGAAGATCACATTGATGGACGGTATGTATTTAACGATCACAGATATGTATGACACACGCACAATGCACCAGAACACCAGCATGACCAGCATAGGCACAGAGGCCCGTCCGGAACCGCGCAGGATAGCCGCAATGCAGTGGGAGAGCGCAAGAAGGAAGTAAAACAAAGTGACAGTCCGCGCCTGGGCGGTTCCGAACCGGATCACATGGGCTTCATTGTTGAAGGCGGCAATGAGAACCGGGGCAAAGGTATAGATGAGCACCCCGATGGCCTCGGCGATCAGCATGGAGCAGAGCAGGCCGAACCTGGCCCCCTTTTTTGCCCTGTCATATTCCTTTGCCCCGAGATTCTGGCTGACAAATGTGGTCAGCGCCAGGGTAAAGCAGTTGATAGGCAGGAAGACAAACCCCTCAATCTTGGAGTAAGCGCCGCACCCGGCCACTGCCATTTTTCCGAAGGCATTGATGTTAGTCTGGACGATTACGTTGGCGAAGGCAATGATAGAATTTTGAAATCCGGCCGGAAGCCCATTTTTGATAATACGGCTGAACATGGTTCTGTCGAATCGTATCTTATTTATGTAAACCCGATAGTCCTCCGGGCAGCGTCTGAGCTTTCCGAAACACAGCACAGCGCTTAAAAACTGGGAGATGATCGTGGCAAGAGCAGCGGAGCCTACCCCCATGTGCAGGATAAGGATAAAAAATAAATCCAGCACGACATTTACCACAGAGGAGATGATCAGGTAAACCAGCGGGTGCCTGCTGTCTCCCACAGACTGCAGGATTCCCACGAACACATTGTACATAACAAACCCCAGGGAACCGGCAAAATAGATGCGGAAATATGTGGTGGACTGGGGAAGTACATCCGCGGGTGTTCCCATCCAGATCAGGATCTGAGGGGCCAGCACAACTCCCGCAAGAGTGAGCACAGCGCTTGCGGCAAGGCCGAGGGCTATGGTGGTGTGGATAGCTTTTTGAAGGCTTTCAATATTTCTGGCGCCGTAATATCTGGCAATCACCACGCCGGCGCCCATGGCAATGCCGTTGAAGAAGCCCACCATGAGGAAAATGAGATTCCCCGAGGAGCTTACCGCGGCCAGTGCATTGCTGTCCAGAAAATTTCCCACGATCAGGGAGTCTGCAGTGTTGTAGAGCTGCTGAAAGAGATTCCCCAGAAAAAGCGGGAGAGCGAACAGTATGATTTTTTTCCATATGGGACCTGAGGTCATCAGGGTTTTGGATTCTGCTGTATTCATGATAAGATAACTCCATTTATATTCAGTAAGAAAGTAAGGCCCGATAAACGGCCCTTTCATTATTTTACTCCTCATGTGGAAAAAAGCAACCGGAAAAGCTATTGACAAACATACCGTTGGTATGTTAACGTAAAGATAATCCAATGAAAATATGGAGGTATATTATGGCACGGAATAAATATCCGGAAGAGACAGTGAATCTGATCCTGGAGACTGCAGGCCGTCTTTTTGTGGAGAAGGGATATGAGCGGACATCTATCCAGGATATCGTGGATAATCTGGGAGGACTCAGCAAAGGCGCTATTTACCACCACTTTAAGTCCAAGGAGGAAATCCTTTCGGCTGTGACAGACCGCATGACAGAGGAATCAGAGGTTTTGTTAAGCCGGATAAGAGATGATAAGACGCTCACAGGGAAGGAAAAGCTCAGGAAACTTTTCTATGAATCCCTCAACCGTCCGGAACAGAAGGATATGTTCCGTTCTGCACCGCGTCTCGGAGAGAATCCGCAGTTATTGGCCATGGTAATGCGGGAAACCATTGATATCACGGCACCTATTTATCTGACTCCGATTATGGAGCAGGGGATAAAGGACGGCACTATCCATACCAAGTATCCGAAAGAGTTGGGCGAAGTCCTGCTTCTGCTTGGAAATGTATGGCTGAATCCCATGACAATGGATTCCACACCGGAAGAGACATACAGGAAATGCCTGTGTTTTAAGGAAATCCTGGATGCCATGGGGCTTGATATTGTGGGAGAGGAAACTGTTGAGAAACTGCAGGAACTGACAGAGATTTATAATGACCATAAATGATTTTCGGCTGCCCGGCAGCATAGTCTGAACCGGCAGCCCATTTTTTTATCATTATACATACCTACGGTCGGTATTAAAAAGGAGAAAGACAATGGACGCAGTAATAGAAATCAGAGAAGTGTCAAAAAGCTTCCAGGGGCAGAGTGTGCTGGAGCGCTGTTCCCTGAATCTGCAAAAAGGAGAGATTTACGGTCTTCTGGGTGTCAATGGAGCAGGCAAGACCACACTGATGAAGATAACCGGAGGCTTTCAGCAGCCGGATGAAGGAGAGGCCCGGATAGACGGCAGGGACAGTTGGGAGCACAGGGAAAAGATCCGGAGCAGAATAGGTTCTCTGATCGAGACACCCATATTTTATGAACACCTGTCAGCCCGTGAGAATCTGGAGATCCATATGGCATATATGGGGCAGAACAGGGATATCACAGGCGCACTGGAACAGGTAGGGCTTTCCCGGACGGGCAGAAAGCCCGTGGCGAAATTCTCCATGGGAATGAAGCAGAGGCTGGGGATTGCAAGGGCCATGCTCCATAACCCGGACTGTCTGCTGCTGGATGAACCCATTAACGGCCTGGACCCTGTGGGGATACAGGAGGTGAGGGATATCCTGCTGGCCCTGGCAGAGAGAGGCACTGCAATCCTGATATCCAGCCATATTTTAAGCGAGATGGAACAGCTTGCACACAGAGTGGGAATCCTGGCACAGGGGAAAATCGTGGAAGAGTTCTCTCCCTCCATGATGAGAGCACAGTACGGAGAAGACTTTGAAAAGTATGTCATTGATATTATGAGGAGGAAACAGGTATGAAGCTGATCAAACTGGAATTAAAAAGAACGGATTTTAAGGGCTACCTTCTGGCAGCCGCGGGCATATCGGCCTTTTGTCTGATCATGGCCTTTGCCTTTCCCCTGATTCCCAAGATGGAAGAGAGAAGTGTGACCGGCGATGACGCGCTGCTGTTTGCCACGTGGAGAGGGCTGCTTCTTCCTGTCTCCGGTCTGATCATGTCCTGTTTTGCAGTCATGGGCGGAGCCATGGCAGCCAGATTGGTGGTGACAGAATATACCGGAAAGAACGCACTTCTGCTGTTCTCCTACCCGGTGAAAAGAAAAGCTATTTTGAAGGCGAAATGTATCCTTATGTGGGGATTTGTCTTCACAGCGACCTTCTTATGTGAGACGGTCTCCTTCCTAGTGGTGGGAGTCGCTGCCAATCTGTTTCATTTCGTTCCCGAGACCTTTGGTATGGCGGAAATGGGAAGAGTGCTGGCAGCCGGTGCGGTTCTGGGAGTGATGGCAGCATCCATCGGGCAGATTTCCATGCGGGTCGGATTTTGGAAGAAATCACTGGTGGCGTCCGTGGTGGCTGCTGTCATTTTGATCTGCCCTGTGACGAACCTTTTTATGCTGGGAGCCGAAAGCGGGATGTGGGTCATGGTGGGAATCATGGTCATCACTCTGGCAGGCGGCATCGGATGTTACACGGGACTTGCAAATAAAATAGAAAATATGGAGGTATAAATAATGAAGAAAAACGGGTTTTCCAGAGATTTTACACTGGTAGTCATCGGGCAGATCATCTCTCTGTTCGGCAATGCGGTAGTCAGATTTGCCCTGCCGCTCCATCTGCTGAATATTTCCCAGTCCCCTGCTTTATACGGTCTGGTGTCAGCGCTGGCGTTTCTGCCGCTGCTTATCATGTCGCCGCTGGGCGGTGTGATCGCGGACCGGGTGAATAAGAGGAACATAATGGTGGTTCTGGATTTTACCACGGCGGGTATCATTCTCCTGTTTCTTCTGCTTTCCCGGCAGGTGAACCTTGTGACTCTGATTCTTGTGACCCTGATTCTGCTGTTCAGTATATCCGGCCTCTATCAGCCGTCTGTACAGGCAAGTATGCCGTTCCTGGTGCCGGAGGAGAAGCTGGTGCAGGCAAATGCCATGATCAATACCGTGTCTTCCCTGGCCGGTCTGCTGGGACCTGTGCTGGGCGGCATTTTCTACAGTATGAAGGGGATTCATGTGGTGCTTGCAATCAGCATGGTCTGTTTTTTCCTCTCCGCTGTGATGGAGATCTTCATCAGAATCCCCTTTGTGAAAAGGGAGACAGACAGGGGCGCATTCCGCATTATCTTCGGAGACCTGAAGGAGAGTGTGCGTTTTATTGCCAAGAGCCAGAAAGTGATAGGCAAAGTTACGGTCATTATTGCGTTTGTAAACTTATTCATCTCGTCCCTGCTGATCATCGGGCTTCCGGTTCTCTGTACACAGGTGCTGGAATTTCGGGGGGCTGACCCGAATCAGATGTATGGATATCTGTCGGGGATCATGGCCTTCGGCGGCATAGCAGGGGGAATTTCTGCCGGTGTCCTTGGCAGCAGGATCAAGATCGGGGATACCTGGAAGCTCATTCTGGGGGTGGCCCTGCTCATGTTCCCTATGGGCGGAATCCTGTCTTCCGCGGTACCGGATATGGGTAAATATATGGTATTGGCAGCAGGCGCATTTCTGATGATGCTGTGTGCGACTCTGTTCACGGTGCAGACCATGTCCTTCATCCAGATAAAAACACCGGGACATTTGATCGGAAAGGTGATCTCCTGGGTCATGGCCATTGCCACCTGTTCTCAGCCTCTGGGCCAGGCCGTATACGGTGTGGTATTTGAACAGGCCAGGGGACAGGAATGGGCAATTTTCGCAGCAGCCGGTATCGCCAGTATAATCGTCAGTCTGTATCTGAGAAAAATATGGATCGCGGAAGGGATGCTGGACGGGGGAACAGAGGTCGTGTCCGGTGCATATAAATAAAGAAAAAAGCAGATTTCTCTATGTTCTATGTAAGATCCAATGACGGCACCAGAATTGCTGTCTATGAATGCAACAAGGGCTGTCCGAAAACCGTGTTTCTGGTTCACGGATGGCCCCTTTCACACAAGATTTATGAATATCAGATTGAACTGCTTACAAGGTGCGGGTATCATGTGGTGGCAGTTGATCTGAGAGGATTCGGCGAGTCTGACACACCGGCCTGTGGTTATGGGTATGACCAGATGGCAGCGGATATTTACCATGTGGTAAAATCCATGGGACTGAAAAAATTTATTCTCACAGGATTTTCCATGGGAGGGGCCATTGTGCTGCGCTATATGCGGCTGTTCTGCGGCTATGGCGTGGAGAAGCTGATTCTTCTGGCAGCGGCTGCACCGTCCTGGACACAGCGGGAGGGATATCCCTATGGTCTTACCAGGAAATATGTGGATAGCCTGATCTGTCTGGCTGAGACGGACAGACCGCAGCTTGCCTGTAACTTCAGCCATGAACAGCTTTTCGCTGCGCCTCACAGAGAACCGGTGAAACAATGGTTTCGGGATATAGTTCTCTCGGCATCCGGATTAGGTACTGTCAGAAGCGCAATGGCACTCAGGGATGAGGATGGGCGCTGTGACCTTCCCTGTGTCCATGTTCCCACATGGATCATCCACGGGGGAAAGGATGTGGTGGTATCCAATGACCTGGCCCGTATCCAGAAGGAGGGAATCCCCTGTTCCCGGCTGGTAACCCTTGAAAACAGCGGACACGGTATCATGTATGATGAGCTGGCCCTGTTTAACAGGATATTTTTGCGGGCAGTCAGAACCAATCCCCAGGAACGATAGAGAAACATTCGCATGGTTTTTAACCGCATGTCAGAAATGGCATGCGGTTTGTGTGTTTATATGCTATAATAGCTAAAAAAGCGTGAGGCCGCTTCCGAGGGCGGCGTACAGTTGAGGAAAGGGGAAATTTTGTGCAGAAAATTTTTACCAGGTACATCAGCTATGTTGTCGCTGTGGCTCTTCTGGCTATTTTAGTATTGAACTGGGGGCTGCAGGGGCGAAATGCCAGGAGCCAGATGGTACAGAACTCTACGCTCAAACTGGGACAGATATCGCAGACCATTGACAATAATGAGGTGGAGCTGCTGAACCTGAAGGAGAGCCTCAGTGAGGATTATTTGACAAGAGCCTATGCTTTCGCCTATATTATAGAACAGAATCCCAGTGTACTGGACAGCCAGCAGGAACTGGAGCGGATCGCGGAGCTGCTCAATGTGGATGAGCTTCATGTGATCGATGAAAACGGGATTCTCTTTGCAGGCAGTATTCCGAAATATTTCGGCATGGACTTCCATACCACGGACCAGACAGAAGAATTTCTCAGTATTTTAGATGATCCGAGTTCCTATCTGGTGCAGGATATAAGACCGAACGGCTACGAACAGAAGGTGTTCCAGTATATCGGTGTGGCGCGCCAGGATAAGAAGGGGATCGTACAGGTGGGAATGGCGCCGACCAGGATGCTGGAGGCCCAGAAGAGAAACCAGCTCGACTACATATTCTCCAGAGTTCCTGTGGATGCAGGGGGTGTGCTTTTTGCCATAGATAAGGAGAGTGGTGAAGTGCTGGCCCATTCTGATGAGAGTATGGCCGGCAGCAGTATGAAGAATCTGGGATTGACGGAGGAAGAGATCGCAGACTGCAGAGACGGCGGATTTATCCATCAGGAGGGGAAAAAGATATTTTGTGTCAGCCTGGAGAAGGATAACCTGATACTGGTTTCAGGTGAAAATGAGAAGGAGCTTTATGAGGAACGGAATACGCAGACGATCCTTACTTTTTGTTATCTGGTTCTGGTGTACCTGGTAACCATTCTGGTCATTAACCGTCTTCTGAAGCATCAGATCGTGGACGGGATACATACCATCATGGATGATCTGCATGATATTACAGACGGTGATCTGGATACTGTGGTGAAGGTGGACAGCAATCCGGAATTCAGGCAGCTCAGTCAGGGAATCAATAAAATGGTGCAGGGAATCCTGGATGCCACGGTCAAGATCTCAAAGGTCATTGACACGCTGGACCTGCCCATAGGTGTGTTTGAATTCAATGAGGACAGTGAAAAGGTAATGGCCACAGAACGTTTCCGGCTTGTGCTTGACTGGACAGAGGAGGAGATGAACCGGGCCTGCCGGGACAGGAATATCTTCCGAGTCATGCTGGAGAAGACTCTGAGGGCAGCTTTTGACAAGAGAGGCAGTGATTTTAAGATCAGGGAAAATCCCGAGAAGTGGGTCCGTATCTTTACCACCACGGAAAACGGAAGCACTTTTGGAATCATCTCAGATGTGACGGGAGAGGTACAGGAAAAGAAACGGCTGGAGCACGAGAGGGACTACGACTCCCTTACCGGACTATGCAATCTGGATACCTTCAGAAAAGAAGTGGAGAATATCCTTACGGGCCGTGACATTGGTGAGTGTGCCATGGTCATGATGGATCTTGACAGCTTCAAGGGAATCAATGACCATTTCGGACATGACTGGGGCGATGAATATCTGCGCGTCTGTGCAGGATTTTTGACAGAGTTCAACGGAGAAAAGGGAATCGCGGCCAGGCGTTCCGGGGATGAGTTCTGCCTCTTTCTGCATCACTATAAGACAAAGCAGGAGATTGCCAATGATATGGAGGAATTTTACAGCAGGCTGCAGCAGAACCCTGTGGTATTTCCGGATAAGAGCAGCAGAATGCTGGAGATATCTTCAGGTCTTGCCTGGTACGGCGGCGGTCTGAAGGAGTTCCAGACACTTTTAAAAGCAGCGGATTATGCCCTGTATGATGCAAAGAACAGCGGAAAGGGAATCATGAAACAGTATTCCCTGAACTGACATTAATCATAAAGAGAGGAGACAGACAACATGGATAAAGATACAACTGTGGCGGACTTAAAAAGCAGAGTATTCGATTTTTGCGAGGAGAGGCATTGGAACAAATCCCATAATCCTAAGGATTTGTCCATCGGTATTTCCACAGAGGCCAATGAACTGATGGATTTGTTCCGTTTCAAGTCAAATGACCAGATGAAAGAAATGATGAAAGATAAGAAGAAGAGGGAGCGCATAGGGGAGGAGCTGGCAGATACCCTGATTTTTTCCCTGCGTTTTGCCCAGATGTATGCGTTTGACATTGACGATATCATCCGTGATAAGATGGTGAAAAATGCGGTGAAATATCCTAAGCCTGAGAAATAACGGCGGGAAGGAGTACGGATGGAGATCAGATGTATTGCCCTTGATCTGGACAGGACGACCCTGGACGGGGACGGATATCTGCCGGAGGAAAACAGAAAGGCCCTGGAGGAAGTTATGGAAAAGGGCGTGCAGGTGGTGGTGGCCAGCGGAAGGGCCCTTTCCACGCTGCCGGCGGCAATCAGGGAAATGGAAGGGATACGGTATGCCATTACATCAAACGGAGCCGCAGTATATGAACTCCACACAGGAAAATGCCTGAAACAATATAAGATGACAGAGGAGTCAGTGCGCCGCATTTTGACGCTCACAAGGAATTTTCCTGTGACCTATGAAGCATTTGTGGATGGCGAGGCTTATGCACCCAGGGCTTATGTGGAAAGCCCTGTGCAATTCGGCGCCAGTGTCCGGGCCATTCCCTATATCCAGGGAACCAGAAGGCCGGTGGAGGATATTCGGGCATTTATCTGTGACCATGCCTCTGTACTGGACGGCATGGACGTCATAACAGGGGACCGGGAGCTGAAGACCAGGTTGTGGCAGCTTCTGAACGCGGAGGTCCGGGATGTGTATATCACTTCTTCGGTGGCACAGCTTTTGGAAATTTCTTATAAAGATGCAGGGAAACATACAGGGGCAGCCTTTCTTCTGGACTATCTCGGACTGTGCAGGGAGGAGCTTGCGGCTTTCGGGGATGGAGATAACGATGCGGAACTTCTGGCGTTTGCGGGAATTGGGATCGCGATGGAGAATGCATCCGTAAAATGTAAGGAATCTGCAGACTGTATCACCCTGTCCAATGAGGCGTGCGGGGTTGCCCACGGCATCAGGAACATACTGAAATTATAAGAGAGGCAAAAAATATGATTCAAAATTGGAAACACAAGTTCAGATATATTGGCGGCATTCTGATACTGCTGCTCTGCCTGCTGACCGGATGCACCGGAACTGCGGACGGCACGGCAGGCCGGACAGAACAGGATTCTGCCAGGACAGTGCAGCAGGAGGAACAGGATGCAGAGGCATCGGCGCTGGAGGAATCGGGAACTTATACCTCGAAAGAGGATGTGGCAACTTATATCCATCGGTTTGGTCATCTTCCGGATAATTTTATTACCAAGAAGGAGGCTAAGAACGCCGGATGGGTCAGCAGTAAGGGGAACCTGTCTGAAGCCGCCCCGGGCAAGAGCATCGGCGGAGACAGATTCGGCAACTATGAGGGAATCCTGCCGGAAAAAGAGGGGCGGCAGTATTATGAATGTGACATTGACAGCGATGGAGGCTATCGGGGGGCAAAGCGGATCGTCTATTCCGATGACGGTCTTGTGTATTACACAGAGGACCACTACGAAACCTTTGAGCTTTTGTATGGAGAGGAGAATCCATGAGGATAGTCCTGGACGCGTTATGTATGGAAGAGAAGGAGACAGCACATACATATCTGAAAGAAAAACTGCGGCTGCCGGATTATTATGGGGGCAATCTGGACGCCTTGTACGACTG
Organism: Blautia caccae; assembly: GCF_040095955.1. Lineage (NCBI taxonomy): Bacteria > Bacillati > Bacillota > Clostridia > Lachnospirales > Lachnospiraceae > Blautia > Blautia caccae. Next base: position 69,683 of record NZ_JBBMFP010000018.1, on the reverse strand, counting down.
TCTTACAGATGAGGAAGAGATGGAGATAGAGGTGGAGAACAGAGAGCAGGCGGGGAAATATTTTCTGCGGATATGGAACGTTCTGCTGGATGCCGCTGAAGAAAATGAAGGTCTTCAGTTGATTGGCTAGTAAAAACACAGGAGAAAGAGTATGGGTAAAATGCAGAAAGACAGCAAAAAAGCATCTAAGAAATGGATATGGATTCTTCTGGCAGTTATAGCCGTAATATTGGCAGCAGCAGTTGTGATCTTCATGAAGGGCAGAACAGAGAAAGAAGTATTTTCCGTTGACGGACAGCCGGTCTACAGGGAAGAAGTGGCATGTATCGTCAATAAGATCAAATTATACCAGAGAGAAAAAACAGCAGAGAAGGCCGGGATTGATGTGTCAGAATTTACCTGGGAGACAGAGGCCGATGGAAAGACGGGATATGAATACCTGGCTGATGCAGTGGTGGAGGAACTTAAAGAGATTAAGACCATGCAGAAAGAGGCCATGGACAACGGCCTTGCAGATGCGATTGATTATCCGTCCCTGATGAAGGCAATGGAAAAAGAAAACAAGGACAGGGGAGAGAAAAAGGGGAACAATGAAACCGTATTCGGAGTGACCCGGTACACGGCAGACCAGTTCTATGACTACTTCAATGAGAATCTGTCCCTTCAGAATAAAAGGGAGCTGATAAATAAAGAGGTGCTCACTGCATCTGACGTGGAGGCAAGGGCAGCTTATGATGCAGATCCGGATTACTTTGACAATGAGGGCTATGAGAATGTGGAGACATCTGCAAAAAACCTTGTGTTAGAGAACAAGTATCAGGAGCATTTGAAAGAAATGGCGGAAGTGGCCAAAGTAGAGATACCGGATGAGCAGGCACTGTTACAGGCTGTGAAGGACTCACTGAAAGGGAAATCGTAAAACAAGGTAATCAATTACTGTGCATATACTGCGCTGACCGTAAGAAAACATTCAGCAGATAGGAAAAAAGAGAGCTGTTTACACAGAAAGCAGGAAGTGTGAACAGTTCTTTTTTATTGGGAAAAATCCATTTGTTTGTTTAATCTGTTATATTTTTTGTATTATTGACCGATGGGGAAACATAAATGGTCGAAAATGACGAAAAATAAGTAGAAATCGTAAAAATATATGTATATATGTAAGCTATAATAGAAGACACGGCAATGCAACACCTGTCAAAATGACGGAAGTGGATCAGCGCAGCGTGTTGAAGCTCATTGCGTAAATATTCTTTTGGAAGGAGAGCAATGTATGAAATCATGGAAGCGATGGAACAGGGCGTTTAGTGTTACTCTGGCGACGGCTCTTGTCTGTACTTCAGTTAATTTCCCGGTTTATGTGCAGGCAGCCACAGATAACCAGGGAAGTATACCTGAAGCAGCCACGGAGAGCATCCCGGAAGTATCCGGCACGGTCTACCATGTGGACAGCGAGAACGGCAGTGATGAGAATGGGGATGGATCGATCAGTAATCCGTTCAAAACCTTGGATAAGGTGAACACCATTGAATTACAGCCGGGAGACGGCATCAGCCTGAAGAAAGGCAGCATTTTTGACAACCAGCAGCTTGCACCGAAAGGCACCGGAACGGAGGAGAAACCCATTGTAATTGATACATATGGTGAGGGAAACATGCCTGTGATCAATGCAGGAGGATTCAGAAGAACCGGTGAAAAAAATGACGACGGCACACCTGAATATGCAGGCTACAAAGAAGCAGTCCTGATTCAGAACATGGAGTATACCTATGTGACTGGTCTGGAAGTTACAAATGACGACGCATTTAACGAGACAAGTGAAGCAAATGACCAGAACAACCTGAACTCCGGAAGTGATGATGTGATCCCGAGACGTCTCGGTATCCATGTTACCATTGACGAGAGAGAGACGGTTAACAAAACTCTGGAGGGTGACAGAGAATACAACACAGTTGTCATCGACGGCTGTTATGTACATGATGTGGACGGAAATGAGAACCGCGGTGTGAACAAAGTAGACGGCGGTATCGGCGTTGAGGTTATCTTCAGCTCAAAAGCAGGGGTATATCCTTACTTCAACGGCGTGACCATCCAGAACAACAGAATTGACCAGTGTGACCGTACAGGAATCAAGGCAATCCGTCTTTCTGACCTGGACAACTTCAGAAACAACACACCGGGTACTGACAATTATGACCCGAATAATGATGCGGATTATAATGGGGCCAATGATGGTGTGCGCCATGACAATATCCGTTATAAAGACCAGGCACAGAGAGGCCTTCATATTGTAGGAAACTATCTGAGCGATATCGGCGGTGACGGTATCCTTGTCTGCGAATCACAGGGCGCTTTGGTGGAGCACAATGTGGTGAACGGACAGGCCATGCGTGCGAAAGGCGCCAATGCAGGTATCTGGGCATGGAACTCTTTTGATACCTTATTCCGCTATAATGAGAGCTTTGACGGTCCTGCTTATAACCAGGATGGCTGCTCTTACGACAGTGATTACTGGTGTGCAGGTACTACCTTTGAGTACAACTACAGCCACGATACACCTATGGGCTTTATGCTTATGATGGGCAATAACAATACAGATATTATCCGTTATAATGTGAGCCAGAATGACGGCCTTGCATGGCGCCACGGGGCAGGAAATACCAGTTCAGAGAGCTACATTTATAATAATGTATTTTATTATGATGGTGCGGACTGGGTATTCAACCACAGCAACGGCGGCGGTTCTGCATTAGGTGATGCATACAACTGGTGTATGTATAACAACATTTACTATAACTACAATACAGAAGTTCCCAGTAAATGGGGCAGTGCTGAGACAACGGCTGAGAGTTGGAACAACTCTTACCTGAAACAGGCAGGAAACCTGGTATATGAAGCCAGCGGCATCCATGACCCGGGTGAGATTCCCAATGCCATCCAGGCAGACCCGCTCTTTGAAAATCCGGGCGGCGGCGAGAGTGCCACGATCAGTGAAGACGGAATGACAGCCACCTCCAACTGGGAATCTTTGAAGGCTTACGCCCTGAAAGAAGGTTCTGCAGCAATTGGTAATGGTGTGTATGTCAATGTCGTTCCTGCATCCAGTCCGGAAAATAAAGGACTCTGGGACTACACTTCAGACAGAAATGCCAAGACAGATTTCTTCGGCAATGCTCTTTATGACGGAGCACCTGATATCGGTATTATGGAGATGACAGGTGTGAAAGGTGCAGAATTTGCACTGGAGAGCAACGCGGCTTATAAAGTATACGATCCGGAATGCGGAGAATATCTTGCAAGCGGAGAAAACGGTCTGGAAGTAAATGCATCCGGAAGCCAGTTCGTAATGGAGAATGCAGGCGACGGATACAAAGTGAAAATCTGGGATACAGAGAACAATGCTTATCTGTACCTGAATGCCGACGGCGACAGCGCGGTTCTGTCAGAGAAAGACACAACTGTATGGTCAGCCGTTGATATGAAGAACGGACTTCATCAGCTCAAATCAGGAGACAAATTCCTTGTCTGCAATAATGACGGAACGCTTTCTCTTGGCACAGCAGGTACTGACTGGCAGTTTGTCCTTCAGGAGCACTCCAAGTCCTATAATGTGGGCGGAGATGTCATCGACGGATTCAGCGCAGACCGAGCTTATGATGAAAATAAGAAATTATCCGGCTATGTTGGTGAGTACAGCAAGCTGACAGGAAGCGGCAGCGGTGTATACGCAACAGGTGTTACTGCCGACACGATTGAGTACAAGATCTATGCATCAGACGCTGCCCACAATCTGAAACTCTATGTTTCTGAGATGGGAAACGCTGCCGGACGTACATTTGACGTTCTGGTAAACGGTGAGGTGGCAAAAGAGAGATATACCTTAACAGGTGATACAGATGTGATTGAAATCGGTTCTGTATATCCGGCAGGTGGTGTCATTACTGTAAAACTGCAGAGTGCATACAGTGAGGAAGCCGGAACAATGACCAATCCGATTCTGAATGGTATTGCAGCAGACATGGCTGTTATGTCAGAAGTGAATATGAGACTGGATGCCGGTAATTCCGACACATCCAATATGGGCAACCATGACGGCCTGTTCGAGGATGCGGAATTTGAAGTTACAGGAAGCGGATGGTACGCAAACGGTGATACAGCCACTGAGGAGATCAACAGTTCTCTCGGCGGACAGAAACCGGTGCCGGATGCAGGCCTGGGAACCGCACTGAAGAGCGGACGTGCAGGTGAGGACTTTGGCTATAAGTTCAAAGTTGCACCGGGACTTTACAGAGTGAAACTGTACTTCAATGACACAAGCGCAGATGATTTTACACCGGGAACATTTGATGTGAGTGTAAACGGTTCTGTAGTGGAAGAAGGATTTGCCATTCCGGAACAGAACAAAGCTTACGATATCACAGTTACCGCAGAGGCAAAAGACGGTCTGATCGATATCGGACTGAAAGCCACAGACGGCAAAGCGATTGTCAATGCAGTTCTTGTTGAGCCTTATCAGGAGATTACAGGTGAGAATCTGGCACTGAATAAGACAACAGATACAAGCGGACAGGAAGCAGAGTCCATGGCAGCAAAATACGCAGTTGACGGCAGCCAGTCCACACGTTACAGCAGCGGACAGGGCCAGAATCAGTGGATCTCCGTAGATCTGGAAAAGAAATACATGGTAGACACTGTAGCCGTTGACTGGACACCGGGTGCCTACGCTACAGATTATGAAGTGCAGGTATCTGCAGACGGAGAGACATGGAATACTGTTAAAACGGTTAACAGTGCATATCCGGGACTTAACCTGGTTAAATTCGAGCCAGCCGAGGCACAGTTCGTAGCAATTGTTTCTATTAACAATGCAAACGAATGGGGAATGTCCATGACAGAACTGGGCGTATATGGTGAGGAGATCACAGGAAGCCCGGCAGCAACTGTCAATACTGAGGATAAAGGAAACCATAACTATCAGGTAAATGTAGGTCTTGAGAATATCTACAACAAGTACAGAAACACAGTTGTGGAGTATACCTATGACCCGTCTCAGATCACCTTGAACACAGACAGCGCAGCAGCAAATGAAGACGCACTTCTGAAGACTGTAGAGCCGACTGTGACAGATAATGAAGACGGAACACAGACCGTGCGTTTCACCTATGGAATCAAGAAACAGGATGCATTCAAGAAGGCTGCGGAACTTATGAATGTAACCTTTACGGCAGAAGAGGGAGCAACAAGGAAACCGGTAACTGTCAATGTATCCTTCAGCAACGCAGAGGGACATGTGACGAATCTGGAAAAAGTGATCACATATGTACCGAATAACTTTACATATGAAGATTTAGGCGCTTTGATCCAGGATGCAGAAGCACAGATGAATGCAGCAGTGGTAGGACCGAAACCGGGCGAATACACCCAGGAAGCAGTCGATACCTTCAAAGCTGCTGTTGACGAAGCAAAAGTAGTTCCGGAAGGAAAAGACGCGGCAGAATACGAAGCCGCATATGTAAAACTGGAAGCAGCGATGAAGGCCTTCACCGAGGCAGTCAATGTGGCCCAGTACAACACTTATTATGAAGATTTTGCAGCAGCAGAGGAGATGAACTTTGATCTCAGCAATGCGTCCGGACAGCTTACGCAGGACGGCCTGTTATTATCTGTAAATGCAGGCGGAATCGCTAAGGACATGAACGCTGCAGCAATCAGCCAGGGTGTTTTCCGCATCCGCTTCAGCACAGACAGCGTGGAAGATCAGACACTGTTTACCGTTGGTAACGGAATCATGTTCGGATATGACGCAGGCGGCGGAAACTGGTTCTACGATAAGACAGCAGACGGAGGCTGGGGCGACTTTGCTTACGATCATGCGCTGACAGCCAACGAAGAGCATGAGATTATCTTTAAGTTTATGCCGAGTGCCGGCAGAGCAGCAGGGGCATATGACCTGACCTTATGGTATGACGGAACAGAACTCGGTCATGCAGAGGGTGTTCCTTACAGTACAGAACCGGGCCAGTATACACTGCAGACCAGAAGGACCGCTCACAATATTACAGTTAAAGAAGTATACTACGGTGATGAGGTTCCGACACACACCGTAACAGTAACCGCCGGCGAAAACGGAACTGTCAGCCAGACAGGCGACGTATCTGTTTACAGCGAGACGAATAAAACATTTGTAATCAAACCGGATAAAGGCTATACTGTAGATACCGTAATGCTTGACGGTGCACCGGCAGTAGTCGAGAACAACAGAGTAACTCTTGAATATGTGATCGAAGACCATACACTGGACGTTACCTTCAAGAAGATCGAGACCTCCAGTCTGGAAGCACTCATCAATGAGATGAAGGAAATAACGGCTGACGGTTATACACCGGAAAGCTACCAGAAATTCCAGGATGCAATCGCGGCAGCGGAAGCTGTTATGGAAAATGCAACATCCCAGAAGGAGATCACCGATGCGATCGTAGCACTGGGCAATGCAAAAGATGTTCTGGTTAAGATCCAGTTGGAAAGCATCACAGTCGATACAGAGAATGCCAAGAAGGAATATCTGTTAGGCGAAGAGTTCAGCGCAGAAGGAATTCAGGTATTTGCTGTATACAATGACGGCAGCACCACAGAGCTGAGCACAGACGATTACACAATTACCGGATTTGATTCCAGTGTGATCGGACCAAAGGAGATCACAGTTACCTATACCGAAGGTGAGCTTGAGAAGACAGCAGTATTTACCGTACAGGTTAAGCTGACTGTAGATACTACAAGTCTGGAATTAGCCATCACAATGGCTGAAAAACTGGCAGACGGAAGCCAGTCCTTCTCACCGGAGAGCTGGGCAGCCGTGGAAGAGGCTCTGAACGAAGCAAACGCGCTTCTGACAACTCTTGAAACAACACAGGGACAGGTAGACGATGCGTTTACAAAACTCATCAATGCCATTGTTGACCTGAAACCGGGCGTACAGAAATACGGTCTGGAAGCGGCAATCGCGGGAGCAGAGGCAATCCTCGCAGATCCTGTGACAGAAGAACGCTATACGGAAGGCAGTGTGCAGGCAGTCAAAGATGCATTAGAGGCAGCCAAGACTGTATATGATACCGTGTACGGCGAAGATGAAGTAGAAGAAGGACAGAAAGCTGTCAATGAGGCAACCACAAACCTGCTTACTGCAGTATCCCAGATGTTAGATAAGGATTTTGCCCGTCTGCACGCGATCATTGCACAGGCAGAAGCAATCCTTCAGGATGCCGACAAGTACACAAGTGAGTCCGTGGAGAACCTTAAGACTGTACTGAGTGCAGCTAAAGAGACAGCAGCCAATACGGAACTGACAGGCCAGGAAGCAAGAGACGCCTATGCAGCTCTGGCAGAAGCTATTACAGGCCTTACCTTCAAGGGAAATAAGGCGGAACTGGAATCTGTTATGGCAAAAGCACAGGAGATCCTGGATAATTCGGGCAGATATCTGGCAGCCAGCATTGACGGTCTGAAGGAAGCTCTTGACAGCGCAAAGGTAATTTACGACAAACCGGATGCAGTTCAGGATGAGATCAATGCAGCGATTGCTGCACTTGTGAAAGAATGTGAAGAAGTAAGGCTTCTGGGTGATGTGGACCTGAACGGCGTTGTGAATGCAGCCGACAGTGCACTGCTGCTGAAATACAGTGTAGGTCTCACAGAGCTGACAGAGGAGCAGATCCTGATTGGTGATGTGAATGTTGACAACCAGACCAACACAACTGACGCAACCAAGATCCTGCAGATGGCAGCAGAGAAGATCACCACATTTTAAATATCAGAGGAAAATCTAGGAGAACAGGCAGGTAACCTATATGAAAAAGAGAACCGGAAAAATTGCAATGTTATGTATGAGTGCACTTCTGTTTGTACAGGCAATGCCTGTCTGGGCCGCAGGTGAAACAGAAATAGCATTAAACCCAGGTAAGGCCCAGGAGGGCGGTCAGGTTCAGGTGGCCTGTGAGATCACGGACGGCCGGGAAGTGACCAATGGAAAGATCCGTATCCATTACGATGCATCTAAACTTACCCTCACTGCGGACAGCGCCGGAGGGGCGCTGTCCGGGGCCCTGTGTGAAGTCAACGACTGTCTGACAGGCAACAAGGAGGAAGGCGAGATTGTAGCGGCCTTTGCCTCATCATCACCACTTACAGAGGATGGCAGTCTGCTCGATATGACGTTCCAGCTTGCAGACGGTGTAAAAGCCGGCGATACAGCGGACATTCAGGTGGATATTGAGGAACTGGCAGGTGACAGCGGCGACATCGGTCACAATGAGACCCATGCAGCAGCCATCACAGTGGAAGCAAAGGGCGAGAATCCGGACCCTGGCGGAGACGACAAGGATCCGAGCGGAGATGACAACAAGAACCCCGGCGGAGATGACAATAAGACTCCGGGCGGCGACAAAAATGATGGTACGGATGGCGATGGTAATAAAGGAACCACACCAACCCCGACACCGGCCAAGAACAAGAAGTCCGGAACCACCACAACTTCAAAATCAGCAAAGACAGATGATGATACGAATATGGTATTCCCGCTTCTCGGCGCTGGCGCAGCAGTGGCAGTGATCGCTGCAGTTGTAGCTGCGAAAAAGAAAAAAGAATCATAACTGTAAGGGGAATGCCGGTCTGTATGAGAAATCATGCAGACCGGTATTTTTTTGGTTATAATTTAAAATATGAAATCATTTTCCATATCCCGATACGTTATATAGAGTAGGGGACGCCCTGTAGGAGGATTATCTTGACGCGTGAAGACAAACTGATAAAAAAACTGGAAAATGGAGATATGAGCGCCCTGGATGAGCTGATATCCCTGTATTACACAGACATTCTGCGGTACTGTATCTGCCACACAGCGGACAGGCAGACCGCGGAGGATGCCGTGCAGGAGACATTTCTGAAGACCGTGCGGTATCTGGACAGGTATATACACAAGGGGAAATTCCGCGCTTTTTTATACCAGGTGGCAGCGAATACGTGTGTGGACATGTGGAGAAAGAAACATCAGGAGGAGCAGATACCGGACACTCTGGAATGCCTGGAGCGGGGATTTCAAAGGGCTGAGACGGAGACAGACTTCATGCTGCTGGTCAGGGAACTTCCGGCAGAACAAAGGGAGATCATCTACCTTCGGTTTGCCCATGACCTGACGTTAAGGGAAATCGGGCAGATTTTGAACCAGCCGCTGAGGACAGTCCAGTCCAGGCTGCGGGCAGCACTGAAAACCATAAAAAAGGATTTGGAGAGAGGGGGGATTTCATCATATGAAGAAATCTGAGATAGAAAGCGGCCTCAGGCAGTGCTTTTCGGAGAATACCGTGCCGGATGCGGTCAGGGGAGGAAGAGAGAAGCTGATTCTGACAGCCAGGCAGACATACCGCACCGCTGTAAGAGAAAAAAGGATTTCCTTTTGGCAGTTTGTGTTATATCAGATCAAATTTACAGGCCGGAGTATATGGGGAACGCAGATCGCTGTGCTGGCAGCTATCTATCTGACACTCTATATTACTGTCAATGGGGATTTTGCTTACCTGTGGAACAGACGCCTTCCCGTGCTTTTATGTTTCAGCAGTGTGTTTCTTCTGTTGCCGGCCCTGCCCGCAATTATAAGGTCTCTGCGCTATGGAATGGCAGAGCTGGAGCAGGCGTCCAGGTTTTCCTCGATCCATCTGCTGACTGCCCGGCTGGTGATCATCAGTGCCGGGGATATCCTGATGCTGGCTGTGCTGATTGCAGGCATTGTACTGGGAATGGGCCAGAGCCTGGGGGCCGTAGTCTTATACCTGCTGGTGCCCTTTTTTTTACTGGGCAGTATCTATATTACCATAGCTCTGCACGTGGATGTACAGCATGTACTTAAAATCTGTCTGGCTGTGGGAATGGGGGCAGCGCTGCTGTTCTGGCTGCTGTTCCAGTATCATTACGGGTTTTACGAACATTCCTTTCAGACGGGCTGGGCAGCAGTCTGTGCGGCGGCTGTGATATGTGATATCATTCAGCTTCGCAGAGCAGAAAGAAAAGGGGCAGCAGAAGTGCTGCTGTGAGGAGGAGTAAAATGGAGCTTATAATAGAGGATTTATCGAAAAAGTTTAAAGACAAGGAAGCTGTCAGCCATGTGAGCCTGAAACTGACACCGGGGGTCTGGGGACTTCTGGGAGCCAACGGTGCCGGTAAGACCACTCTTATGCGAATGCTGGGCGGAACCCTGAAACCTACGGGAGGCAGGGTTCTGTACGACGGCATCTCTATCCAGGTACTGGGGGAGAAGTACAGGGATATCTTTGGGTATCTGCCTCAGGAGTTTGGATTTTATCCTGAATTTACGGTCCGGGATTACCTGGAATATATGGCAGTGCTGAAAGGCCTGCCGAAAAGGAGAAGTAAGGAGAAGATAGAAGAACTTCTGGAGAGAATGACCCTTTCGGATGTGAGAAAGAAAAAGATTGCGAAGCTCTCAGGCGGAATGAAGCGCAGGGTGGGAATCGCCCAGGCCCTTCTCAATGAGCCGGAGGTGCTGATTCTGGATGAGCCTACCAGCGGTCTTGACCCGGGGGAGCGCGTCAGATTCCGTAATCTGCTCTCAGAGTTTGCATCACACGACAGGATCGTGCTCATATCCACCCATATTGTCTCAGATGTGGAGTACATTGCAACCTGCAATGCGGTGATGAAGGGCGGTAAGATCCAGGCTGTGGGGACAACGGAAGAGCTGGTCACCCTAGTGAATGGGAAGGTCTGGAACGGTACGATTCCTGCCGGGCAGCTTGCTGAGTATGAGAACAGACTGCAGATCGTGAACCTGAGAAATGAGGCGGACGGCCGCATCTCTGTGCGGTATCTCGCCGAGAAACCCGGGATCGAGGATTCTGTACCTGCTGTGCCGAGACTGGAAGACCTTTATCTCTGGATGTTCCCGGAGAGCCGGTTTGATAAGGAGGCGGATTAAATGAGACTTTTAAAACTGGAATTTAAGAGAATCCTGAAAACAAGATCCACCTGGGTTTTTCTGGGGGCAGCACTGTTTTTATCTGTTCTCATGGCCTGTATTCCCAGGACTTTTGTACAATATTCCTACATGGATGACAGCGGTAAACAGATTACCGTAAGCGGCAGCAGGGCCATGGAGATCATAAATGAGAAACAGGCGCCCTATGCCGGAGAGGTGACACCGGATAAAGTGCAGACCGCTTTGGAGACATATCAGGCATGCATCGCGGAATACGGGCCGACCAACAGCGAGGATTTCCCTCTGAATGTATATAATGAAAAGATTCTGCCTATTCAGCCTTATATCCACCTTTTACGTGAAGTATATGCGGACAGCAGAACAGGTACTGCGGCTGACCTCATGAAGCTTGGTCCTGAAGATGCCGGCCGTATCTATGAACAGTGCAGAGAGCATCTGGACAGCCTCATGAAAATGGAGCAAAAGGACTACCCGGATGCGCAGAATAAAGCGGCTGCTTACTTTACAAAAGTGGAGCAGCCATATGAGTATTATCCCGGCTATAATAAGGACGCAACCGATTATCTGGTCCTTTATCTGCTTCTTCTGGAGTTCATCTGCGTGCTTCTGGCTGCTCCGGTCTTTTCCTCTGACTACCAGACAAAGGCGGATGATATTCAGCGCTGTACCAGGCATGGAAGAATCAGGCTGGCGGCTGTCAGGACAGCAGTTATGCTGATTCTGGCCTCTGTTATAGTGGCAGCGGGTTCCGGCATTTTTCTGCTTCTGACAAGGGCTCTGTTCGGGGAAGAGTGTATGGGAAGTTCCATGCAGATGCTCTATTCGGCAGTGAGCTTATCTGATCTGGATTTATGGCACCTGCTTTTAGCCGGGGCGGGCACCGGGTTTCTGACCATAACCGCTGCGGTTCTGTGTACACTTATGATATCGTCCCGATGCAGAAGTGTCACTGTGACAGCGATTTTTGGCATGGTGCTGTGTCTGCTGCCTGTCATCATCGGACAGGTGGGCAGCGGGAATCTTGCCGGCTGGATTCGCTGTATCCTGCCGACAGGAGGGCTGGGGCTTGGAAACTGCTTCCTGTACGAACTGTTTGATTTTAAATTCCTTCATCTGGGAGGACAATCCTTTTGGGTGCCCCATGCGATGCTTGCGGCGCTGGCCGTGGAGATTCCTCTCTTTTGGGGACTGACGGTTTGTTTCTATAATAGACATATGGCAAAATAACAGATTGCGGAGAGTGCGGAATTTGGGCACTCTCCGCAGTTTTTATGGGCAGAATGCACAAGAGGTAAGAAAATTATAGAAGGAGAACACTTTTGTTAATGGGCATTTCGCATAGAGAATGATACCATTAATCCATAAGATTAGTTCATATTAAATAACGCAAGGAGGAAAGAATATGAAAAAAAGAATGATGGAACTGGCGGCAATCTCTATGTCTGTGCTTATGGCGGCTTCTCTTGGGGCGTGCGGCTCCAGCGGCGGGGATGACAAAAGCAGCGGAAGTGATGACAGCAAAAAAGAAGAGAGCACAGCATCCGCAGATGAGAGCAAAGGCGGGGACAAGGAAATTGTAATGTGGGCCAACGGTACGGAGGACCCTGATAAAAGTATCTGGAATTATGCCATTGACAAGTATAATGAAGGTAAGGGAAAAGAGACCGGCTATCAGGTAAGCTATGTTCCCACACAGAATGATACTTACAAAGAGAAGCTGGTGGTTGCTGTCAGTTCAGGGGAATGCCCGGATATCTATCAGACCTGGTCCGGAGGTCCTATGATCGAATACGTGGAGGCAGGATTCGGCCAGCCTCTTGACGAATATATTGATAAGTACAATCTGAAGGATGTGCTCATGGACGCGGCCCTGGAACAGGGTACCTACAACGGCAAGGTGTACGGCCTTCCCGTGCTGAATGTGGCAATCTCAGGTATTTACTATAACAAAGATATGTTTGAACAGTATAATCTGGAAGTTCCCACAACCATAAGCGATCTGGAGAAAGTCTGCGATACATTAGTGGAGAACGGCATCACTCCGTTTGCGCTTGCCAATGCCTCAAAATGGACAGGTTCCATGTATTTCATGAACCTGGCTACCCGTTACGGAGGACTGGAGCCTTTCCAGAAGGCAGTTTCCGGGGAGGGTACTTTTGAGGATGAGAGCTTTGTCTATGCCGGGGAAAAGATTCAGGAATGGGTGAAAAAGGGTTATTTCCCGGAGGGCGTGAACTCTCTGAGTGAGGATGACGGACAGGGCAAACAGCTTCTGTACCAGGATAAGGCAGCCATGACCTGTATCGGCTCCTGGTATACAGGCACGATCAAACAGGACAGTGAAGAATTCTACAACAAATTGGGCTGGTTCCCATTCCCGGCAGTTGACGGTTCCTCCGCAGATGCTTCCATTATCATCGGAACCATCGGTGACGGATTCCTGACCTTCAATTGTACAGGCGAGAAGCTGGATGCTGCATTTGAGATGGCAAGCTACTATTTCGATGATGAAGAGCTGGATTTCATGGTAGAAAACGGCAAGATTCCTCCGGTTAAAAAAGCAAAAGACATGATCACTGACCCGGTAAGCCAGCAGATCCTGGAAGCTGCAACGAATGCGTCCTCTGTACAGCTCTGGTACGATCAGTATCTGCCGCCGGTAGTATCTGAGGCACACAAAGATACCTGCCAGGAATTGTTCGGTCTCACCATGACACCGGAGGAGGCCAATAAAGAACTGCAGAAGACCATGGATGAATATAACAGCAGCCATAATGAGGAATGATCATTTTTGTGTCAGGTAAGAAAATTATATCATGTGGACATATTATTTTATAGTTATCGGACGAAAAAAACTATATGATATAAGACATAAAGTAAAACCACGTATTTCATTTTAAGGAGGAAAAGTATGAAAAAAAGAATGGCAAAACTGGTCGCTCTTTCCATGACAGCTCTCATGGCAGCGTCACTGACTGCATGTGGCGGTGACAGCAAAAACGCAAGTTCAAGTGAAACCTCAGGTGATGACAAATCAGCGAAAAAAGAATCCGGTGATGGTGAAAGCAAGGAGATTGTTTACTGGAACATCGGAACAGAAAGCCCGGACAAGGATGTTATTGCAAAGGCTGTTGACAAATTCAATTCCGAGACAGAATCAGGCTATACCGTTACGGTTGTGCCTACACAGAATGATACATACAAAGAGAAACTGGTAGTTGCCATGAGTTCAGGCGAGTGCCCGGATATGTATTCCAACTGGTCCGGCGGTCCTATGTACGAATACATAGATTCCGGATTTGGCCAGCCCATTGATGATCTGTTCAATGCGTCTGAGATCAAGGACAAACTCATGGACGCAGCCGTTGCACAGGCTACATACAACGACCATGTATATGCGGTTCCTTACCAGAACGTTTCTCTTGCAGGTATATTCTACAACAAGGAAATGTTTGAGAAATACGGTCTCTCAGAGCCGAAGACACTTGCGGATTTGGAGAATATCTGTAAGACATTAAAGGACAACGGCATTACACCATTTGCCCTGGCAAACGGTTCCAAATGGACAGGTTCCATGTATTTCATGAGCCTTGCGGCACGCTACGGCGGACTGGAGCCATTCCAGAAAGCAGTTGCAGGCGAAGGCAAATTTACAGATGACTGCTTCATCAAAGCCGGTGAAAAAATCCAGGAATGGGTGAATGCAGGTTACTTCCCGGAGGGTGTAAACTCTCTGAGTGAGGATGACGGACAGGCAAAACAGCTCATGTATCAGGAGTCAGCAGGTATGCTTCTGTGTGGTTCCTGGTATACAGGTACTTTCTCCTCTGACAGTGAAGAATTTTATCAGAAGATAGACTGGTTCCCATTCCCGGCTATCGAAGGTTCTGACGCAGATGCTTCTATCCAGATCGGTACCGTAGGTGACCAGTTCATCACATTCAACTGTGAAGGCGACAAACTGGCAGCAGCGTTTGAGTGTGCAGAGGCACATCTCTCTGATGAAGTTATAGATTTTGAGATTGAAAAAGGCAAGATTCCGCCAGTCAAGGGAATCGAAGAGAAGATCACAGACCCGGTTGCCAAGAAGATCGTGGAGACCGCCAACAGTGCTCCGGAAATCCAGCTTTGGTATGACCAGTATCTGCCGCCGGCAGTTGCAACTGCTCACCTTGACGGATTACAGGAAGTGTTTGGTCTGACCATGACTCCTCAGGAGGCACAGGATTCCATGCAGGCAGCAATGGATGACTATTTAAGCACAAAGGCCGAGTAAGGATCACAGATAAAAATACGCTCTGTCCCCTGGGACAGGGCGTTTTTTTCTATATTTTTCTGCGCTTTAAAAGACAAATATTTATAGATAATGCGTAGATTGTTCTATGTCCTTTCAGAAGTCTGTTTGTTAGTATATATAATAAGAAAAGAAAGGATTCAGAAACAAAAAGGAGGGCTTCTATTATGAAGGAAAATGGTATTTCTCTTGCCCAGATGAGGCAGAGGAACACACGGAAAGTTGCGGCGCTTTTCCTGGCACCGGTCACTGTTTTAATGGTGATATTTATTTTCTATCCCATTGTGGATACATTTATCACAAGCGGCTATCAGTGGAACGGAATTTCCGCAGCTAAGAAATTTATCGGAATCGGCAACTGGAAAAAACTGATTGCTGACACCAATTTTTGGATCGCGTTTAAGAACAATGTTCTCATTATGATTCTGTCTATCTGTATTCAGATTCCCATCGGTCTTGCACTGGCAACATTCCTGGATTTCGGAGGAAAGAAACTGACACCTTTTAAGGTGGTCTGGTTTATTCCCCTGCTGATGTCATCTGTTGCGATTGGCTTCCTTTTTACATATGCGCTGGCAACAAACGGCGGCCTGGTCAGCACCATCTCAGGCTGGTTCGGAGGCGGCAACATCGACCTTCTGGGTAATCCGAAAACTGCCCTATTGACGGTTATCATGGTTATCTGCTGGCAGTTCACCCCGTTCTACATGGTGTACTTCATGGCGGCATTTACCAATATTCCTTACGATGTATTTGAAGCGGCGAGGATAGACGGTGCCACCAGAGGCCAGTATTTCTGGAGAATAGCACTTCCCCTTCTGGTTCCTTCCATGAAAAGCGCGGCAATCCTCTCCATGGTTGGTTCTCTGAAATACTTTGACTTGATCTATGTTATGACCGGCGGCGGTCCCGGAACATCTACGGAATTGATGGCAACCTACATGTACAAACAGTCCTTTAAGACATTCAACATGGGATATGGTTCTGCAGTGGCCGGCGGCATGTTTATCCTCATCAGTATGGTATCCCTGATCACCATGAAGCTGTTAAATGGAAAGAAGGAGGACTGAAATAATGGATAATTATAAGAAGAGTAAAGCAAAAAGCATCACAGCCTGGACCGTTGCCTTTATCCTGGCAATCTTCTGGCTGGTAGTATCCTTTATGCCTTTCGTATTTATGGTTCTGAACTCCTTTAAAGAGAAGTTTGAGATGCTGACAAAAGGCGTGTTCCAGCTTCCGGACAGTCTGAACTGGAACAACTACACAGAAGTGTTAAAAGGCGGATTCGGCACTTACTTCAAGAACAGTGTGATCGTTCTTGGCATCTCCCTGATACTTCTGCTGTTTATCGCTGCCTGCGCGTCTTATCCGCTGGCAAGATTTAAGTTTAAACTGGCGAACCCCATCTATGCGCTGATCGTGGCATGTATGTCCATACCGGTTCATATCACCTTGATCCCGGTGTTCAAGATGGCAAAAAGCACAGGTCTGTATGACAGTATCTGGGCATTGATTGGTCCTTATATTGCCTTTGCGGTACCGATTTCCGTGTTCATTCTGACCAGCTTCATGAAAGAGATTCCGCGGGAGATCGAAGAGTCTGCCGAGATAGATGGCTGCGGCAAGATTCAGATGTTTTTCTCCATGATCCTTCCTCTGGCAAAACCCGGCCTTGCCACACTGGCGATCTACAACGGTGTAAATATGTGGAATGAGTTCTCCTTTGCCTACACACTGACACAGTCATCCGCAAACCGTACCCTGCCTCTGGCAATCTGGGAATTCCAGGGCCAGTATTCCATGAATACGCCCATGATCATGGCAGTCCTGACGCTGACACTTCTTCCCATGATCATTATGTTCATTATCTTCCAGGATAAACTGGTAAAAGGTATGACAGCCGGAGCCGTAAAAGGCTGAGTTTGCGTCACCGTACAGCTTGTCTGAACAGTAACGGGGTTACTGTGATTTTAGAGCTGCTGCCGGATTTATATCCAGGCGGCAGCTTTTTCCAACTGATAAAAATTGCCGCACTGTTGCATAGCATGGTATGATAGAGAGCAGAAAACAGAAGAAGGGCGGGAACATTTATGAGAAAGTGGATGGAGAAAGTAAGCCGATGGAAGTTTGACAAAAAAATGCAGCTCCTTGTGACAGTGTCCATTATAGCCACCACCCTTATTGTGCTGGTGGTATCCACCATATCCTCTGTCACATCCATGAAGCAGCAGTCCATAGAGCTTCTGCAGGCACAGAACAGCACAACTGCGGAAAACTTTAAAAGCTCCCTGGACAATTACAAAACCCTTGCCATTGCTACGGTCATGGATACTTCCATACAACAGTACCTGAAGGCAGTCAATTATAACAAAGAGGCAGGCGGGCTGAAGAACAGTGCCTTCAACATTCTGGCAAGTATATCCAACATGCATTCGGATATGAATTTCATCGCTGTTGTGGGAAAATCTCCGGATGACTACATATACAAGGGGCAGATCGCCATCTCAGCCGCACAGTTCTCCCAGGTATATACTTTTGATGCCCAGCAGTGCAAGACCGTGCAGGACAGCTCCATTAAGATGTGTTTTAACAATGCGTATTTCAACGGCAGCAAATACACCCTGAACATCTATTTCCCCATCTACGACACCAACCGTGTACTGGGGGAACTGGGGCTTCTCTGCATGAACTTTACGGACCCGAGCCTGCTGCAGATCCTGGAATACGACAGCTCCAATAAGCTGGAATCCATGGTAGTTGACACAGACGGCATGATGATTTCTGCCAGGGATAAGGATAAGATCGGAACCAATGTGGACTTTATTCCCAAGATGAAAGAAAAATCAGGCACCTTCAGCATGGGCGGCAGGCTGTACATTTACCAGAAGGTTTCTGACTGGCGGTTCTATGTGGTGAGCAGTGTGCCTATGATGGAGCTTTACAAATCCAGCATCCGGACGATCTTCCTCATGGCATTTATCCTGCTGTTTCTGCTCACCATCAGCCTTCTGGTGGTCAAGCGCATCATCAGCAAAGTCTACCGCCCTCTGGACAAGGTGGTGCGGAAGATGGATGATGTGGCTTCAGGTTCCCTGAAAACCCGCATCAACGTGGAACACATGGGAGAGGATTTCACAAAACTGGCAGTCGGTTTCAACTCCATGATGGAGGAGATCCTGGTGCTCATGGAGCAGGTGAAAATGGAACAGCATCAGATTGAGCAGATCCGTTTCAATGCCCTGCAGTCCCAGATACAGCCCCATTTTCTGTATAATACCCTGGAGTGTATCCACTGGCAGGCCATGGTGGACGGCAACGGGGAGATATCCACGCTTGTGAAGGCACTGGCCAAGTATTACCGCATCTGCCTCAGCGGCGGCCATGATGTGATTCCGCTGAAAATGGAGCTGGAACATGTGCGGAATTATCTGATCATCCAGAATATGCGGTACGATGACATTATCGGAAGTGAGTTTGACGTGGAGGAGGCAGCATCAGATGTAATGATTCCGAAGCTGACCCTGCAGCCCCTGGTGGAGAATTCCATCTATCACGGAATCAAGGTGAAGGAGGGTAAGACGGGAAGTCTGTTCCTGAAGGTGAGAAAGCGCAGCAGTGATGTTCTGATCACTCTGGCAGATACGGGAACCGGTATGAGCCAGCAGCAGATTGATGAGATGAACCAGCATCTCTCAGAGTACGACGATTCTTTTGGCTACGGTGTGAGGAATGTAAATAAGAGAATAGAGCTTCTCTACGGTGAGGAGTTCGGGCTTTATTACCTGAGAAATGAATCAGGCGGCGTGACCGTGGAGATACGCCTGCCTTACGTGACACAAGTGGAAGACGGTATCATACGGGGAGAGATGATTCATGTATAAAATATTGATTGTAGATGACGAGAAAATGATCCGCCTGGGCATGAAAAAAGTTCTGCCCTGGGAGAGTCTTGGAATCAGTGAAGTTTACGACGCGGCTTCAGGCAGGGAGGCGCTTGGGATCATCCGGGAGAAAAAGCCGGAGATCATGATCTCTGATATTCAGATGACAGAGATGACAGGCCTTGAACTCATTGAGGCGGCCCGGAAGATTGTGCCGGAACTCAGAGTCATTGTGCTGACCGGATACGATAATTTTGAGTATGCAAGGCAGAGCCTCCGTCTGCAGGTGCAGGACTTTTTTCTGAAGCCCATCGAGGAGGAGGAGCTTGCCCGGGCTGTGAGCAAGCAGGTGAATTACCTGGAGGAGCTGAAAGCGGAGGAAAAGAATCTGAGGCTTCTCCAGAGGACCCAGGGAACCGCGGAACAGACAGAGCTGGAGCATTATATGAGAAATCTGGTGCACAAGCGGGAGGACAAGGGACAGCTTTTGAGCAATCTGAAGGAGTATTACCACTTTGATATAGAGCGTGACTTAAAGCTCATGCTGATCGTGCCCACCCTGTACATGAACCAGCAGCCCACAGAGGAGAATTTTCAGGCCATGTCCGTGAAGAATGTGTGTATGAGCATGGTGGATGCCCAGGAGAGGGGAATCACCTTCTCCGATGATGACGGCACCATTGCCATTACCTGGTTCGAGGCAGAGACCGGGGATGTGGTGCTGGATGCCATTGAGGAGCTGTCTGATATTCTGAAGGATGAATTTGACGCAAAGCCCAAGATGGTGGTGGGAAGTACCGTGCACGGATTTTCCAATCTGTTTATCTCCTACAATGATGCCCGTTACCTGCTGGACAATGAAAAAGAGGGAATACGCGATATTGTACAGACTTTTGGTGCCCAGAACAAGGCGGATATTTTCCGCGACATCTATGCGGAGTTAAAGGGCATCATGTGTGCCAATGTGGGGAATACAGACTATGTCATGAAGGCGTTCAATACATTTTCAAAAGCTACGCAGTCCTATAATCTGTCCCCGGCCATGGTGCGCAGAAACTGCTTTGAGATCGCTTCAGCTCTCTATTTTTCCTATCTGGGAGATTCCGGGGAGGTGGAGTCCGGACGTCTTGATTCCCTTTCCAAAAGTCTGATCTGTGCGGACAGGGAGGAAGCGTGTGATGTAACACGCATGTTTATCTCTCAGCTTTTGGGCAGCGAGGAGGAGAATGTCCACGAGATCATTACAAAGGCGAAGCATTACATCGACGAACATCTGACGGAGGAGCTGTCTGTATCCAATATTGCGGCAAGCCTGTACATTACGCCAAACTACTTTTCCAGGCTTTTCAAGCGCGTGACAAAGGAAGGGTGCAACGAGTACATTGTGAGAAAGCGCATTGAGAAGGCGAAATCCCTGCTGGAGACTACCAGCATGAAGACCGGTAAGATCGCCATGATGGTGGGATATCGGGACACCAATTATTTCTCGCTGGCATTTAAGAAACATACAGGGAAATCCCCCACAAAATACAGGGAGGAAATACAGCATTCCGTATAAACAGCATTCCGGCATGCGGCTGTCACGGGATTTCCCTGTAATTGCATGGCACACCCCGCGGGACAGCAGAAAGCGGAATCGCAGCGTGACATTTACAAAAGGAAGAATTTTATAGAAGGAAGTAACTTTTTTTTATTACGGTTGGAATGCAGGTATGGTACACTATGCTTAAAGGTATAAGTACCATACCTTTTTGCTGTGGATCCGCAGGTAAAAACGCAAAAATTGAGGAGGAAACAGCAAGGAAATACATGCGCATCAGGCAGGTATGGTGTAAGATAAAAGCAGAAAACGGGAAACTGTGAAAACAGTTCCGGAAAATAGAAAATAAAAGGAGAAAAACGGATGAGAGACCACAAAAAAGAGAGGGCGGCAGCCAGAGAAAAAGCAAAAGAGCTGGTATCCAAAATGACACTGATGGAAAAGGCATCCCAGTTAAAATACGATGCATCTCCGGTAGAACGCCTGGATGTGCCGACTTATAATTACTGGAATGAAGCCCTGCACGGCGTGGCAAGGGCCGGTGTGGCTACCATGTTCCCCCAGGCTATCGGTATGGCTGCGGCTTTTGACGATGAGGAAATGAAAAAGGTGGGCGATATCATAGCCACAGAAGGCCGCGCAAAGTACAATGAGTATTCCAAACATGGAGACAGGGATATTTACAAAGGACTGACTTTCTGGTCTCCCAATGTGAATATTTTCCGTGACCCCCGCTGGGGAAGAGGCCATGAGACTTACGGCGAGGACCCGTATCTGACCTCCAGACTCGGTGTGAAATTCGTGGAGGGCATACAGGGTGATGGGGAAGTGATGAAAGCAGCGGCCTGCGCCAAACACTATGCTGTGCACAGCGGCCCGGAATCTATCCGTCACGAGTTCGATGCTGAGGTGACCATGAAGGATATGTGGGAGACATATCTGCCGGCTTTTGAGGCTTTGGTCACAGAGGCTGATGTGGAATCCGTCATGGGTGCCTACAACAGAACAAACGGAGAGCCATGCTGCGGCCATACCTATCTGATGGAGGAGGTCCTCAGAGGAAAATGGAACTTTGAAGGGCATTTTACCTCTGACTGCTGGGCAATCAAGGATTTCCATGAAAACCACAGGGTTACGAAAAATGCCAGGGAGTCCGCTGCCCTTGCCCTGAAAAAGGGATGTGACGTAAACTGCGGCAATACTTATCTGCACCTGCTGGGAGCCATTGAGGACGGCCTGATCACAGAGGAAGACATTACACTGGCGGCTGAGAGGCTGTTCACCACCCGTTTCCTGCTGGGCCTTTTTGACGGAAGCGAGTACGACAGCATTCCATACGAAGTGGTTGAGTGCAGGGAGCATGTGGAGAAAGCCCTGGATATGGCCAGAAAAGGCTGTGTCCTTTTAAAGAACGACGGTGTTCTGCCGCTTGACAAATCCAAATTGAAGACCATCGGTGTCATCGGACCCAACGCAGACAGCCGTGCTGCCCTGATCGGAAACTACCACGGAACCTCTTCCAGATATATTACGGTTCTGGAAGGCATCCAGGATGAGGTGGGAGAGGATGTGCGTGTGCTCTATTCCGAGGGCTGCCATCTGTATAAAGATAAAGTGGAAAGTCTGGCCTGGAACCAGGACAGAATCTCCGAAGCTGTCATCACGGCAGAGCACAGCGATGTGGTAGTTCTCTGCGTGGGCCTTGACGAGACGCTGGAAGGCGAAGAGGGAGATACGGGAAATAGTGACGCATCCGGTGATAAACACGACCTTCATCTGCCAAAAGCACAGGAAGAGCTCATTGAGAAGGTAGCTGCTGTGGGCAAACCCACCGTTGTGGTCCTCATGGCAGGCAGTGCCATTGACATGAACTATGCAGATGAAAACTGCAATGGAATCCTGCTCGCATGGTATCCGGGAGCAAGGGGAGGAAAAGCAGTGGCAGACCTGCTGTTCGGAAAGGTTTCACCTTCAGGAAAGCTTCCCATCACATTCTACAGGGATTTGGAGGGAATGCCTGCGTTTACAGATTACAGCATGAAGAACCGTACATACCGTTATATGGAAAAAGAGGCACTCTATCCCTTCGGCTACGGACTGACATACGGTGACGTGAAGGTCACAGATGCAGAGCTTACAGGCAAAGCAGATGCCCAGTCAGATTTGGAAGTGAAGGTCACAGTCAAAAATGAGGGCAGCGCAGCCACAGAGGATGTGGTAGAAATCTACATCAAGGACATGGAATCACCTCTGGCAGTGCGCAACTACAGCCTGTGTGCATTCAAACGTGTCTTCCTGGAAGCAGGGGAGAGTAAAACCATAACTATGACAGTCTCAAACGCAGCAATGTGTGTGGTGGACGAGGCAGGTGAGCGCCATATTGACAGCAGACATTTCAAACTGTTTGCAGGAACCTCCCAGCCGGATAGCAGAAGTGAGAAGCTGACAGGTGCAAAACCGGTGGAGCTGGATGTGATCTTATAAGACAGGAGAGATGAATATGAGGAAAATTTTACGGAAACTGATGCTTTTGGGTATTGTCACGTCCCTGACGGCCGGGGGGCTCTCCGGCTGCGGCCAGGAGACGAAAGCGGAGGCCGAATCCCAGGAAAAGATGGAAAAAGCAGAGACGGAAAAGGGAAAAAGTGAAGCAGAACCGGCGGAAGATAAACCGACAGAAGATAAACCGACAGCAGCAGTGACGGAACATCCTCAGTTCATCCCGGACGGTGTCCGCAGGCTTGTGCTGACAGAGGACGGCAGCGAGATCTTCGACCTGTCCAAAGAGCCTGCTGACTACAAGATGGATTTTGATTATTGGGAGATCTTAAACCCCTATGATGAGATCGTTACAGTCAATACAGAGACCATGTATACGCTGTTTGATATGCTGAAAGAAATGGATCTCACCACTCCGGCGGCAGTGGAGGACGGTGTTGATACAGGAGTGGCGGACACCACCACCACAATGACCATTGATTTTGTAAACACCCAGGATGCGGATACCGCAAAACAGACAAAGTATGCGGACAGTACGGCAACTCTTTTGATCGGCAGCGCCGACGGGCAGGGCAGCCGTTACGTGGCAGTCAAGGGATATGAGGATGCTGTGTACAAAATTCCCTCCGCTTTGCTGGACGCTGTTTACGGGCTGAATCCCTTTGACTATATTCTGAAAATCCCTGCTCTTATCAACATTGATACGGTTAAGAACGTGGAGATCCAATCCGGTGGGAAGACATACACCATGGAGCCGGATGGGGACCGGTATAAAATGAATGGGAAGAAGGCGGAAAAAGAGGATTTCACCGCTGTCTACCAGGCGCTTTTAAATGTAATGCTGGATTCTGAGATAGAGGAAGGCAGCCTTCCGGAAGGTGACAGGGAGGAGAAACTGCGCGTTGTCTATAAGAGAAACACGGACGATGCCCCTGAGGTAGAGCTGGTATATTATCCTTATGACGATACCTATGACAGTGTTTCCATAAACGGCAGGGAGCGTTTCCTGGTGAAAGCGGCGGATGTGGATGCATTGACAGAACAGATACAGAAGGCATTTTAACAGAGAGGAAGGATCATACTGCAGACAGATGCGGTGTGGTCCTTTTTTGGTTACTGTTCACACACCCTTGTCCCGCGAAGCGTGTTACTGGGCACGCAGTGAACAGTAACCTTTTTGAACGGTCAAAGAAAAATAAACTTCGGATTTAAATTCTGTATAATAAAAGTAATCAGTATTTTCTAATATTAACAGGAGGGAGAAGGAGAATATGACGAAAGAACAGATGAGCCGGAAGCTATCCTATCTGCTTCGGCATGATGAACAGATGATCAATGAGTATGGATGGGCTGACGTATCAGAGATTATCAGGAAAATGCAGGAAGATGTTCCTGCGTTTGACCAAACGCTTCTTTCGGAGATTATAGCGGAAGACAAAAAAAAGAGATACAGTTACGGGGCCGATAAACGGACTATACGGGCAAATCAAGGGCATTCCGTGCCAGTGAAAGTGGAAATGAGGGAAGCCGCTCCGCCGGACTTTCTTTACCATGGAACCGCGCAGGGATTTCTGCCTCGGATTTTTACGGAAGGGCTCACACCGCAGAAGCGCAACTTTGTACATTTATCAAAAGATATAAAAACTGCCGGGAGTGTAGGTGCACGTCATAAAAAAGAAGGGGATACAGTGATACTTCGGGTAGAAACAGGAAGTATGTACCGGGACGGGTTTAAATTCTGGATTTCTGAAAATGAAATCTGGCAGGTAAAACACGTGCCTCGTGAATATCTTTCCGTGGCATCCTGGCTTCTTTGACAAAGTATTTTCCTGTAATAACCCTGCAGCATGGGAAATTAAAAAATCCTGCTAAAAGTTAAATTTTTATTGTATAATAAATCTGACATACTCTAGACTTAAAAAAGAGGTGAACCGGAATGTGGGAAGAAAATATCTGCAGCAGTGAAACGGGTGAATTAAAACCCGGGACTATTTTAAATTTCAAATATATCATTAAAAAAACCATAGGCAGCGGAGGCTTTGGCATCACATACCAGGGGTGGGATACCATTCTCAACATGCCGGTGGCTGTAAAAGAATATAGATGTCAGATGTATACTTCAGAAAAAGAAAAACAAAATTTTTGGAATGAAGCCAGAACCATGGCTAAATTTTCAGGCAACGAAGGCATCGTAAATGTAAGGGATTTTTTTGAAGAAAATAAGACTGTGTATATCGTTATGGAATATCTGGAGGGTATTACCCTGAATCAATATATTGAAGCAAACGGAAAGCTGTCCCCATATGAAACATTTACCTATATGAAACCGGTTATGGAGGTATTGAGCAAAATACATAAAGAAGGATTCATACACCGGGATATCAGCCCTGACAATATTATGATGGTGAAAGAGGGGAAAATAAAGCTGCTGGATTTTGGAGCAGCGAGAGATGTCAAAAATACTGATGGGACGATTACCGTTATCTTAAAACAAGGATATGCGCCCGAAGAACAATATTGCAGGGAAAATAACCAGGGACCATGGACAGATGTCTATGCCGTCTGCGCCACTATATATAAATGCATAACAGGAAAAACGCCGGATATCAGTCTGCACCGCCTGAGCGTTGACAACCTCAAAAAGCCATCGGAAATGGGAATCCCCGTTTCGCAGGAGTTTGAGCAGGTATTGACGGCCGGACTGGAGGTGCACAGACAAAACCGTATTCAATCTATTGACGAACTCATAAGAAGAATGGAGTTTGCATTAGAATGGGGGAATGACGGATATCGGAGAACAGATAGCAGACATATAGTAAAAGAAGCTTTATTCCTCCGGGGCAGAAGTAAAGGAGTGACACCTCTGATTGGGAGAGATGAAGTGCTGCCGGCAGTGAAGAGGAAAGTTTTTACCACTACCGCCGATAATCAGAATTTTCTGGAATTCTGTGTGGTAAAAGAGACCGCCCCTTTTGCGTCGGAGTATCTTATGGTCAGAAAATTTCGAGTGTATGGAATAAGACCAAAGAAACGGGAAGTTCCCAGAATAGAAGTGACATTTTATATAGATGAGCAAAAACATCTCGAAGTAAAAGCCATGGATCTGGAAACCAACAGGCGTCTGTATATTCAGGATTTATTCCGCCGTGACAGGCCTCAAAATACAGGAAAGCATGCAAGCCGTACATTGTCCCTGGAGACAAGCGGTGGAGTGGCTACACCTGTTATCAGAAAAGGAGAAGTGCTGCCTGCCGTTAAAAAGCAGATTTTTTCCACTGCAGTGGATAATCAAACAGCAGTTGATTTATGTATTTACCTGGGGGAAGGGGCTTATGTAAAAGAGAATGAACTTGCCGGACAATTCAGGCTGGATAAGATTTCGCCGGCAAAGGCAGGGGAGCCACAGATAGAGGTTCTGTTTGAGATGGACAGGGATGAAAAAATAAAAGTAAGCGCCAAAAACCTGGATAGCGGAGAGATGCAGAGTATAACTATAATAAAGTAATCAGCATTTTATAATATTGATGTGGGATACGGTGATGATTCGGACAGAAACAGAAAGATTTAACAAAAAATTTTCCTGTAATAACTCTGCAACATGGGGAGCTTATGCTGTAGCTGTAAAAGAGAAACGGCTGGCAGCTATTTGTGCCGGCAGCTTTCAGGAAGAGGAGGAACAGTTATGATGCGGAAAAAGTTAAAACAGCATAAGGCAGCAGCAGTGGCTGCTGCAGTTACTCTGTGTATCACCGCGGCAGCGGGAACCATGGCGGTTTACGGACAGAACGCAGCGGAGAAGCAGGTGAAGGAGGCAGCAGAGGAGAAGCTGTCCCGGGATGAGACGGTGTCCTACATGCCCTGGGATGAAGACACACTGTACAAAGAGGTGGTGGAAAATCAGGATATTGTAAAGCAGGTATGCGAAAAATACGGCCTGGATTACGACAGCGCTGCCATGAAAGATGTGACCCGGGAGATGAGAAATTATGAGGAGGCACTCTGGCTCCTTGACGAGATGGGGGATAAACCGCTTCTGTCTGCAAAGGGAGAGGGAATGGATTCTCTGGAAACGTATATCTGTGATATTTACGCCTTTGAAGGCGGTAAGCAGGTGATTGAGTCCTATTGCCGGGAACACGGAGTGGACGCGGGCAGTGCCAGCATAAAGGATTTGACAGCGGAGGATCTGACAGCTATAGGAGAGAATGCCTATCAAACCTCAGACCATCCGAAAAACTGACAGAAAGGCAGATACAAATGGCAGATATTTTGATAGTGGAAGATGAGCCGTCCATAAATGAATTGATGAAGAGAACCCTCACCATGACAGGTCACAGATGCTGTCAGGCATATACCGGCCGGGAGGCCCTGAGAGCGGCAAAGCAGGAAAGGCCCGACATCGTCCTTCTGGACATTAACCTTCCGGATATGGACGGATTTCAGGTGATGGCACAGATCGGTACGATACCGGTCATCTACGTGACAGCCAGGGATGAAGTGACTGACCGGGTAAGAGGCCTGAACAGCGGGGCAGAGGATTATATTGTGAAGCCCTTTGCTATGGAGGAACTGGTTGCCAGGGTTCAGGTGGTGCTCAGAAGATTTCACAGGGAGGAGAAGATATTTGCCATTGACGACGTGAGAGTGGATGTGGAGAGACACCGGGTCACCAGAGCAGGGGAGGACGTGGAGCTTACCAACCGGGAGTTTGAGCTTCTGCGTGTGCTGCTGGTCAACCGGAATATAGCCCTTTCCAGAACCCAGCTTCTGGACCTGGCCTGGGGGATGGACTTCTTCGGGGATGACAGGACTGTGGATGTCCATATTCAGAGAATACGGAAGAAGCTGGGCCTGGAGAATTATATCAGAACCGTTTTCAAATACGGATACAGACTGGAGATATAGTATGCAGCTTTGGAAGAAAAATTATCTGGCAGCGTATATTCTGTTTCTGGTGATTCTCAACCTGTCTCTGCTTCTCTTGTCCACCATGGGATTTAAGAACGACCTGGAAACCCGTATGGATGAAGTGATAAAGAGGCAGCAGCAGTTAGCCTATACGGTGGAAGGCCTAAACGGCACAGAGGACGGGGAAGACAAGCTGCGTTATCTGGGACAGGGATATTACAGGAGCAGAATTTTCATCAATGTGAGCCATGGCGGCAAAACCATTGTGAATCACCTTCCGACAGGAGTGGGGATTTCCGGAAACGCGGATATCGTGAAGTATAAAGGGGAACGTTATGCTGCCGTTATCGGCCGGGCGGGGAACGGGGACGAGATATGCGAAGTGGTGTATATGGAGAATATCCAGGATCTGTACCGGGCACAGAACAGAAGACTTTTCTCCTTCTTGGCTACGGGCCTGCTCCTGGAGGCTGTGATCGGCACCATGCTTTATATGACCATGAAGAAGATATACATGCCGGTCAATAACATTGCCCATGAGCTGCGGAATCCTCTGACGGTACTGCAGGGATACGGCCAGTATATCCAGATGGGAAATATTACGGAGGAGGACCGTTTCTTCGCAGGGGAACAGATTGTAAAGGAAGCCGGGAGCCTGAGGGAGACTGTGGACAGGCTGCTGGTCATGGGAAATCTGAGAGAAGGAAATGTGAAATACCAGCGGTTAGATGTGCAGGAACTGTTTGCGGAGATGAAAAAATTATATCCCGGCATTCATGTGGAAAATCATATGGATGCCATAGAGGGAGATTTGTCTCTGGTCAGGTGCCTGTTTAAGAACCTGCTTGGCAATGCGGTGAAGGCAGGAAGCCATGTGACAGTGACAGCCTCTGACAACTGCGTGAGCATTTGGAATGACGGGAAATACATAGAGAAACAGAAACTGAACTATCTGAACCGGAACCATGAATTTCCCAGGGCGAAAGCAGAGCGGAACGGCTACGGGATTGGCCTCTGCTATGAGATCGTAAAGCTTCACGGATGGAAAATGGACTATGCGTCCTCTGAGGAGAAGGGTACAACCGTTAAAATAAGAATATGACAGGGTATTTTCATAAAAGGAACCGATCCGGCGTCTGTACAGGGCCGGATCGGTTCCTTTTTGTATGGTATAAACTATTCGTGCAGTTCCAGCGGAAGGCCGTCCGGGTCGAAGAAGAAGGTCATTTTCTTTCCGGTAAAATCATCGATGCGTACAGGCTCCGTCTCGATTCCTTTTGCGCTCAGCCACGCAACAGCCTCTTCCATATTTTCAACTGTAAAGGCCAGATGGCGGAGTCCGCAGGCTTCCGGGCGGTTTACACGGGCCGGCGGGTTCTTTACTCCGAATATCTCCAGCTCACAGTCACCCAGCCGCAGGTCCAGCTTCCAGTCATCCCGCTTAGCCCGGTAATTTTCGCGGATGATCTCAAATTCCAATTGGTTTACATAAAAATCCTTGGATTTTTCATAGTCAGATACAATAACGGCTACGTGATGTATTTTATTAAGCTTCATGCAAAGGCTCCTCCTCAATGTTAAAGTGAAATACAGTCCGGTCCGGACTGATTTTCGCCGGACCTGATGCTGGAATTATACCATAGATGCAGAAACATTTGGAATTTTTAAATAATATCTTTATAATTTCTTTCGGAATTTTACAATTGCTTCTTATTTTTTCGTTGGTAAGATAAAGCCATAATAAAGAAGAGGAAAGAAGGAGGGGAAAGATATGGCTAGAGACATGGTGGTAAGGATTTCAGAAGGTGTGAGAAGACAGTTTGCGCAGGAAAGATACCTGGAAGCAGAATATGACAGGGCCTATTCCCTGACCAGTTTGATCTTATTTTTCTTTTCTGCATCAACCGTCGGATGGCTTTGGGAAGTATTTCTTCATATTTTTATGGACGGAGCACTCATCAACAGAGGCACCACATGGGGACCGTGGCTTCCCATTTACGGTGTGGGCGGCGTGATGACACTGGTTCTGCTCAGAAAGTTTGCCGACAAGCCGGCTCATGTGTTTGCATTTGCATATCTGGGAAGCGGTATTCTGGAATATACGACAGGCTGGGCACTGGAACAGTTCAGAGGTGTAAAATACTGGGATTACAGCGAAAGCCTGTTTAACATAAACGGCCGTGTATGTCTGGAAGTTCTGGCACTGTTTGCTGTGGGCGCATGCTTTATCCTTTACATAGCGGCACCTGCCATGGATAACCTGTACAGAAAAATCCCGCAGACAGCGAAAGTGGTTTTGTGTGTTGTATTGATCACTTTGTTTGCAGCGGATCTTGTATTCTCTGCCTTATATCCTAAGATGGGGCCTGGTATTACCATGGATGTTTCGGAAACTACAAAATGGATATTTTAACGCCGGGGGCGTAGACTAATAGATTTGACAAAAGGAGAGGGCTTTCACCCTTGCGAAAATTCGGCATAGTTGGATAAATTCCGGCTGTGCCGATTTTTCTGTATATGTCCTGTCATGCCGTGTGTTGTGTGATTGTAAGTGCGATTAAAATCGTTTATAATATGATACATAGGATGCGCAGTTTCCGGCGAAAACAGTCTGAATGAGCTGCGCTGTACAAATAAGTGCGGACTGTAAGGAGGAAATTATGTTTCATACGATCGATTACGAAAAGTGGGAGAGAAAAGAAATATTCGAACGTTTTGCAGGATATACCTATAATCTCACCGCAGAAGTTGATGTTACACAGTTTTTGGAAAGGATTCATGGAAATGGATATAAATTTTACCCGTCTGTCTGCTGGTGTATTGCCGATACGGTAAACAGTGATAGGGATTTCCGCTATGCAAAAGTGGACGGAGCCATAGGATATTATGAGAAGCTGAACCCCTGCTATACACTTATGCGGAAAGGGGAAGGGAATCTGTTCACTCATATGGTCACAGATTTCAGCAAAGATTTTGACTGCTTCTATAAGACTTTTCTGGAAGATAAGGAGAAAGCGGAAAACGGCAGCTCTCTGTATTATTACGGAAACCCTGTTCCGGGGTGTGTGGACATTACCATCCTGCCGAACACTGCATACCAGTCCATATGTTACGTGCGTCCGGCTTCTTTTGTAAATCCGGAATCGGGCAGCGAGAGCTACATACCCTTCATCACTGTGGGAAAATACCGGGAGATTGATGGAAGAATGAAAATGGCGGTGACAGGAAACTTTAACCATGCGGCAAATGACGGATATCATGCGGAAAAATTCTTCCGCCTGCTTCAGGAGAAACTGGATGCATTTTCCGCATAATGACGGGAAAGGACTGTAAAAATAAAGAAATCAGGCCGGGGTGCAGATCAATGCGCCCCGGCCTGTGTCTTTGATAATATAAAACTATTCTCCCTGATACTGGAACCAGTCAAAGTCAGCGCAGCCGCTGCCTGCCTGGTGGTTGGAGCTGGCATACATTCCTATGTAGACGCCGGTAAAGCCGTTGTTTATAACAGAGCTTAGAAGTGAGGCATCCACACCGGACAGGAAAGGTATCATCTCAGATTCCCTGTATCCATAGTAAAAATCATAGTCCGTGGTATTCCCCTGAACACTTAAATAAAGGCGTCTGCAGTCCTTTATCTCTGTTTCCTTTACCAGAGTGCGGCATCCGTTCTCTGTTTTGTAGAACTGCAGGTAAGGTGTGCTGCCCTTTTTCCTCATGACCATCAGATAATGGAAGCGGTCATCTTGTACCAGCGCGATTCCGGCCTCCTCATAGTCTGCGGCCGGACAGAATTCCATGGCCGTTTTAGCCAGAAAACTCTTATGGCGCTGTCTGCGGCCCACGAAAGAAGGGGTACAAATCTCCTCCATGACCTGCGGCCTTGTCATAAGGCGCAGATATCCGGGACGCTCCGTGAGGGAATAGAAAGGCTCAACCGGCGGATGAATGGTGTTCCACTGCATCTGAAGCGTGTCATCCTCAAAGTTGTCCCATTCCGGCATGAGCGGATATATGGTGCGGGGCAGGTTCGGAAGGCGTTCTTCCTCCTGTACAAGCCCGGTCTCATTGTCGATCATCGGCCAGCCGTCCTCTGCCCATACAAATGGTACCATGAAGGTCTCACGGCCCAGGTTGTAGTGTCCCCCTTTATAAGGGCGCACTGCCAGCAGTACCATCCACCATTCTCCGTTCTGTGTCTCCACAATATCGGCGTGTCCGGTAACTGAAATGGGATTGAGAAGAGGCATATGCCTGTGCGTCACAATGGGATTTCTGGGGCATATCTCGTAATCCCCGTCAATGGTACGGCAGCGGGCCATCTGTACACTGTGGGTGACAAAGGTACCGCCCTCTGCCACTAACAGATAGTAATAACCGTCCTTTTTGTAAATGTGGGGTGCTTCGATCCACTTACTTCTTGTCTTCTTTCCGTCCCAGATGACAGTTCTGGGGCCTTTGAACTGCAGTGTTTCAGGGTCCAGCTCATTTAAGTAAATGCCATGGTGTCCTTCGTAGAGCTTCTCCTCACTGATAAAGTTACCCACGTACCATACAGAACCGTCGTCATCGAAAAACAGACTGGAGTCAATGCCGTCAGCGCCCTCCACAACTACAGGGTCACTCCACGGGCCGGCAGGATTTTTGGCTGTAATGATATAATTATCGCGTTTTGCTTCACGTCCTTCGGATACGAACGTATTAATAATATAAAAGGTCCCTTCATGGTAACGGATGCTGGGTGCCCACAGCCCCTCGCTGGTTTCGCAGTTTTTGTAGTTAAGCTGTCCGGGTCTGTGGATGCCGTGGCCAATCTGCTCCCAGTGAACCAGATCTCTGCTGTGGAACACGGGCAGTCCGGGATAATATACAAAAGATGAGGTTACCATGTAATAGTCATCTCCCACACGGCAGATAGATGGGTCCGGATAAAAACCGGGAAGAAGCGGATTGTGAAAAGTGTCTTTTGTCATATCATATTCTCCTTTACAAAATTTCTCCATTTTCTCCATTATAGGCAGAGAATCCGTATTGGTAAATAGAAAAAAACGCCTTTTCCCTGGAAAAAAACATGATAAAAACATTTTTACAAAACCTGCTCCGTATAGTATAATGGGCAATGCAATGAAAAGCACAACACAATACATAGGAACAGGAGAAAACTATGGATTTATTTACATTATTTACACTGGCGGTTGGCCTGTCCATGGATGCGTTTGCTGTCTCCATCTGCAAAGGGCTTTCCATGGAGAAGCTGAGTATAAAGAACATGGCAGTGGTAGGTCTCTGGTTTGGGGGATTCCAGGCTCTGATGCCGGTCATCGGCTATCTGCTGGGAGTACAGTTCAAGGATAAAATAACTGCAATTGACCACTGGATCGCATTCATCCTGCTGGGATTTATCGGTGTCAATATGATTCGGGAATCCCTGGATAAAGAGGAATCCTGCCCCGTGGCAGGAGTGGATGCAAAGACCATGTTTCCTCTGGCTGTGGCAACCAGCATTGATGCACTGGCGGTGGGGATTACCTTCGCCTTTTTGGATGTGGCGATTGTGCCGGCGGCCAGCTTCATCGGTATTGTCACATTTGTCTGTTCCGTCTTTGGGGTAAAGGCAGGAAATGTCTTCGGCATGAAGTACAAATCCAAAGCGGAACTTGCCGGCGG
Source organism: Blautia caccae (assembly GCF_040095955.1). Taxonomy (NCBI): domain Bacteria; kingdom Bacillati; phylum Bacillota; class Clostridia; order Lachnospirales; family Lachnospiraceae; genus Blautia; species Blautia caccae. Next base: position 35,889 of record NZ_JBBMFP010000018.1, on the reverse strand, counting down.
TATTATCCTGGTACTTCTGGGGCTCAAAATACTGCTGGAGCATCTGGGAATACTGGGGTAAACAAAAAAGGAAAAAGAGAGAGGAGAAATGAGATGAAAAAATTATTCAAAAGCCTTCCTGTGCGTCTGCTGATCGGAGTAGTCCTGGGTATGGTCATCGGCCTTATTGCCAATGAGGCTGTCATGAATGTGGTGGTAACTGTCAAATACATTCTGGGGCAGGTCATCACCTTCTGTGTACCGCTGATCATCATCGGATTTATTGCGCCTTCCATTACCAAGATGGGAAACAATGCCTCCAAAATGCTGGGGGTGGCACTGGCAATCGCCTATATTTCCTCCATCGGAGCCGCGTTTATGGCTATGGGAGCGGGATACGGGCTGATTCCCCATCTGTCCATACAGTCTGAGGTGGAAGGACTGAAGGATCTGCCCGGCGTGGTGTTTCAGCTTGATATCCCGCAGATCATGCCGGTTATGAGCGCGCTGGTGTTCTCCATTATGCTGGGACTGGCGGCAGCGTGGACGAAAGCCCGCTACACAACGGCCATTCTGGATGAATTCCAGAAGATCGTGCTGAAGATTGTAACCAAATTTATTATCCCCATTCTGCCGTTCTTCATCGCTTCAACCTTCTGCGGACTGGCATATGAAGGGACGATCACAAAACAGCTCCCTGTTTTCCTGAAGGTCATAGTCATCGTTATGGCAGGACATTACATCTGGCTTACACTGCTGTACGTCATAGCCGGTGCATATTCGGGAAAAAATCCGCTGGAAGTGCTGAAATATTACGGCCCCGCGTATCTGACTGCCGTAGGTACCATGTCAAGCGCAGCTACTCTTGCAGTAGCGCTTGAGGGTGCCAGAAAATCAAAGGTTCTCAGAAAAGATATGGTGAACTTCGGTATTCCGCTATTTGCCAATATCCATCTGTGCGGCTCTGTCCTGACCGAAGTGTTCTTTGTCATGACAGTGTCAAAAATACTCTACGGCGAGCTGCCGTCTGTGGGTATGATGGTTCTGTTCTGTATGCTTCTGGGCATATTCGCCATCGGAGCACCGGGTGTGCCGGGCGGTACGGTTATGGCGTCCCTGGGACTGATCACAGGTGTCCTTCTCTTTGACGAGACAGGTACCGCGCTGATGCTCACCATCTTTGCTCTGCAGGACAGCTTCGGAACCGCCTGCAATGTAACGGGCGACGGTGCCCTGACCCTGTTTTTGACAGGATACGCTGAGAAACACCATGTGGAGGAGCAGGAGCTGAATATAGAATTCTGATAAGTATCTCCCCGGAAAAAATCCGGTTCTGCGCGCGGGCTGTATATCATGCAGTCCGGCGCATGAAACCCCGGAGAAAGCAGAAAGGACTGCAATCGCCGCATAGTACATGCAGTTCAGGTACTGTACTGAAAAAAACACATAGAAACGGATGTCTTTTCGGAAAAAACACTTGTGTTTGCAGGGCGAATATGATAAAGTATAAAACGTTGTGAAAGCAACGGCTCTGGAGAGTCTCAGTAAGAGCGCCGAAGGTGTACAGCAGTTTCATCAGCTGCCAATCTCTCAGGCAAAAGGACAGAGTATACACAGATAATATCTTGTATATGTTTTGTCGTACTCTTATGGAGACTGTGGGAAGCCACAGTCTTTTTTTGTTTCGTTATAAACGGAAGAAAACAGAAAAAAAAGAGAGGACGGAAGAAAAAATGTTACAGGTAATTTTGCAGGAATTGAATCGCTTTATCACTTGGTTTGATCAGGTAGTGTGGGGACCGCCACTGATCATTTTGATCCTCAGCACAGGTATCTATCTGTCTGTGAGGATGGGCTTTTTACAGATTCGCCATCTGGGAAAAGCACTGAAATTCATGGTTAAGAATGAGAATGGCGGAAACGGCGAGGTGACCAGCTTTGGTGCCCTCTGTACAGCCATGTCAGCTACTATCGGCACAGGAAATATTGTAGGAGTGGCAACAGCTCTTGCGGCAGGCGGGCCGGGGGCACTTTTCTGGATGGTACTGGCAGCCTTTTTCGGAATGGCAACCAAATACGCGGAGGGTGTGCTTGCCATCAAATACCGCACCATTGACGGGGACGGCCATGTGCTGGGCGGACCATTTTATTATATAGAAAACGGCATGGGAGTCAAATGGAGGTGGCTGGCCAAAATCTTCGCGTTCTTCGGAGCCGGCGTGGGCCTTCTGGGGATTGGTACCTTTACCCAGGTAAACGGTATATCCTCTGCTGTGTGCAACTTTTTTGACCCGGAGAAAACAAACACCATATCTGTATTCGGCGGCAGTTATTCCATAGCAACCGTCATTGCAGGGCTGATCCTGACCGTGTGCGTTGGTCTGGTGATCATCGGCGGGCTGAAAAGGATCGCGCAGGTTTCGCAGATTGTAGTGCCTTTTATGGCTGTATTGTATTTTGGATTTGCATTCATTATCCTTGTGACACATCTGGGAGCAATCCCGGCGGCGGTTGTGTCTATTGTGAAAAGCGCCTTTTCCGGCAGTGCGCTGGCAGGCGGAGCCATGGGTACCATGATCGTTGCCATGCAGAAGGGAATCGCCAGGGGTATCTTCTCCAACGAGGCAGGCCTCGGAAGCGCGCCTATAGCTGCAGCGGCAGCACAGACAAAATCACCGGTGCGCCAGGGTCTTGTATCCATGACAGGTACCTTTATTGACACCATTGTAATATGCACCATGACAGGTCTTTCCATCGTTGTGACCGGAACCTGGAACACCGGACTGGAAGGGGTGGCGATCACAACAGCGGCATTCCAGAAGGGGCTGCCGTTTCCGCCGGTTGTGGCGTCAGTGGTCCTCATGGTATGTCTGGTATTCTTTGCGTTTACCACCATCCTGGGCTGGAATTATTATGGGGAACGCTGTATTGAGTATCTCTTTAACAGAAACAGAAAAGTAGTCCGGGGATACCGCTGGCTGTATATCCTGGCAATCTTTATCGGGCCTTACATGACGGTGCAGGCTGTGTGGAATATTGCGGATATATTCAATGCCCTCATGGCCTTCCCGAACCTGATTGCGCTGGCGGCTCTGAGCCGTGTGGTGTTCGCGGAGACAAAGGCTTATTTCGGAAATGCAGATGATGTAAAAGAAGATTTGACGCCGGAGGTGCCGGCAGAATCATAACATGGTCCGGAGGAAAAAACAGGTGCCCGCTGCTCAGGCAGGCATGATTTTTTTCCTCCGGACTTTTTATACAAAATAATTGGATAAAAATAGTAAAGATTAGGCTATGCAAACTCACAGAAATGTATTATAATAAGAACAAGATGATTTATCCGGTTTAAGGAAAATTAAGAGATTTGCTGTTGCAACTTGTCGAGAAAAAAGGTATCATGAAATGGAATATCTAGTGTAAGTGGAGATGGGAGTATAATGATGGAAGACGAAAGAGATCTGGAGTACGAGCGGCGGAGACAGGAACGCATGCGCAGACGAAGACTCGAAAAGAAACGGCAGATGCGCAGAAGAAGGATCATGCGCCTGGTAGCCATGGCAGCAGTGCTGGTGTTGGTGATCGGACTTGTGGGAACGGGCATACATAAGCTGATTTCGGGCAAGACAGGGGTACCGAAAGAGGGAACAGTGGAGGTGAAAGCCCAGACTACCACCCAGGAAGACACATCAGCGGCAACGAAACAGCCGGTCATGAGCGCGGCAGATTTGTCGAAGATGACATCCTCCGGTGTGATGGGATGGCAGCAGGATGACAAGGGCTGGTGGTACCGCGATACGGACGGAACCTTTTTCAAGAACGGCTGGAAGGAGATTGACGGTTCCAAGTATTATTTTGATGAAAACGGCTACATGAAGACCGGATGGCTGGAACTTGACGGGGAAGACTACTTTTTTGATGACAGCGGAAAATACGACGAGACTAAGAAGCGTCCCATGGTGGCTCTGACTTTTGATGACGGTCCGGGGGAATATACGGAAGCCCTGCTGGATTGTCTCACAAAAAACAATGCGAAAGCTACCTTTTTCATGCTGGGGCCTCAGGCGCAGGCATATCCTGAGATTGTGAAGGATTTAAAGGATGCCGGAATGGAGCTGGGCAACCACACATGGAGCCATGAGAATCTGACTACCTTAGGCGCCAGCGGGGTAACAGAGGAAGTGACAAAGACCAATGAGGCGATCAAAAACGCAGCAGGAGAATCTGCAACGGTTATGCGTCCGCCGGGAGGCGCGTATAATGAGGAAGTGCAGGCTGCCATCGGAATGCCTCTTATCATGTGGAGCATAGATACAAAAGACTGGGCAACCAAGAGCGAGGACCAGACGTATCAGGTGACTGTGGACAATGTAAAGGACGGCTCTGTAGTCCTGATGCATGATATCCATGAATGGTCTGTGAACGCGGCAATCCGCGCGATTCCGGAACTGGTGGAACAGGGCTACAAGCTGGTGACCGTAAGCGAACTGGCAGAGGCAAAAGGCGTGAAACTGGAAAACGGTGCGGCTCATTACTTCTTTGGGGAAGGCGAGCAGCAGGTAGAGTGATACATAACCTCTCAGGCAGTAATGTCTGGGAGGTATTTTTTTCTCTTTTGACAAAACTGGTATGGTTAAAAATATTAAAACTGGCATTTGTAAAAAGGACAGATGGCGGCTATAATTCATAACAACATAAATTTACAAAAGGTTTTCCCGAAAAGCAGCATAAAAGGCTGTCAGGATACTCTGTGGGAAGACGGAAAGGGAGTTAAAAATGGAAGACAGATACCAGTTAAATAAGGAGCTTGCACAGATGCTGAAGGGCGGTGTCATCATGGATGTGACCACACCGGAGCAGGCAGAGATTGCGGAGAAGGCAGGGGCCTGTGCTGTCATGGCGCTGGAAAAGATACCTGCGGATATCAGAGCAGCAGGCGGTGTGGCAAGGATGAGTGATCCCAAGATGATCCGGGGAATCCAGGCCGCTGTATCCATACCGGTTATGGCAAAATGCAGAATCGGACATTTTGCGGAGGCACAGATCCTGGAGGCTATAGAGATTGACTACATAGATGAGAGTGAAGTCCTCTCCCCGGCAGATGATGTGTATCACATAGACAAGAGAAAGTTTAAGGTGCCTTTTGTGTGCGGGGCCAAGGATCTGGGTGAGGCACTGCGCAGAATCAATGAGGGTGCATCCATGATCCGCACCAAAGGAGAACCTGGCACAGGCGATATTATCCAGGCTGTGCGCCATATGCGCATGATGCAGTCGGAAATGCGCCGGATCACTTCCATGGAGGAGGATGAACTGTACGATAAGGCAAAGGAGCTGGCGGTTCCCTATGATCTGCTGATGTATGTGAGGGAGCTTGGAAAACTGCCGGTAGTGAACTTCGCGGCAGGCGGTGTGGCAACTCCTGCGGATGCCGCGCTGATGATGCAGCTCGGCGCAGAGGGGGTATTCGTAGGTTCCGGTATCTTCAAGTCCGGCAATCCTGAGAAACGGGCAGCAGCCATTGTGAAGGCCGTCACAAATTACAAAGACGCGAAAATGATCGCGGAACTCTCCATGGATTTGGGCGAAGCCATGGTGGGAATCAATGAGCAGGAGATTGCGCTTCTCATGGCGGAGAGAGGTAAATGATGCGGGCAGGTATTCTGGCGCTTCAGGGTGCCTTTGCAGAACATAGAAATATGCTGGAACGTCTCGGAACTGATTGTGTGGAAATCAGGCAGCGGACAGACTTCCATGAAAATCTGGATGCGCTGGTTCTTCCGGGAGGAGAGAGTACTGTCATGAGGAAACTGCTCACAGAGCTGGAGCTTCTGGAACCGATCAGGAAAAGCATAGAGGCCGGCATGCCGGTCATGGGGACCTGCGCCGGGCTGATCCTGCTGGCGGAAAACGTGGCAGGAGGGGAGTCCTGCTTCGGAACCATGCCGGTCACTGTCAGGCGGAATGCCTACGGCAGACAGTTGGGAAGCTTTCAGACAGTGGAGGAGATGAAGGGTGTAGGACAATTTCCTATGACCTTTATACGGGCGCCTTATATTGAAGAAGCTCATGATGGTGTGGAGGTTCTTGCAGTCACAGGAGGCAGAATCGTGGCAGCCCGTTATGGCAGCCAGTTAGGTCTGGCCTTTCATCCGGAGCTTACCGACAACCCGGATATACACAGGTATTTTATAGAAGAGATCTGCAGAAAATAACATGCCTGCAGGGGAGTTTAGGAAGGGGAGGTCCGTTTGCGGACCTCCCTTGTAGATTCAGGATTTCTTATTCCCCGTAATAAGCCTTGAGATAGAGTTCTTTCATCTCAGACATCAGCGGATATCTGGGGTTGGCACCGGTACACTGGTCATTGAAGGCATCCTCTACCATTGCGTCCAGAGTAGCCAGGAAAGCTTTTTCTTCCACGCCGTATTCCCGGATCGTCCGTTTGATCCCGACTCTTTCTTTCAGCCGGGCAATGGCTTCGATGAAATTTTCAAACACTTCATCATCGTTTTTGCCCTTGATGCCGATGAAGCGGGCAACCTCGCAGTATCTCTCCTTTGCGTGAGGATAAGGATACTGGGAGAAGGTTCCCATCTTAACGGGAGCCGGGTCCGCGTTGTAGCGCATGACAAGCTCGATCAGCAGGGAGTTGGCGATACCGTGCTGGATATGGTGGTAGGCACCAAGTTTATGCGCCATGGAGTGGCAGATGCCGAGAAACGCATTGGCAAAGGCCATACCTGCCAGGGTGGAGGCATTTGCCATCTTCTCCCTGGCCACCGGGTCGGCAGCGCCGTTCTCGTAAGCGGACGGCAGATAGTCAAATATGAGCTGGACAGCTTTCAGTGCAATACCGTCCGTATAATCTGTAGCCATGATGGACGCGTATGCCTCCAGGGCATGGGTCAGCGCGTCAATACCGGAGGAACTGGTCAGTCCCTTTGGCTGGCTCATCATGAAATCCACGTCTATGATCGCCATGTTGGGAAGAAGCTCATAGTCCGCGATGGGCCATTTGGTTCCGGTGGTCTTGTCTGTGATGATGGCAAAGGGGGTTACCTCTGAACCCGTACCTGAGGAGGTGGGGACAGACACCATCATTGCCTTTTCTCCCATTTTCGGGAATTCGTAGACTCTCTTGCGGATATCCATGAAATCCATAGCCAGATCCTCAAAGCTGCATTCCGGGTGTTCATACATAAGCCACATGATCTTGGCTGCGTCCATGGCAGAACCGCCGCCCAGGGCAATGATCACGTCAGGGCCGAAGGCATTTAACTGCTCCAGGCCTTTCTGGGCGCACTGCAGGGTGGGGTCAGGTGTTACATCGAAGAAGCAGCTGTAAGGAATGCCCATCTCATCCAGTTTGTCCGTAATGGGTTTTGTGTGGCCGTTCTGGTAGAGGAATGTATCAGTTACCAGGAAGGCTTTCTTTTTGCCGTATACATTCTTCAGCTCATCGAGAGCCACCGGCAGACAGCCTTTCTTGAAATATACCTTTTCCGGGACTCTGAACCAAAGCATGTTCTCTCTCCTTTCGGCAACGGTTTTGGTATTCAGCAGGTGCTTCACACCCACGTTTTCGGATACAGAGTTGCCGCCGTAGGAACCGCAGCCCAGGGTCAGGGACGGAGCCAGCTTGAAGTTGTAAAGGTCACCGATTCCTCCGTGTGAGGACGGGGTGTTGACCAGGATGCGGCAGGCCTTCATGCGGTCTGCGTGCTGTGCCATCTTCTCCGTCTGGGACGGATGGATGTACAGGGATGCAGTATGTCCATAGCCGCCGTCTTTGATCAGCTGGTCAGCCATGTCAAGTGCAGTATCAAAATCCTTTGCCTTATAGAGGGCAAGGACAGGTGATAATTTCTCATGTGCAAAAGGTTCTGAGACATCCACAGAAGTTACTTCGCCGATCAGGATCTTTGTCTCTTTCGGTACTGTGACACCTGCCATCTCAGCAATGACTGCCGCGGGCTGGCCCACAATCTTGGGGTTTACAGTCCCGGCTTCTGTCAGGATGATCTTGCGTACCTTGTCAAGGTCTGTCTTATTCAGTACATGGCAGCCTCTTTTTACAAATTCCTTCTTAACATCATCGTAAATGTCGGCAATCGCAGTGACAGACTGTTCGGATGCACAGATCATACCGTTGTCAAAGGTCTTGGAATGGATGACAGAATACACGGCAGTGGGGATGTCACAGGAACTGTCCATGATGACAGGTACATTGCCCGGGCCTACGCCGATTGCCGGTTTCCCTGAGGAATAGGCGGCTTTCACCATTCCGGGTCCGCCTGTGGCCAGAATAACATCCACGGATTTCATCAGTTCATTGGAGAGTTCAATGGTAGGTTCCTCAACCCAGCCGATAATGCCTTCCGGTGCCCCTGCTTTTACAGCGGCATCCAGCACGATCCTGGCGGCTTCAATGGTACACTTTTTGGCTCTCGGGTGGGGACTGATGATGATGGCATTTCTGGTTTTCAGACAGATCAGACATTTGAAGATAGCTGTGGATGTGGGGTTCGTGGTGGGGATGACCGCGCCTACGATACCGACAGGTTCAGCAATCTTTTTAATGCCGTATGAGGTGTCCTGTTCCACCACGCCGCATGTCTTTACCCGCTTATAGGTGTTGTAGGTATACTCCGCTGCGTAATGGTTTTTGATGACTTTGTCCTCCACAATGCCCATTCCGGTCTCGGCAACAGCCAGTTTTGCCAGCGGGATACGCTGTTTGTTCGCTGCCATGGCTGCCTCAAAAAAGATTCTGTCAACCTGCTCTTGTGTGAAGGCGGAAAACTTTTTCTGTGCTTCTTTCATGGAAGCGATTCGCTGCTGCAGTGCTTCCACGCTGTTGATGGGTTCCGGGGCTTTGTTCTCTGGTTTTTTTGCCATAGAAATCCTCCTTAAAATATTTGGTTTTTGGTTTGAGCCCTTACTCATTTTGAAGTACGTGAAGTTTTATGTTCCGTCTTGTCGGTTTGTGTAGATTATTTTACCATGAAATGGAAGATAAGACAACAAAAAAGAATTAGTATTTTGCATAAATTAATAAAAGTCTGAATATTACAGAATATTCTGAATAATAAAGACGAAAAAACACCGCCAATGCCCGTAAGGGAGATGGCGGTGTCTTCTGTTTTTATTTTTTATATCCTTCGCGTTTGCGCAGGCGGGAATCCAGGGTTTTCTTGCGGATTCTGAGGGACTTGGGCGTTACCTCAAGCAGTTCGTCTGTGTCAATGAACTCCAGAGCCTGCTCCAGACTCAGAACTTTGGGGGGAGTCAGCTTCAGGGCTTCGTCGGCGGAGGAGGAACGCGTGTTGGTCAGATGTTTCGTCTTACATACGTTCAGTTCGATATCCTCCGGTTTGGCGCTCTCACCGATTACCATACCGCTGTATACCTTCTCGCCGGCACCGACAAAAAGTGTACCTCTGTCCTGGGCGGAGAAGAGGCCGTAAGTAACGGTCTCGCCTGCCTCAAAGGCAATGAGGGAACCCAGCTTGCGGTAGAACATGTCGCCCTTATAAGGGGCATAGCCGTCGAAGGCAGTGTTCATGATTCCGGTGCCTTTTGTGGAGGTGAGGAAATCACCGCGGAAGCCGATCAGTCCTCTGGACGGGATATGGTATTCCAGACGGACGGTTCCGTCACTTGAGGGGCTCATGCCCTGCAGTTCACCTTTCCGTTCGTTTAATTTATTGATGATGGTTCCGGAGAATTCTTCGGGTACATCAATGTAGGCAATCTCGATAGGCTCCATCTTTTTGCCGCGCTCATCTTCATGGTAGATGACCTCTGCTTTGCTGACTGCGAATTCATAGCCCTCACGGCGCATGTTTTCAATCAGGACGGAGAGATGAAGCTCGCCTCGACCTGATACTTTAAAGCAGTCAGTGCTGTCGGTATCCTCCACACGAAGGCTCACGTCAGTGTTCAGCTCGCGCATCAGGCGCTCCCTTAAATGGCGGGAAGTGATGAATTTACCTTCCTGACCTGCCAGGGGGCTGTCATTTACCAGGAAGTTCATGGAGATGGTCGGCTCGGAGATCTTCTGGAACGGAATGGCCTCAGGGTTTTCCGGTGAGCAGAGCGTATCGCCGATATGGATATCCGCAATACCGGAAATGGCTACAATGGAACCGATACCGGCTTCTTTTACCTCTACCTTTCCGAGTCCGTCAAATTCATAGAGCTTGCTGATCTTTACTTTTTTCTTCTTGTCCGGGTCGTGGTGATTTAAAAGGAGTACCTCCTGGTTCACGGAGATGGTACCGTTCTCCACCTTGCCCACGCCGATACGACCTACATATTCATTGTAATCAATGGTACTGATGAGTACCTGTGTGCCTGCGTCCGGGTCTCCGGTGGGAGCGGGGATGTATTTGAGAATCGTCTCAAATAACGGCTCCATATTCTCCGGTGAGTCGGATAAGTCCAGAACTGCATGGCCGGCTTTTGCGGAGGCATACAGGAACGGACAGTCGAGCTGGTCGTCTGAGGCATCCAAATCCATGAGAAGTTCCAGGACTTCATCAATGACTTCGTCAGGGCGTGCCTCCGGGCGGTCGATCTTATTGATACATACAATGACGTGCAGATCGAGCTCCAGGGCTTTTTTCAGTACGAATTTTGTCTGGGGCATGGCACCCTCGAAGGCATCCACCAGCAGGATAACGCCGTCCACCATTTTCAGGACACGCTCCACTTCGCCGCCGAAATCAGCATGGCCCGGTGTATCTATGATATTGATTTTTGTATCCTTATAGTAAATTGCTGTATTTTTAGAAAGTATCGTGATACCGCGCTCGCGTTCAATATCATTGGAGTCCATGACGCGATCCTGGACCTCCTGGTTTTCGCGGAAGACACCGCTCTGTTTCAGAAGCTGATCCACCAGCGTTGTTTTGCCGTGGTCAACATGGGCAATAATTGCTACATTTCTGATGTTTTCTCTTTTCGTTTTCATAAATAACCTCTTTTCTAAAGGAAAAACCGCTGATTTACGGCTAAATCCAGTCACATTTTATCACACTTATGAGTAAATACAAAGCAGAAATAAATATTTTTTCAAAAAAAATAAAAAAAGTTGTTCTAAAAAAAGTATAGCCAGAATAAATATGATATAGACAAAATACAAGTCAGAGGAAGGGGTAAATAATTCAATGGCAGATAAAATAATTGAAAACAATCAGGTATCCATCATGGGAGCCATCGCATCGGAGTTCGAGAAAAGTCACGAGGTATATGGGGAAGGATTTTACATGGTGGATGTGCTGGTCAAGCGTTTGAGCGGTTCCGAGGACAAAATACCGCTTATGGTTTCCGAGAGACTGGTGGATGTGACACAGAGCTATATCGGCGAGTACATACAGGTGCAGGGTCAGTTCCGATCCTACAACAGGCATGAGGAGAAGAAAAACCGGCTGGTTCTCTCTGTGTTCGTGCGGGAACTGACCTTTGTGGAGGAAGAGGACGAATCCATAGAGACCAATCTCATCGAACTCAACGGATATATCTGTAAGCCTCCGGTCCACCGCATGACTCCGCTGGGCAGGGAAATTGCAGACATCCTGCTGGCTGTCAACCGGCCTTACGGAAAATCCGACTACATACCGTGTATCTGCTGGGGCAGAAACGCTAATTTCGCCAAATCCTTCGAGGTGGGCGGACGCCTGCATATCTGGGGCAGGATCCAGAGCAGGGAATATATTAAGAAGCTGAGTGAGACAGACACAGAAAAGCGGATCGCCTACGAGGTGTCCGTAAGCAAGCTGGAGTATGGGGAGACATACAGCTAAAACGGCAGAATGACTGCCTCCGAAATAAAAGAAGCCTGAGATTCCAATATTGCATTATTTGGCCATGTGTAGTAATATATACACAACTCTTAAATAAAGCGTCATAGAATCCGCAAGAGGTGTAATGTATGGAAAATGAAGGATTAGTGCAGATATACTGTGGACCCGGCAAGGGCAAAACCAGTGTGGCCATCGGGCAGGCAATACGCGCTGTCGGCCACGGGAAGACTGCCATTGTCATTCAGTGCCTGAAAGGAAGAGCAACTTCCGAACTGGATTACCTTTCTGTTCTGGAACCGAATGTAAGACTGTTCCGGTTTGAGAAGAAGGATAAGTATTACGAAGACCTGACCGACGAAGAGAAGCAGGAAGAGAACTGCAATATCAGGAATGGCCTTAACTATGCCAGAAAGGTATTGGTTACGCAGGAATGCGACATGCTGATTCTGGACGAAATTCTGGGAGCAGTGGAATTCGGTATTATAACCGAGGAAGAGGTGGAGGAACTGATCCGGACCAAGGATGAGGAGACAGAGCTGATCCTGACCGGAAATGTGGTTCCGGACCGTCTGAGGGAGGCAGCCGACAGGGTGGTTTCTCTGGAGGTTATAAAATAAAGGCTGCGCAGGCAGCCCAAAAGTTGCAGTTGACACAGGAAGAAAAAGCAGGAATGCAGACATAAGGAGGAGAAAAATGGCTATTTTTACAGGTGCAGGTGTGGCGATCGTTACACCTATGAAAGAAAATGGTGATGTAAATTTTGAAAAACTGGGAGAAATCCTGGAGGAACAGATTCAAGAGGGAACGGATTCCATTGTAATCTGCGGAACTACAGGAGAGTCTTCCACACTCACCCATGAAGAACATCTGGAGACCATTAAATACACAATCGACAAAGTGAATAAGAGGATCCCGGTAATCGCAGGAACCGGCTCCAACTGTACGGAGACAGCAATCTACTTATCCACAGAAGCTGAAAAGTATGGTGCAGACGGAGTTCTTCTTGTAACTCCTTACTATAATAAGGCTACTCAGAAGGGCCTCATTGAACATTACACGAAAATTGCCAATTCTATCAAGATTCCGGTGATCCTCTACAATGTACCGAGCCGTACCGGCATTAATATCCAGCCTAAGACGGTTGCATATCTGGTGGAACATGTGGAGAATATTGTAGGTATCAAGGAAGCTTCCGGCGACATCGCGCAGGTTGCTGAGATGGCTGCCCTGACAAGAGGAAAGCTTGATATTTATTCCGGAAACGACAACCAGATCGTACCGCTTCTTTCCCTGGGCGGAAAAGGTGTTATCTCTGTGCTTTCCAACGTTGCACCGAGATTCACACATGATATGGTAGCAAAATATTTGAACGGAGACATAAAGGAGAGCTGTGATATGCAGCTTGATGCCATGCCTTTGATCAACGCTCTGTTCTCGGAAGTTAACCCGATCCCTGTAAAAGCCGCCATGAACCTTATGGGCATGGAGGTAGGTCCGCTTCGCTCACCGCTGACTGAGATGGAGGAGGCCAACAAGGAAAAACTGAAAGAGGAAATGGTAAAGTTTGGTCTGAAGCTGGCATAAACCAAACCATATCCGATTCGTAAAAAGACGGTAACTGTGAAGACCTGTGAAATCATTACGAAAGAGGAAAAAAAGATGATCAGAATAATTATGAGCGGCTGCAACGGCCATATGGGTCAGGTCATATCCGGACTTGTGAAGGATGACCCGGAGGCAGAGATTGTGGCAGGCATTGACCTTGTAGATAACCGTGACAACGGATATCCGGTGTTCACGAATATAAATGACTGTGATGTGCAGGCGGATGCCATGATCGATTTTTCTTCCGCCAAAGCCACGGAAGCTGTCCTGGCCTACTGTACGGCTAAGAAGCTGCCTCTGGTTCTGTGCACCACAGGGCTTAGCGAAGAGCAGCTTGCACAGGTGGCGAAGGCTTCCGAGAGCACAGCAGTGCTTCGCTCTGCCAATATGTCTCTGGGTATCAATACGCTTCTGAAGCTGGTGCAGGAGGCCGCAAAGGTTCTGGCCGGTGCCGGCTTTGATATGGAGATTGTAGAGAAGCATCACAACCAGAAGGTAGACGCGCCCAGCGGGACAGCGCTGGCACTGGCAGACAGCCTGAATGAGGCTATGGACAACCAGTACCACTATGTATATGACAGGAGCCAGACGCGCGAGAAGCGTGACGCTAAGGAAATCGGTCTGTCTGCTGTCCGCGGAGGCAGCATCGTGGGAGAACACGAGGTGATCTTCGCAGGTCCGGATGAGGTGATCGAATTCAAGCACACAGCCTATTCAAAAGCCGTATTCGGCAAAGGCGCTGTGGAGGCTGCCAAGTTCCTGAAGGGAAAAGGCCCGGGCATGTACAACATGAGCAATGTGATCAATGGATGATTTATAACGGCAGGTGTATACTGCCGCTGTTGTGGACGCATTTTTAAAATTAAATTTTGAACCGCCGTAAGACTGTACAGATGCAGTGTTGTTTTACGGCGGTTTTTCCATTTTCTCCGGTATATGCGCGCATACATAAATTCTCACGGAAACGCACATATTAATCGTGACAGTAAAAGGTGCGAGGTGCCTTTTATCGTTAAGTACAAAGAGGAAAAGGAGAAACAACCATGCGTAAGATGAAGAAACTTTTATTAAGTGTCCTTCTGGCAGGTGTACTGTGCATGACAGCCGGCTGCGGTGCCACAGACAATGGCGGCAGCAACGCAGCCACAGAGGACAGCAAAGCCGGTGACAACAAAGCCGGTGACAATAACGCCGGTGACAACAAAGCCGGTGACAACAAGGCAGGCGACAACAAGGCAGACGACAACAAGAACGGAAACAAGGACGCCAATACCAATGATAACGGCGCAGCCAATGACACAGGTACAGGAAGCGGAGAGGCCGGCACAGGCGACGGCATGGTAGGCGACCTGGGAGAAGACATCAAAGACGGTGTGGAAGACCTGGGCGATGATGTGAGAAACGGAGCAGAGGATGTAGGCGATGCAGTGGAAAATAATGCTGGCAATGCCACAGACAACAATACCGGAAATAATACCAACAATACGACCACAAACACTCCGTAATCTTTGTATGCGGCAGATACACCGGGAAACCGGGTATCTGCCACTACATATAGTATATGGAAAAGTAAGGAAACAATACTATATACAAAAAACTTATAAAGGTTAAAATTTTCTAAAAACTGTTGAACAAACGCGGGAATATTGATATAATAAGAATACATTACAGGAGTAAAGGTCCTGTAAAATACACGTTAAAGGGGTTGGACATCATGAAGTTTATTATAAGCGGAAGAAACATCGATATTACGGACGGATTAAGAAGTGCGGTAGAGGACAAGCTTGGAAAGCTGGAAAAATTCTTCACAGATGACACCGAGATTCATGTAACACTGAGCGTAGAAAAAGAACGTCAGAAAATTGAGGTGACTATTCCAGTAAAAGGTAATATCATCCGCTCTGAACAGGTGAGCAACGATATGTATGTCTCCATCGACCTGGTAGAAGAAATCATCGAAAGACAGTTACGTAAATATAGGAAAAAAATCATCGACAAAAAACAAAACGCAGGAACCTTCCAGCAGGCATTTATCGAGAAGGATTTTGAAGATGAGAACACCAATGAGATTAAGATCATCCGTACCAAGAAATTCGGATTCAAACCCATGTATCCGGAAGACGCATGTGTACAGATGGAACTTCTGGGACACAACTTCTTCGTATTTTTGAATGCTGAGACGGAAGAAGTGAATGTTGTCTATAAGAGAAAAGGAAATACTTACGGACTGATCGAGCCGGATTTTAGTGAATGATCAGTAAGTAATAAAAAGGCTTCGGAGAAATCCGAAGCCTTTTTTGACGGAAACATTGGTAAGATTATTTTGAAATATTAAATTCAGCCGTCTCCTGAGCGGTCTTAAGTTCATCATCCAATGAAGCGTTCTCCTGTATGACATTTGAAAGAGCAGTGCACATGGCATCCCTGGCATCGTAGTAGAAGGGGCTGGTTACACTGGATGGGATCTCAGAGGAATATTCAACAATTTTTTTGTAAATAGCATCATTGCCAAAAAAGTCAACAGGCTGTTCATAAATTGATGATTCCCCGGCAGGCAGCCATGTAGACAGAGCGCCTTTGGACAGGATGTCATCGTAAAGTTCCTGACTTCCTGCAAAAGTAGATTTAAAGAAATCCTGAGCCAGTTTTTTGTTTTGACATTGGGAGGTGATCGCCCATGTTGAACCGCCGTTGCTGGAATAATTAGTTGCGTTTGGTGCGCTGTCAAGGCGCGGAAGGTTGGTTACAGCCCATTTTCCTGACTGGTCTTCTTTGGCTTCAACGGAAGCTATGATCCAGCAGCCATTCATGGCGCTTGCAACAGTGCCGTTGTTGATGGAGGCAATATACTGGTCCCAGCCGGGCATTTCTTCCAGGGTTTTGTCCTTTACCATCTGTACATAGATTGACATACATTCTTTTAGGACATCATTCTGATCCAGATTCGGGCTTCCATCTTCCAGGAAGAGCGAGGCTCCGCAGGACTGCAGCATCATCATAATGATATCAGGAGTTGCGGATTTTGCCGTAAGCATAGGCTGTCCTGTTTTCTCTTTTACTATTTTAGCTTTTTCCATATAATCAGACCATGTAATATCTGTAAAATCTTCCACTGTGAATCCGGCCTGTTCCAGATAATCCGTGCGTATGCAGTTAACAGCAGTTCCGCTGTCAAAAGGGATTCCCATATTTTTTCCGTTTACTATGGAGTAAGAGGTCTTGGCTGCAGAAAACTGGGAGAAATCAATACCTGAGTCTGTTAAATCGGTAAAAATTTCGGGATAATTCTGTGCGAATTTCTGAAAAGAGGCATCCTGAATCAGGAATATGTCCGGCAGAGCGTCCAGCTCCCCTGCGTTAGCAATAGTGGTAAGTTTTGTCTCAATATCCTGGGACTCAATTTCTGTAATATCCACATGAAAACCCTCGTGTCCGTCTGCTGCGTATAATTCGGCGGCTTTGTTGATGGCGTAAATGTTAAAGTTGGGGTCCCATGTCCAGACTGTCAATGTATTGTCAGCAGAAATATCGGAAGACGTGTCTTCCGGGGTATCACTATTTGAAGTGTTTTCTTCCGGGGCGGATGACGGAGCCGGTTTTTTGCCGCAGGATGATGCTGAAAAAACCATAAGACCGGTGAGTATGACTGCGATTATTTTTCTTTTCATTGTAAAAACCTCCTATCTCTACAACAAATATCCGTTTTAAGTTATTCTGCCTCCATAACCTCTTCTAGGATCATGCACTGGCGGGGAGACATGGAAACCAGGCCTGACTTTCTGCATTCGCTTATGATGTCATAATAGAATCTATCCAGATTTACATTTACGGCTTCATTATTGTGATTCATGAGGAATGTATACTTTTTTCCTTCTTTGGCGCGGAAGGCTATTTCCACATTTTCAGGCAGGCTGTATTTTGGAATGTTCAGACTGCAGCAGATGTCTGTCAGCAGTTTCCGGATAAATGCATGCTCCGGACTTGTACCAATGTAATAGGCATGTCCGTCACCATAAGCGTTGACGGTCACACATGGTGTGTCACGGTAAAAATCATCTCCGTAAAGACCAATAACGCTTGCCGTTTCCAGGCGGATGAGGTCACAGATTTCTCCGCATTCGTATCTGGAACCATCATTTAAAACGATACTGTTTTTCATATCAGGGTACATACCGTCTATCTCTTCAACCCAAAGACCAAGAATATCGCGGAAAGCACCCGGGTAGCCGCCCAGTATTACATTGTCCGTTCTGTCTGTAATACCGCTCAGGAAAGTGGTGATAAAGGTACCGCCTGTGTTTACATAATCTTTTACTTTTTCTGAAAATGCAGGGGAACACATATAAAAACACGGTGCGGCGATCAGATCATATTTCTTGTCCATGCAGGTAGATTCACAGACGATATCTACGGATATACCCATTTCGTAAAACGCGCGGTAATATTTCAAAACCTGGTCATAATATTTCAGATGGCAGTTATGGATCGCTGACCCCTCGATGGCCCACCAGTTTTCCCAGTCAAACAGGATTGCAGCTCTGGCATCCGGCATAGCGCCCTCCACAGTATCTTTCAACCGTTCAAATTGTTCACCAAGAAGAATCAGTTCGGCTCCCATTCTGGTGTCCAGTCTTCCGCTGTGGGGAACCATGGCGCCGTGAAACTTTTCTACACCGCCTCTTGATTGTCTCCACTGGAAGAATAGGTTGCTGTCAGCGCCGTGGGCCGTACTCTGCCAGCAGATATCGGCAACTTCTCCGGGACGCTTCACAGGGCCGTAATCTTCCCAGGAGATATTGCCCGGATTTTGTTCCATCATATAAAAGGGCTGTGATTTCATGGAGCGCATCAGGTCGTGGATAAAGGCTGGTTTATACATGGGAGTATGGATCGTGGGATAGTTATCCCAGGAAATTACATCAATCGCTTTGGAAACTTCCCAGTAATCATAAGTCTTTACCAAATCAGAAAAATTGTTGGTGACGGGGAGGCTGGAGTACTTCCGTATCTCTTTTTTCTCATTTTCAATACAGGAACGGACACTGCTGCTCATAAAACGCATGTAATCAATGTACTGTCCCTGGAAACAGGCCACATCCCGCCCTGCCAGCTGGTTCTTTTTAATATCTGTGAGATAGCTGGGGGGAAGTATTTGGGAAAAATCAGTATATGTATGTCCCCAAAATGCAGTATTCCATGCAGTGTTGACAGCATCAATGTCCTCATATTTCCTTTTAAGCCAGTTGCGGAATTCCTCTGCGCAGGCCGGACAGTAGCAGTAAAAATGGTATTCGTTATTGATGTGCCACAGTTTTACGGCAGGGTGATGCCCATAACGTTTTGCTAATTCACCGGCGATCCTGGCAGAATATTTTCTGTATACGCTGCTGTTGGGACAGATCTTTTCACGGGACCCACCCTGGACTCTGCGTCCTTCAATATCCACATGCATAATATCAGGATATTTTTGTTCCAGCCAGTAAGGCATTGCTGTTGTGGGGGTTGCAAGAATAACATCAATATGTTCCTGGTATAATCTGTCAAGAATTCGATCCATCCATTCAAATTGAAATACACCGTCTTCCGGTTCCAGCTTCGGCCATGCAAAGACACCCAATGTAACGCAGTTTACATGCATTTCTTTCATGAAACGGATATCTTCCTCTATCGTTTCGGGTTCCCATTGTTCTGGATTATAGTCTCCTCCATACCACATAATTTTCTCCTCCTTTTTACGATTAAATGTGATTCTTTGATGTACCATTTATAAATTGGTATACTAAAATGATAATACCAATGAGGACAAAAATCAACCAAATATTTATAAAATATGTACCAATAGTGTGGGCAAAAAATTGTTTAATTGTAACATATAACAGTCAAAACAGAATGTGCTGTTGCTTAATGTGGTACATTATTGGTATAATACTTAATAAAAGACCATGTTTTGGAAATGATAGATGGAAAATGAATAAGGAGACCTTAGATGATCGATAAAGATAAAAACAAACCAATTTATAAACAATTAGTGGATGAGATTCTGGAAGATATTAAACAGGGAAGATTAAATCCTGAGGATAAACTGCCTACAGAAAGGGAATTGGCCGAACGACTGGGGATTTCCAGGGGAACAGTTAAAAAAGCATATAAGGAACTGGCTGATAACGGAGTGATCGAAGTAATACAGGGAAGCGGCTCGTATATCCATAATAATACAATAATGACTGGGAATGAGAAAAGGATGGCCGCAATTGAGCTGCTGGATGACCTTCTTGATACACTGGAAGACTGGAATTTTTCAATTTCGGAAATCCTCAATCTGATGAATATAAGCCTTGCAAAGAGGGAGGGAGGAAACGGAGGACTGCGGGTGGCAGTGATTGACTGTAATGCGGAGTCACTGGAAATCTTCAAAAAGCAGCTTCTTTACATACCGGATATCAGCATATCGGCTTTTTTAGTGGAGACAATTCTGCTGGATGATAACCCGCAGGCACTGCTGTCCAGTTATGATTTGATTCTAACGACAACCACACATTATGAACAGGTGGCGGAGCACATTGGAGAACAGAAAAATATTCTGGTGAAGGTCGCCGTAGCACCCAGCAGAGATACCATCGTGAATATTTCCAGACTGGATCCTTCTTCATCCGTTGGTATTTTCTGCAGAACCAATAAGTTTGCACAGATTATTACAGATCAGCTTGCTTATTTCCTGCCAAAACTGAAATCTGTCAGCACCCACTTTGAGAACACCTTGTCCGTGGAGGCAGACGGCATGCTGCTGGGACAATATGATGCCATTGTCATTAATCCTGATTCCATATTGCTGGAACAGCGGATAACAGACGGGCTGCTGGAACAGTATATTGCGAAAGGCGGAAAGGTCATACCGTTTCACTATTTGATTGACAATGGCAGTCTGATTTATCTGGAGGAGCGGATAACGGCAGTCCTGAAAGAAAAGCATTTGGGCCGGGACATGGAGCAGTCCCATTGAGCACCCGCTTTTTTTTGTTGTTTTCAAAGAAAGAAAGTGTTACAATGTAAAGTAATGTGGAATAATATCCACGAAAATAGGTTTCCCTAATTTACGGAAAATCTGTTGCAGTCTGAAAATTGGAAAATTAGGAGCATAAAACATGAGTTTAGTTCAAAAAATGTTTGGAACCCACAGCGAGAGGGAATTAAAGCGTATTACTTCCACTGTGGACAAAATCGAAGCTCTGCGCCCCACCATGCAGGCGTTAAGTGACGACGAGCTGCGCGGTAAGACCAGAGAATATAAAAAACGTCTGGAAGAGGGAGAGACACTGGATGACCTGCTGCCGGAAGCATTTGCCACGGTGAGAGAAGCTGCAAAACGTGTGCTGAACATGGAGCACTACAGAGTGCAGCTCATCGGCGGTATCATTCTTCATCAGGGCCGTATAGCCGAGATGAAGACCGGTGAAGGTAAGACCCTTGTCTCCACACTTCCCGCATATTTAAATGCGCTGGAAGGCAAAGGCGTACACATTGTAACCGTCAACGATTACCTGGCACACCGTGATGCGGAGTGGATGGGCAAGGTGCATGAGTTCCTGGGACTGACCGTAGGTGTGGTTCTGAACTCCATGAAAAATGACGAGAGACGTACCCAGTATGCGTGCGATATCACGTATGTGACCAACAACGAGCTGGGATTTGACTATCTTCGTGACAATATGGTGATCTACAAAGAACAGCTTGTACAGAGAGACCTGCACTATGCTATCATCGATGAGGTTGACTCCGTGCTGATTGATGAGGCCAGAACACCTCTTATTATTTCCGGACAGAGCGGAAAGTCTACCCGTCTCTACGAAGTCTGTGATATTCTGGCAAAACAGCTGGAGCGCGGTGAGGCCAGCGGGGAAATGACGAAGATGACAGCCATCATGGGTGAGGAGATCATCGAGACCGGAGACTTCATTGTCAATGAGAAGGACAAGATCGTCAACCTGACTGAGCAGGGTGTCCACAAAGTGGAGAAATTCTTCAGCATTGAAAACCTGGCTGACCCGGAGAACCTGGAGATCCAGCATAATATTATTCTTGCACTTCGTGCCCACAACCTTATGTTCCGCGACCAGGACTATGTGGTAAAAGATGACGAGGTCCTGATCGTAGATGAGTTCACAGGACGTATCATGCCGGGACGCCGTTATTCAGACGGTCTTCACCAGGCGATTGAAGCGAAAGAGCATGTGAAGGTGAGAAGAGAGAGCAAGACACTTGCCACTATTACCTTCCAGAACTTCTTTAATAAATACAACAAAAAATCCGGTATGACCGGTACTGCCCTCACGGAGGAAAAAGAGTTCCGTGACATTTACGGCATGGACGTTATTGAGATCCCCACCAACAGACCGGTGGCCCGTATCGACAATGACGATGCTGTTTATATGACTAAGAAAGAAAAATTCAATGCTGTTGTGGAGGCCATCAAGGAAGCCCATGCCAAAAAGCAGCCGGTGCTTGTGGGTACCATCACAATCGAGACCTCCGAGCTTTTAAGCCGCATGCTGAAACGCGAAGGCATCCAGCACCAGGTATTGAACGCCAAGTTCCATGAGATGGAGGCTGAGATCGTAGCCCATGCCGGTGAGGCGGGTACGGTTACCATTGCCACCAATATGGCCGGCCGTGGTACGGATATTAAGCTGGACGATGTGTCCAGAGAGGCAGGCGGTCTGAAGATCATCGGTACAGAGCGCCATGAGTCAAGACGAATTGACAACCAGTTACGAGGCCGTTCCGGACGTCAGGGAGACCCGGGTGAATCCCGCTTTTACATTTCCCTGGAAGATGATTTGATGCGTCTGTTCGGTTCCGAGAAGCTGATGTCCGTGTTCAAATCCCTGGGCGTTGCGGAAAATGAACAGATTGAGCACAAAATGCTCTCCAGTGCCATCGAGAAAGCACAGAAGAAGATCGAGGGCAACAACTACGGAATCCGTAAGAACCTGCTGGAATATGACCAGGTTAACAACGAGCAGCGTGAGATTATTTACAAAGAGAGACGCCGGGTTCTGGACGGAGAAAACATGAGGGAATCCATCTACAAGATGATCACCGATACCGTGGAACACGCGGTTGACATGTGTATCTCCGATGACCTGGATTCTGAAGAATGGGATCTGGGAGAACTGGACAGCGTTCTTCTTCCCACAATTCCGCTGGAGCCGATCACAAAAGAGAAAGTAAAAGGTCTGAAGAAGAACCAGTTAAAACAGAATCTCAAAGAAGAGGCAGTCAAGCTCTACGAGGAGAAAGAGGCAGAGTTCCCGGAACCGGAGCAGCTTCGTGAACTGGAGCGTGTCATCCTTCTGAAGGTGATCGACCAGAAATGGATGGACCACATTGATGATATGGACCAGCTCCGCCAGGGTATCGGCCTGCAGGCATACGGCCAGCGCGATCCAAAGGTAGAGTACAAGATGCAGGCTTATGAAATGTTTGACACCATGATTTCCGCTATTCAGGAGACCACCCTGCGTCTGCTGTACCACGTAAGGATCGAGCAGAAAGTGGAGAGAGAGCAGGTTGCCCAGGTGACAGGTACCAACAAGGACGAATCAGGTCCTAAGAAACCGGTGCAGCGCGCAGAGAAAAAGGTATATCCAAATGATCCCTGCCCCTGCGGAAGCGGTAAGAAATACAAACAGTGCTGCGGCAGAAAGCCGGTTTAAACAGTACGCACAAAAGACCACAGTAAGATACGGGGCTGTTACATCCGGAAATTATCCGGGCTGCAACGGCCCCGGTATATGTCAGCACACGGGTATGTATGAAATACATCCTATGTGAGCAGGAAGGTGAGAAAATGGGACAGATGGTGGATTTCACCATGGAGCGCGAGGGTCTGGTAAAACCCGGCGACCGCGTAGAGCTGAAGGAAGACAGGGCCAGCACCATGTCGGGTATGATGTATTATTATACCATCAAGGATGCCATTGCCATGTCCAGTAATCTGAAACGGCCGCTCACAAAGCTTGCAGGCACTGTGCGCAGGGTCGAACAGCAGGTATCCATTTACATGGTGACTGTGGAGATCGACGAAGAATAAAATCTAAAAAAATATTCACAGAAAGAGGTGAAGCTAAATGGTAGAATTAGACCAGTTCAAATATACTTTGAACAACTACACAGGACCATTAGTGGAAGTGAGGGATTCACTTTAACCTGGCTAATAAGGAAAAGCGGGTTGAAGAATTAGAGAGGGAAATGGAGGCACCGGATTTCTGGGATAACCCGGAGCGGTCCCAGAAGATGATGAAGGAGCTGAGCACCCTCAAAGAAGATATAGAGATTTATAACAAGCTCCAGAACCAGAAGGAAGAGATCGAGCTGATGATCGAGATGGGATACGAGGAGAACGATGCCTCTGTCATCCCTGATATCCAGGAAATGCTGGATGAATTTATCACAGATTTTGAAAATATCCGTGTGAAAACACTGCTGTCCGGAGAATATGACAAGGACAATGCTATTGTCACCCTTCACGCAGGTGCAGGCGGAACCGAGTCCTGTGACTGGGCCAGCATGCTGTACCGTATGTATATGAAGTGGGCTGACCGTCACGGTTTCAGTACAGAAGTGCTGGACTATTTGGACGGCGACGAGGCCGGGATCAAGTCCGTAACCTTCCAGGTCAACGGCGAAAATGCTTACGGTTATTTGAAGTCCGAGAAGGGCGTACACCGCCTTGTCCGTATCTCACCCTTCAATGCGGCAGGAAAACGGCAGACTTCCTTTGTGTCCTGCGATGTGATGCCGGATATTGAGGAGGATGTGGACGTTGAGATCAAGGATGATGATCTGAGGATAGACACCTACCGCTCCAGCGGTGCAGGCGGACAGCATATCAATAAGACCTCTTCCGCCATACGAATCACCCACCTTCCCACAGGAATCGTGGTGCAGTGCCAGAATGAGCGGTCACAGTTCCAGAATAAAGACAAGGCTATGCAGATGCTGAAAGCAAAGCTGTATCTCCTGAAGCAGCAGGAGCAGGAACAGAAGCTCTCCGGCATCCAGGGTGAACTGTCTGATATCGGCTGGGGCAGCCAGATCCGTTCCTATGTCATGCAGCCGTACACCATGGTAAAAGACCACCGTACAAACGAGGAATCCGGCAATGTGGATGCGGTTATGAATGGTGCCATTGATAACTTTATCAATGCTTATTTGAAGTGGATTGCCTTGGGAAATAAGAAAAACAGTTGATAAAATTGCCTGAATGTGCTAATATCTTTTGGAGACATACAAATGTATTTCAAGAACAAACAAAGGGGAAGAAAATGTCGGACAATAAAAGGTATTTTGTAGTAACAGAAAAAGCAGTGCCGGAAGTCCTCCTGAAAGTAGTGGAAGCCAAGAAACTACTGGAATCCAAGAGGTCTGTTACGGTGCAGGAAGCAGTGGAAGCTGTGGGTATCAGCAGAAGTTCCTTTTATAAATATAAGGATGATATCTTTCCTTTTAAAGAGAAAACCAAAGGACAGAACATTACATTCATACTTCAGATGGATGACGAACCCGGGCTGCTCTCTGCGGTCCTGAAGACCATTGCCCAGTATCACGGCAACATTCTGACCGTTCACCAGAGTATTCCGATCAACGGGATTGCCAGTCTGACCATCAGCGTGGAAATCCTGCCCACACAGGGGGATGCGGAGACCATGGTGGATGAAATAGAGCACATTGAGGGCGTACATTATCTGAAAATCTTAGGCAGGGAGTAGAAGCATGATACAGATAGCAGTATTAGGATACGGAACCGTAGGTTCAGGAGTAGTGGAAGTTATCAACACCAATCATGAGAGCATCAACAAAAAGGCCGGCGAGGAGATCAACATCAAATACGTGCTGGATCTCAGAGAATTCCCGGGAGACCCGGTGGAAGATGTTCTTGTGCATGATTATGAGACGATCATCAATGACCCGGAAGTACAGATCATCGTTGAGGTTATGGGAGGCGTGGAGCCTGCTTATACCTTTACAAAGCGTGCGCTGGAGGCAGGAAAATGTGTCTGCACCTCCAACAAGGAGCTGGTTGCAAGACACGGACTGGAGCTTCTGGAAATCGCCAGAGAAAAGGACATCAACTATTTGTTTGAGGCAAGCTGCGGCGGCGGGATCCCCATTATCCGTCCACTGAACTCTTCTCTGACAGCGGACGAGATTGACGAGATTTCCGGTATTTTAAATGGAACCACCAACTATATCCTCACCAAAATGGCAGAGGAGAATGCTGACTTTGAGGATGTGCTGAAAGAAGCGCAGGAGAAAGGCTATGCAGAGCGCAATCCGGAAGCGGATGTGGAAGGCTATGACGCCTGCAGGAAGATTGCGATTCTCTCCTCACTGGCATTCGGATGCCATGTGGATTACGAGGACATTTATACAGAGGGAATCACCAGAATCACTGTGGAGGATGTAAAATATGCCAAAGGTCTTGGTATGAGCATCAAGCTTCTGGCAACCAGCAAGAGGGAAGACGGCAGATTCTATGCCATGGTAAGCCCGGTGCTTGTAGGCCAGGACAGTCCGCTCTACAGCGTAAACGGTGTATTCAACGCCATCTTCATACACGGCAATGTGCTGGGTGACGCCATGTTCTACGGCAGCGGCGCAGGCAAGCTCCCCACTGCAAGTGCAGTGGTGGGCGATGTGGTTGACTGTGCAAAGCATCTGCACAGAAATATCATGATGAGCTGGAGCAGCAAACGTCTGGAACTGATGGACATCAAGGATGTGGAGCATCCCTTCTTTGTCCGCATCAAGGGCAGCATGACAGGCGATATCGGCAGCGTGGAAGAAGTATTCGGAAAAGTGAAGACTGTGGGCGTGCCTGACGTTGCAGGTGAATTCGGTTTTGTCACGGCTCCCATGAGCGAGGCGGAATTCGAAGAAAAGGCTGCCGGGCTTCCGGATATCATCACAAGAATCCGTATGCGTGCATAGAGGTGTTAAAAATGAAATACGTTTTAATATTAGGTGACGGTATGGCAGATGAGCCCCTGGAGGAACTGGGCGGCAGGACACCTCTGGCCTATGCCAATACTCCGGCAATGGATGAACTGGCATCCATGTCGGAGATCGGTATGGTGAAAACCGTACCGGAGGGCATGAATCCCGGAAGTGATACAGCTAACCTGTCAGTTCTGGGCTATGACCCGAAAGTATATTATTCAGGACGTTCTCCTCTGGAGGCGCTGAATATCGGTGTGGATATGAAGGACGGGGATGTTGCCATCCGTGCCAACATTGTCACACTCTCCGAGGAAGAGGAGAACTACGAGGACAAGAGGATATTAGACCACAGCTCCGATGAGATCAGCACAGAGGATGCCGCAGTGTTACTGGAAGCGGTAAAAAAAGAACTGCAGAATGAGATTTTCCAGTTCTATGTGGGAACCAGCTACCGCCACTGCCTGATCTGGGCAAAAGGCGATGTGGTGCCTCTGACACCGCCCCATGATATCCGCGGAAAAGAGATCAAAGAGTACCTGCCCAAAGAGCAGCAGCTTCTGGATATGCAGAAAAAGAGTTACGAGATCCTGGCCCGTCACCCGCTCAATGAAGAGCGGAGGAAAAAAGGCCTGAATCCGGCAAACAGCCTGTGGTTCTGGGGTGCAGGAACAAAACCTGCTTTGTCTCCCTTTGAGGAGAAATTCCACAAAAAGGGCGCCATGATCTCTGCGGTTGACCTGCTGAAGGGAATCGCTGTGGGCACGGATATGTACAACATAACCGTGGAAGGTGCCAACGGCGGCCTGCATACCAATTATGAAGGAAAAGCCCAGGCGGCTGTGGACGCACTGCTGAAAGAGGGATATGATTTTGCATATATCCATGTGGAGGCTCCCGATGAGATGGGCCATCAGGGCAGTGTGGAAAAGAAAATAAAAGCAATCGAATACCTGGATGCAAGAGTGATCGCCCCGGTAAAAGCAGCGCTGGACGCTTCCGGCGAGGATTACCGCATGTTGATCCTCCCGGACCATCCGACACCAATCTGTGTGAAGACACATACATCGAACCCGGTTCCTTATCTTCTGTATGACAGCCGGAGACAAGAGTCTCATGACTGGAAATATAATGAAGAAGAGGCCATGGCGGGGGGAAAACTGGTGGAAAAAGGGCATGAGCTGATGGGATATTTGTTTGAATACTGATGAGAATATTTGGCGGAATTACGGCTGTTTAGTCGTGTTTCCGCCATTTTTAATATGTTGTTATTTATGGTGTCGATGCAGGAAAGATTAGATTGTGGATGAGAGAAAAATGAAGTATAATAAAGCAAATAAATGGGTAACTGTTGAGTGCATTTACAGTTACGAGTATAAATCCATATAAAATCATATGAATTGGATAAAATAGAAATATCAATTATAAATTAGATATAGAAAATGGGAGGTGGCAGCAATGGATTTCATTTCGGGTGTCTATATAAGAAGCTTTAGAGGAATTAAGTCTTTGAAATTAGAAAATCTGGCACAAATTAATATATTGACTGGAGATAATAACTGTGGGAAAACCAGTGTTTTGGAAGTACTCAGAAGTTTTGAAGAACCTGGAAGCTTTCGGACCTGGCGTTCCATGATCAGGAAAGAGACAAGGTATACTATTGGATGGGGAATATCATACTATGAGGGATTTTATGATTTGTTCGATATTAATTCATCAGAAAAAGCAGTAGATTATATAATTGAAACAGGAAGTGAGAGGGTAAATATTCAATTGACTGCAGTCGAGACAGAAGAAGAATTTACAGAGGAGGAATATAGTCAATTACAGGGACTTTCTGCATCTAAAGAATATAAAGAAGAAAATCTAACGGAAAATCTGCAGATTGTACCAAAATTGGAAATGAAGATAAAGATCAATGGTAAAGTAGCGGAACAGGATGTCCTGTATGAGGGACAAAGAAGATATATGCCTGTTAGGAAGAAGGATTCAGAAAACTATAGTGAACGCAGGAATATTGTATATATTGCTCCATTTAGTCATACGGACAGTATTATTTTTTTAGACCAGGTATTAAATAATCCCGAATTGTACGAAGAGATGCTGACAGTATTGAGAGAATTTGATGATAACATAGTAAGTATCAATTATAGTATTGATGACAGCAGAGGGGCTGCCAGAGGTGTATATAAAATATTGACAAAATCGCTGGAAAAGGCATTGCCGCTTAATATGTACGGGGATGGCATGAAAAAGGCAGTATTACTAATGAGTGCGGTGATTCGTGCGAAAAATGGTGTGTTATTGTTAGATGAATTTGAGACTGCGATTCATACCTCAGCCATGGATAAGGTATTTAAATGGATCCTGGAAAATTGTATGAAGTTAAATGTGCAGGTTTTTTTGACATCTCACAGTAAAGAGGCGATTGATAAAATGTTGAAATGCGCTCCGGACATAAGAAAGGATATGGCAGTGTATACGCTCTATAAAGAAGGTGCAGAGACATCAGTCCGAAGGTTGTCAGCAGAAAAAGCAATTGAAGTTCAGGATGAAATGGGGTTGGAGCTAAGATAAGATGAAGAGCATAATTTTGTGTGAGGGGTCTACGGATTTTGTCCTATTGCAATACTTTATGAGAAAAGTATATGGATGGGAAGATAAAAAGACGAATGAGCAGGCAAGAAGTAAATATATCAGATATATCCGCACTATGTTTAAAGATGCTGACAGTCTGAGTATCGGCGGATGTGGAGGTTCCAACAGGATACTGCCGGGGTTTGATCATATAATGGAATACAATAGCCTATCAGCAGAATCGGAGTCGTATGATAAGGTTGTTATAATTACAGACCGTGATGAATGTGAGACAGAAAGAGTCTTTATAGAAAAATTAGTAAAAATTCTGCAGGAAAGAAATATGAAAGCGCAGGAGTGTGTAAATAATAAATGGGTTGATTGTCTGTACAAAAATGGGCACGGTAAAGAATGCGTGTTTTCTTTATTGATTTTGGTAATCCCTTTTGAGGAAACCGGAGCAATGGAGACCTTTTTATTAAATGCAATTTCACAAAATAATAGCTATGATGCTGGTATAATAGAAAATTGTAACACCTTTGTAAGTAATATTGATAAAGAAAAAAGATATTTAACAAAACGCCGTTATATAACAAAGGCAAAGTTTGATGTTTATTTTTCAGTCAGGACTGCTGCGGAACAATTTATGGAACGTCAGAATATTTTGAAAAATATTGAATGGGAAAAATACATAAAGATACAGAAAGATTTTGAAAAATTAGGAGATTTGTAGGAAACATATGTTTTTGTCAGCCATCCCAACTTTTATAGGAGTGGGATGGCTTTTATTATATTAGACCTATGGGGGTTAATCCCTCTCAAACCCATTCTGCCTGTAACACACCACAAATAACCCAACAGCCAGCACAGCCTCCACCACCATGATCACAACACTCCCCGCCTGCAGCACACTGCCTTTATCAGCGGCAATATCCATGATCATATCCATAAGTATCCCGGTAAAGAAGAATTTGGAAATGGTGGACAGAATTTCAATAAAATTGGAGAACATGGGAACCATCATGAGTACCAGCAGGACCGGTGTGGTGATCGTACCCGCACTCACCTGGTTTTTGGCAAAAATACCAAGCAGCATACCGATGATACAACTGATCAGAGAAGATAAGATTGTCACCACGGAATACAGCACCAGGTTTTTACCGCTGATAATATAACCGCTGACCGGCATCAGCACATAGTTCAGAATGACAGTTGCCGCGAACACAGGCAGGATGCAGCCGATGAAATACTCCATTCCGTTTACAGAGGAGGTCATCAGGACCCGGAGTGTTTTCTTTTCCTTTTCCTCGGCCAGCAGCAGGCTGGTACAATATATGCCGCACATACCGATGTTCATCACCAGTCCCATGCTCAGCGCATAGGCATTCATGGACTCGGCAGAGGAGCCTCCGTTTGCCATCTTTCCATAGAGGATACGCATCAGCAATGTGAAGCCCAGTGCGAATAACGGCATGATGATGCAGTTTTTTCCCATAAATGCCTTTGTCTTTACCTGGGCAATGGCCATGATCTTGTTCATATGTAAAGTCTTCATGATAACTCCCTCCCTGTGACATTTAAGAATACGCTTTCCAGTGTCGGCTCGCAGGAGTGCAGTGTTTCCACCTGGTTCTCTGTCATCCAATTATGGATCCGGCCTATGTTCTCTTCGTTCTGTTCCAGCAGATGTTCCGTTCCGTCATGCAGCCGCACTGCGTATTTTTTGATTTTATTATGTTTGAGGCAGATGTCTTTCGGCGTGCCGTATTCTACGATAACGCCTTCGTTTAGCAGTGCCACATGGTCACACATTTTTGTGGCTTCCTCCATATTGTGGGTGGTCAGGAAAATAGCCATGCCCTGTCTTTTTAATTCCAGCAGCATTTTATGTATCTCTATGGCTGTGGACGGGTCCAGGCCTGAGGTGGGTTCATCCAGAAACAGTACCCTGGGGCTGTGCAGCACGGCTCTTGCCAGAACAAGACGCTGGGTCTGGCCTTTAGAAAGCTTGCCTGCAGGCTTGTTTTTCTGTTCGTACAGGCCAACCTGTCTGAGCACTTCGTCAATCCTATCCTTTTTTACTCTCAGTATTTTTGCGAAATACTCCAGATTTTTATAGACTGTCAGATATTCATAGATTCCGCTGTTGTCTGTGACGATTCCAATCTGTTCGTAAATGGTTTCATCGATGTCCCTGGAATTGATCCCCAGGATATAGGCTTCGCCGGAGGTCTGTTTTAACTGTCCGGTGATGATTTTTATGGTGGTGGTTTTGCCGGCACCGCTGGGTCCGAGAAATCCCAGGATTTCGCCTTCATGCAGCCTGGCATCAATGTTTTTCAGCACAGGTTCTGTTTTATACTTTTTTGAAATGTGTTCCAGTCTGATATATTCTCTACTCATATGGGTTCCTCCTTGTTTTCTGTTCCGAGAATATCATTTCCGGAGGAGGATTTGTCCTTTCCTTCCTAAATGGTATCCGCTGCTTCCCAAACGGCAGAACTGTGCTGATTCCGCAAAAAAAGAACGCACGATCAATTCATGCGTCCCAGTAATTTTGACTTTTCTTTTCTTGATACTGCGCAGATCTCTCCGCCCACTGTGACGGTATTGTGCCGCAGGTCTACCTTCTCGATTTTATCGATTGCCACCAGGTAAGAGCGGTGGATTTTCATAAACCGGTCATCCAGCTCTTTTTCAATATCGCTCAGACTTCCCAAAAACTCCATTCGTTCATGCTTTCCATGCAGAATCACAAAATGCGGTTTGGAGGAAGTTTCAAAGAAATAAATATCCTTAAGCGGAACATGCCGGATGGTATCGCCTGTCTTAAAGGTATAGTATTCCACCGGGTCAGCTTTTTCTTTTACAAGTCGGCTCTGGATGGAGGACAGGCAGCGGGCAATGGAGGCGGAAAGCCCGTCTGTCATGTCTTTTACAATATAGTCAAAGGCCTCCACATGATACTGAAAGGTCTTGTAAGCCAGATCACCGAAGCTTGTGATATAGATAATGGTGCCATTGGGGTCAAGCTCCCGAATCTTCTTTCCGAGAAGAAAACCGTCATATTCCGGATGCTTCAAATCCACATCTAGAAAGTAAATATTTCGTTTGTCCTGCATCTGTCTCAGTTCCTCCAGCAGGACAACCGGACTGTCGCAGCTTTGTGCTATCTGCATGTCATACTGCATGATGAGTATTTGGTTCTCAATATGTCTGGCTATCTCCTTACGGATTCTATCGTCATCATCGCATAACAATATCTGAATCATGAATGATATCCTCCAATTCTGATCTCCTGGTAAAAACGTCCGCTTTTGCAGAATGCGGCGCAGCTCACATTCTGATACTGCTGTGTGATCTCCTGATAACTGTAAAGTCCCAGTCCACGGCCTTTTCCTTTTGTGGAATATCCTTTTTGAGAAATACGGTTCATGTCAATCTCCCCGGATATTGGGTTGCTGATAAGGAAAACCACCTGGTGATTCTGGGCGGTGAGTATGATGTCAATGTCCCCGCGGGTTTCTTTCACCGCTTCTATGGCATTGTCAGTCAGAATGCCCACACAGCGCAGAAGATCCTGGAGTTTCATGTGGCAGCTTCTGACAGGATACAGAACCTCCACATGGCAGGGAATGTTAAGAGCGTGCATCTGGGAGATTTTTGTCATGAGCAGGCTTTTTAATTCTATGATTTCAATATTCATCATCTGGTTGGCAGACTGTATTTTGGCACCAATGCTCTGATCAAATTCGTCCAGCATGTTGTGCATATACCGCTCCAGCGCCTCTGTTTTTCCCTCTTTTATGTCAAGATACATGCCTGACATCATATTTTTAAAATCGTGGCGGTACAGGCGCACATCTTTCTGGATTTCCTCTAAGTTCTGAATATAGGCGGTCTGCTGGGCAATGATGCTCTGCTGTGCCTTTTCATTTTCATCATGAATGATGTTTTTGGTAAGATAGCGGAAAAATGCGGCGGACAAAAACAGCAGACCAAGTCCCACAACCGCCAGCGTGTTGTTATAATCCAGATGAAGGATTGAAAATATAAGAAGAATATGCGGCGAACCGGACAGAAGGAATCCGATCAGCGCTGCCATAACGCAGTACCGTTTCTTTTTCAGGCAGCGTTCAATGAAGGAACAGGCATCTATTTTCGTGATTATTTTTCCTATAAAATAGGTGAAGATAATCAGCAGTGTGATGGAGATGCACTGGTTTTCCAGGGAACCCAGTGCGTACTGCTTCGGAATGAAAAAGAAAGTGATCAGATACGTCTGGTAGTAAATAAAATATGCAAAGGTTCCGGCAATGGCCGTTTTCGCAATATTGCGCTCAATGACCAGATAAATGGAGATCAGATTGAACAGCAACGCTGTCATATCCAGGAAATAAGACAATATTGTGATCGGTATAAAGGTAAAGATCTGTCCGGCAGCCCCAAGATAAACCATGGGGGAAACAAGCAGGTCCAGGATGAGAGCAGCAAGCAGAAGCTTTGGCCAGGGGACTCTGCGCCCGAGTATTCTGCAGCTCAGATAATGGATGACAACCTCCGTAAAATAGCTGGCTGCAGTGTAAATCATGATTGCGTATATCATATGTATGTTCCTTATATAATTATTTGCTTATCCAGATTCAAGTATATCTGTCAAGATTCAAAGCGTCAATATGTTTTTTATTCTGCTGTCTAGGCCCCTTCCCTGCCCATTTGCCAAACAGCGGATTTTGTTATATACAAACCTTGTGGTATACTATAAATATACATAACAAGACACGGAGGATAGCCATGAGATCCAAAATATTAGTTGTAGAAGACGAGGCGGCGATCAACGATTTGATCTGCCTGAGCCTGGAAACCGCGGGATATGAAACGGTATCCTTCCGGGATGGAGGGAAGGCCGGAGTGTTTCTGGAGGATTGCCATGCAGAAGACTGCGATTTGGCACTGCTGGATATCATGCTGCCGGGAAGGGATGGGTTTGAACTTCTGCCCCTCTGCAGACAGAGAAAAATACCGGTTATCTTTCTCACTGCCAAGGGGGAGATAAACAATAAAGTGAAGGGCCTGAGAGAAGGTGCCGAGGATTACATAGTAAAGCCCTTTGAAATCCTGGAACTGCTGGTGAGAATAGAAAAGATCCTGGAGCGCTGCCACAAGAAGGAGGATGAGATCCATATGGGCGGCGTGATCATCTATCCCAGGGAGCGCAGAGTGGTAAGGGACGGCGGGGAAGTAGTCTTAAAACCTATGGAGTTTGACTGTATGATGCTGTTTGTGAAAAATAAAAACATTGCGCTTACCAGGGATCAGATACTGAATGAGCTGTGGGGCATCCGTTTTGAAGGGGAGACCAGAACCGTGGATGTCCATGTGGCCAGAATCCGCAAAAAACTGGGGTGGCAGGATATCATCAGGACAGTTCCCAGAATCGGTTACCGGCTGGAGGTGACAGAGTGAAGATTCGGACAAAAATCTGTCTGGTCTGTGTGGCTGCCATGCTGGTTATGTCTCAGTGTTACTCTGCATTTATGCTCCATGTCTCTTTGAAGACTCAGCTTGCGCAGATTTATGCGTATGAGAGCAATACGTTTCATAACAAGCTGAAAGAACTGGATACCCGTATGCGGAATTTTGGTATTGCTGAGACGGACACTGAGATACAGGAGAAAATCATGCAGGATGGCATCAGGCACTATCTGGGACTGGAATATGCGGTTTACCGGGACGGAGAGGAAATATACAACCCCACGCCATATGATTTCGGGAAAAACGGCGACAGCTATCCCTCCTATTATGAAGTACAGATAGACGGGCGCTATCTTTTGATCATGGGCAGCACATACGATCCCGGTGGGGAAAATACCTACGACATTTGGCATTTTAATGATGTGACAGGTATCCATGAAAACAGTTGGAAAATGTTTCTGAAAGGACTGGCAGCCGCATTCCTTTTAACCGCTGTTATTGCGGCGGGCATGGTGTTGGTCATCCGTGTCATTCTGCATCCTCTGTACAGTCTGAGAGATTCGGCAAATGAAATCGCGGGAGGAAATTACGCGTTCCGTATACCAATAAAAAAGATGGATGAGGTGGGGGAGATCAGCGGGAATTTCAACCGCATGGCAGAGAAAATTGAGGAGCATGTGGAGACATTATCCGATACCAATGAGAAACAGAGGCAGCTTCTCGGCAGCCTGGCGCATGAGCTGAAGACGCCCATGACGGCAATCATCGGATATTCTGACATTCTCCTGAAAATGAGCCTTTCGGAACAACAGAAGGAAAAAGCCCTGCAGTATATCGGAAGTGAATCCAGACGTCTGTCCAGGCTCTCCGCCAAAATGCTGGAACTTACAGGTCTATATGAGGAGGAGCCCGAAAGTCTGGAAATGAGGCATACATCTGTAAAAGTGCTGCTGGAACGGGCAGAAGCTCTCATATCCTTCCGCCTGCAGGAGAGGGGACAGGTATTGGAAATCCGCCTGGCAGATGATGCACTGTGTCATGATATGGATGAAGATCTGATGACCAGCCTTCTTCTGAATTTGCTGGACAATGCCTGCAAGGCATCTGATGAGGGACAGAAAATATATCTGGAAGCGGACAGCCGGGGAATCTATGTGAGTGACTGCGGTATCGGCATTCCCGAGGAGGAGCTGACAAAAGTAGAGGATGCCTTTTATATGGTGGACAAATCAAGAGCCAGGGCGTCAGGAGGTTCCGGTCTGGGACTTGCCCTCTGCAGAAGGATCGCAGAGCTGCACCATGCGGAAATGAGGATAGAGAGCAGGCAGGGAGAAGGGACAAAAGTCAGCATTTTGTGGAAATAAGCAGAGATTGTAACTATTCAGCCAGCTGAATCGTTACGGGTATTCGCCCATTAAAAATCGCTTCGCGATGGGGCGAATACCTGCCG
>NZ_JBBMFP010000017.1:0-124139 GCF_040095955.1 Blautia caccae | reverse complement strand
CGATTCATGTGTTTCACTGTTCAGTTATCAAGGTTCCTGTCAGTTTTTGACAGCTTTGATATTTTATCATATCGTTTTGAGCTTGTCAAGAACTTTTTTATTTTTTTAGAAGTTTTTTTCTTCTGTCGGATGTTGCCGTTTTCGCGACAGCTATAATAGGTTATCACATCTTCTGTCGTTTGTCAACAACTTTTTTCTCTTATTTTTCTAAGAGAAAACGGAGAAGGAGGGATTTGAACCCTCGCGCCGCTATTAACGACCTACTCCCTTTCCAGGGGAGCCCCTTCAGCCGCTTGGGTACTTCTCCAGGCTGAATCAATCAAATATTCATTTATATATCCAAAAGCATCATAACCAATCTTGAACTCACCCCTCTGGTTCGTTCTCGATATTTGCTTTCGGGAACGGAGAGAGTGGGATTCGAACCCACGCGCCCTTGCGGACAAACGGTTTTCAAGACCGCCTCGTTATGACCACTTCGATATCTCTCCATATCTATCACTCGGTCAGCGACAAGTGGTATCTTATCACTTATGTCGGAAGTTGTCAATAGATTTTTTGAATTTTTTCCAAAATTTTCTCTGCGACAAGAATATCCTCCGGCGTGGTGATTTTTATATTCTCATAGGAACCCTCTACCAGCTTGATTTTCATGTTTCCAAAGCGCTCCATTACCATGGCATCATCCGTGATATCCGCCATATTCTGCTGCCGCGCCCTCTCATAAGCTTCCCGAATTGCAGTGTATGAAAAAATCTGCGGCGTCTGAATGTTCCACACCAGGCTTCTGCTGGGTGTAGACGCCACCATTCCGTTCTCATCTGCGATTTTTATGGTATCTTTTGAAGGCATACCGATGACACAGGCACCACTGGCAAGAACTGCTTCTTTCCCCCTTCTGATCATATCTTCTGTCAAAAAGGGTCTTGCCCCATCGTGTATAAATACATAATCGCTGTCCTCACAGGCGCACAGTCCCGCGTAGACAGAATCATAGCGTTCTCTGCCGCCGGCGATCACTGCCTTCACTTTAGAAAAACCATATGCTTCTATAATTTCCTGTTTACAGAAATTTATACTGTCTTTTCCTGTAACAACAATAATTTCTTCAATTTCCCTGCTGTTCTGGAAACAGGACAGGCTGTAATACAGGACCGGTTTCCCCTTAATTAGAAGAAACTGCTTCTGTACTTTACTGTTCATTCTCTTTCCCTGGCCTGCTGCCAGCACAATTGCGGTGGATTTCATCAGCGCTCTCCTAACCTCAGATTTGGAATCGCATTCAAGTCAAGACCGTGTCTGGTTCCTTTTTGATATTCATAATAAGCTGCCACTCCTATCATTGCGGCATTGTCTGTGCAGAAAATAGGAGACGGATGATAAAAACCAATGTTATGTTTTCTGCAGGCTTCCTCCATGGCTGTGCGAAGGCCGCTGTTTGAAGCCACCCCTCCTGCGATTGCCAGTTTGTCTATCTTATAGTCTTTTGCTGCTGCGATAGCATGTTCCACAAGCACTTCCACAACACAACGCTGAAAAGAGGCCGCAACATCTGCCGCCACAATCTCTTCGCCCTGCATTCTGCATTTATTCAAATGATTCAGCACTGCTGATTTGACACCACTGAAACTGAAATCATATGGCGCCTCGTCCACTTTCGCCTTAGGAAAATCAAAGGCATAGGCATTTCCCTCTTTGGAAAGCCTGTCTATCTTCGGTCCGCCCGGATAACCAAGCCCAATGGCTCTTGCCACTTTATCAAACGCCTCACCTGCGGCGTCATCTCTTGTCCTGCCCAGGATTTCAAACTCCCCGTAATCTTTCACGATCACAAGATGGGTATGTCCTCCGGAAACCACCAGGCACAAAAACGGCGGTTCCAGATCCGGATGTTCAATATAATTCGCTGAAATATGCCCCTCTATGTGGTGCACACCTACAAGCGGAATGTCTTTTGCAAAACTGATGGCTTTTGCCTCAGCCACCCCTACAAGCAGCGCGCCTACAAGACCCGGTCCGTATGTGACGCCTATGGCATCTAAATCGTCCAGGGTCACGTCCGCCTCTTTTAACGCTTCCTCAATGACCTGGTTAATTTTTTCTATGTGTTTTCTGGAGGCTATTTCAGGAACAACTCCTCCGTATAATTTGTGCAGCTCTATTTGGGACGATATGATATTGGATAATATGGTCCTGCCGTTTTTCACCACAGAGGCGGCAGTCTCGTCACAGGAGCTTTCTATTGCAAGGATCAGTACATCCTCATTTTTCTTCTCCATTTTACATTCTCCTTTTTCACAAAACTCACCGGCAATGCCCGGGATGCCTTATGATTCTTCCTCAAACTGCAGTTCCACGGACTGCCTGTCCCGGGCTGCAATCGTATT
The DNA here is from genome assembly GCF_040095955.1 of Blautia caccae. Taxonomy (NCBI): domain Bacteria; kingdom Bacillati; phylum Bacillota; class Clostridia; order Lachnospirales; family Lachnospiraceae; genus Blautia; species Blautia caccae. Next base: position 121,752 of record NZ_JBBMFP010000017.1, on the reverse strand, counting down.
GGGAAATACTTTCGCGGCTTCGGGGAGAGCCTCCTCCGGGCGTACAAGGGATGGGCTGTAGTGTGTGAGCCACAGCTCTTTTACCTGCGCTTCTTTTGCCAGAAGTGCTGCTTCCCTGAAAGTCATATGCTTGTGAGCTTTGGCCTTCTCCTCTTTATCCTGCTCTCCGTACATGCCCTCGCAGATAAACAGATCGGAGTCTTTGGCATGTTCCGCAATGGATTTTACAGGACGGGTATCTGTGGTATAGGTCAGTTTGATTCCTTTTCTTGCAGGGCCTAAAACCATATCAGGCGTATATGTTTTACCGTCTGCTTCAACAATCTGCCCTTTCTGAAGCGGGTTCCAGCACTGCAGCGGAATCCCCTGTTCTTTTGCACGGGCAGCGTCAAATTTGCCGCCCCTCTTAATTTCAATAGAGTATCCATAGCAGGTTACATTGTGATTCACACGGAATGCCGTGATATGGTATCCACAGACTTCCATCTGTTCCTCCGGCTGTGTCAGTTCTATACATTGTATGTCAAAGGGAAGTTCAGGAGCGATCACGCGCAGAGCCTGAACAACACGTACCAGCCCTTTGGGGCCAATCAGTGTCAGCGGTTCTGTCCGCTCTGCATTTCCCATGGTCAAAAGGAGTCCCGGAAGCCCGCTGATATGGTCAGCGTGATAATGTGTAAAACAGATCACATCGATCGGCTTGAAACTCCATCCTTTCTCTTTTACTGCGACCTGTGTGCCTTCGCCGCAATCTATCATAAAATTACTGCCGTTATAGCGGGTCATAAGTGAGGTGAGTTTCCGCCTTGGGAGCGGCATCATGCCTCCTGTGCCCAACAGACAAACATCCAGCATCTGTCATTTCCTCATTTCTCTTCATTTCTTTGTTGACTGCGCTTCTATCTTAGCACACATTTTTTTCCACTACAACAATTCCTTTTCAATTTTCTCATCAACAGGTATGGCAAACCCGCGGATAATTTCATCATAGCAGTCTTCACACAGGTCAAACTGGTGGCGCTGTGTATCCTTTTTTGAGAAATATCCCCAGGCTATGTCAACAGGGAGTACCCCTTCCATGGCTATACCGTTTTCCACGTGCAGTTTTTTCCCGCAGCGGTTGCAGTATAGCTCTGTGAGCATGCCCGTTTCCTTTTTTTCGTATTTTCGCATAGTCTTTATCCTCCTGCCTTGAGCTTGTACGCCAGATCCTTTCTCTTCCTTGTCTATTCTCTATCATTATACAGAAAATGTGTGTAAAAGCCCAGTGGGAAACAGTTGCAGATATAGAAAAAGATAGCAGTTCTGCTATCTTTTGCACATTACGACAGCGTGTTCTGTGGGCGCCTCGTAGAAATTTTTTCTCAATCCTGCGTCCTCAAACCCGCAGGAACGATACAGGGAAATCGCTCTTTCGTTGCTCTGGCGTACTTCCAGATAGAAGGAGGAGACCCCTGCTTTCCTGCCGGCCTCCAGAAGTGCCTCTACAAGCTGTCTTCCTATATGCTGTCCCCAGCAGGAAGATTTCACGGAGACATTGGTGATCTCACCTTCATCCAGAGCTGTCCACATGCCTGCATAGCCTGTGACAACGCCGTCAAGTTCTGCCACGAAGTAAACAGCACTTACAGACTGCACTGCATCCAGAAAGCCGGATGCCTTCCACGGGCGTGAAAAATTTTCCGCCTCAATCTGTGCGGCTGCCGCTGTGTCTTCGGGGCGCATATCTCTAATGATCAGCATTTTCTTCTTTTGCAAGGCGGGCTGCGCGTTCTCTCTCAGCCTGTGATACTCTGAGGTAATCGGGCTGATGGTCAGCAGCGTCCTCCATTTTCCCTTCTTTATAGTAGATTTGGGCAAGCGCTGCCACAGCGGCTGCTCTCTGTTTGTTTATATGAGCCGGGGCAAAGGAATAGGGGACATGGCAGGTCTCCTCTATAAGCTCTCTGTATACAGGTACGCCGTCGCCCAGGAAAATGACGGATTTTCCGGTTCGGTTCAGCTCCTCTATAAGCTCTGTCATAGGGACAGCGTCCTGGGGTTTCAAAATTTTTAAGGCGTGGTTTTCAAAACAGTAGATGCCTGTGTAGACCTGTTTTCTCCTGGCGTCCATGATGGGGCAGATCAGAGTATCAGGGGCTGTATCGTACAAGTTGTAGGCAAGGGCGTCTACGGTCGGGATACCTATGAGGGGTTTGTCCAGGGCAAGGCCCAGACCTTTGGCTGTTGCGGAGCCGATTCTGAGGCCGGTGAAGGAACCGGGGCCGGCGGCTACTGCTATGGCATCAATGGAATTTAAATCCAGGGATATGGCTTTTTTTACTTCGTCCAGCATGGGAAGCAGGGTCTGGGAATGGGTTTTCTTGTAGTTCATTGTGTATTCCGCTACCAGTATATCGTCTTCCACCACGGCAACGGATGCTACCAGGCCGGAACTGTCTAGAGCTAAGATTTTCATTGTTCTTTCATCTCCTTATTCATTTAAACCTTCTATGGTTATTTTGCGGTAATCAAAACCTTTGGATGGGTCTTTTTCTATGGTGATTTTTATGACATCCGGGGGAAGAAGTTCCTCGATCAGCTCTGCCCATTCAATGAGGCAGATGCCTTCACCGAAAAAGTAATCGTCGTATCCGATCTCTTCCATCTCCTCGATGTCACCGATGCGATAGACGTCGAAATGGTAGAAGGGGAGGCGGCCGCTTTCGTATATTTGGACAATGGTGAAGGTGGGGCTGTTGACGGGTTCTTCTATGCCGAGGCCTTTGGCTACGCCCTGTGTGAAGACGGTTTTGCCGGTGCCCAGGTCGCCGTTTAGGGTGTAGATTTGGCCGGGGGTGGCTTTTTGGGCGATGGATTGGCCCAGGTTAAATGTTTCTTTTGGGGTGGTGGTTTCTATTGTTTTCATTTGGTGGGTGGCTCCTTTTTTTGTGTGAGAAGGGGACGGGGAAGCCGTTGGGAGGGGCCGGGCGTGTGATGGGGGGAGCGAAGCGTTGCGCTTGGGCAGAAGCTAACCTGCTCCCAGTCACTAAATTCGTCAGCAGAGGCTTCCTCATTAAGTGTCTGGGGCAGGTGGATCTTCTGCCCGCTCCACTATACATCGCTCCCCCCATCACACGCCCGGCCCCTCCCAACGGCTTCCCCTGGTGTTCTCAGGCGGTAGGTTTGAATGCTGAAGGTAATGGTTTCGTGGAGCTGTAGTTATTGCGGAAATTTAATATATATCATAGATTGTCTCGCTTATCTTTCTGTAAAGATACTATAAGTTATAATATAATATAATCTTTTGCGCCACAAGTATAAAAAAGAAATTTCTTGCACCTTTTATTTTTAGAGATTATAATAGAGAAAAATGTTTAAAAGGAGATTTTTGATATGGCTAATCCTATTGTTACGATTACTATGGCAGATGGGGGCGTGATCAAGGCGGAATTGTATCCGGATGTTGCGCCGAATACTGTGAATAATTTTATTAGTTTGGTAAAGAAGGGTTTTTATGATGGACTGGTGTTTCATCGGGTGATTCGTGGATTTATGATTCAGGGTGGCTGTCCGCAGGGAAATGGGATGGGTGGTCCAGGATATTCTATTAAGGGAGAGTTCAGCGGAAATGGAGTTGAAAACAATCTGAAGCATGACGCCGGCGTTTTGTCTATGGCGCGCGCTATGGACCCGAACTCTGCCGGAAGCCAGTTCTTTATTATGCATGAGAATGCTCCGCATCTGGACGGGCAGTATGCTGCTTTCGGTAAGGTGACGGAAGGAATGGATGTGGTGAACGCTATCGCTGAAGTCCGGACAGATTACAGTGATCGTCCCATGGAGCCGCAGACGATTCAGAGTATGACTGTGGAAACTTTTGGCGAGGAGTACGCTGAGCCTGAGAAATTTTAAGAAGTAAAAGAAATACCCTGTCTGTGCCGGATTCATTCCGGACTGCAGACAGGGTATTTTTAATCTTCAAAGGTAAGGTATTCGCCTTCCAGAGAGGCATAATAGAGTTCTTTTAGATCTGTGATGGAGGCACGGGCGCTGGTGGCTTCTGTCACGGCTTTTTTTACTGCATTCTCTTCGGACTTGGGGACCAGGACCTGGAGCTTTACATCCTCGGTGTACCGGGAATCCGTGATGGGGATGCCGCGCTGGCCGAAAAGGTATTGAAGTTTGCCGACACCGTTGTAGTCTGTGCCGATTTCCAGGAGAATGCCGTGGTGTTTTGTGATGATGCGGCTGCAGGCCAAACCTTCCTGGACGGCTTTTGAATAAGCTCGGACAAGGCCGCCGGTTCCCAACAGTGTGCCGCCGAAATACCGGGTAACGACTACGGCTGTATTGTAGAGATCCTCGCCTAAAAGGACGTCCAGCATGGGTTTGCCGGCTGTACCTGAAGGCTCTCCGTCATCGCTGCAGCGCATGGTTTCTTTGCGCTCGCCTATGACATAGGCATAGCAGTTGTGGGTGGCATTCCAGTATTTTTTGCGCATTTCTTCTATGAAGCTTAAGGCTTCCTCCTCGGTTTTTACCAGTCTTACGGTGGCGATGAAACGTGATTTTTTCTCAATAATTTCTCCCTCGCCGCCCTCGTAAATCGTGTTGTATTGTTCCAGCATGGGGGTCCTCCTTTTCCTGCATGGGGCAGAATTTTGTCTGGGATTATCATATCACAAATCGGAACATGCGGGTAGTGGCTGATAAAAATGTATTTTTAAAGTTATAACATTTCTCTTAAATTCCATTAAATTTATAAGTTCTACTTTATTTCGCTATGCCATTTTGCTATAATAGGGACGTATACTGCTTATATTGCCCTCTTATCTTTACCGGGAAACAGAATGGACAGGCCATTGTTCGGCCGTATTTTGTATAGACGGTATGGGTATGGTATATAATCAGGAAAAGGAGGCAAACTACATGAATTTTGGAAAACGTGCGACTGACAAGAAGCGCAACTCGCTTTCCTCCCGCTCCACTATGATGGGGAAGAAAGCACACGTTTCTTTTATACGCATCATTTTCATTTCCCTGATTGCCATTATGGTAATCGGCGGCTGCGTAGGTTTTGGTGCCTTCAAGGGACTGCTGGATAATGCGCCGGATATTGAGGACGTTAATATTATGCCAATCGGTTCAGCAACCTTTGTCTATGATTCTGACGGCAATCAGCTTCAGAAACTGACAGCACCTAATTCCAACCGTATGCCGGTCACTATTGATAAAATTCCTCTGGACCTGCAGCATGCAGTAGTCGCCATTGAGGACGAACGTTTTTATGAACACAATGGTATTGATTTGCGCGGTATTGTCCGTGCGGGGGTAAAGGGTATCACCAGTGGTTTTCATTTCTCAGAGGGTGCCAGTACCATTACACAGCAGCTTCTGAAAAACAATGTATTCAAAGACTGGACCAATGAGTCTGTGGTAGAGCGTTTCAAACGTAAATTCCAGGAACAGTACCTGGCTATCCAGCTTGAAAAACAGCTGAAGGATAAGGACAAGATTCTGGAAAGCTATCTGAATACGATCAACCTGGGCAATGGCAATTATGGTGTACAGGCCGCCGCACACGGCTATTTCAATAAGGACGTCAGTGAACTGACGCTCTCAGAATCCACAGTGATCGCTGGTATCAGCCAGAACCCCACGCGTTTCAACCCGGCAGTGAACCCGGAGGAAAATGCAAAAAGGCGTAAAGATGTCCTGGAACATATGCTGGACCAGGGTTATATCACCAAGGAACAATATGATGAATGTCTGGCAGACAATGTCTATGACCGGATCCAGGCAGTGGAATCCGAATCCTCTGAGGAGGACGATACTTATTCCTACTTCATTGACGAGCTGACAAGACAGGTGATCGACGATCTGATGACACAGAAGGGTTATTCCGAACAGCAGGCCTACAATGCCCTGTACAGCGGCGGTCTGCGTATCTATACAACACAGGACCCGCAGGTTCAGCAGATCTGCGATGAGGAATACGGCAATCCGGAAAACTTCCCTGCAGGTACGCAGGTGGGGCTTGATTACGCACTGACTATCGCGCATCCGGATGGAACAGAAGAAAATTTCAGTAAGGAAATGATGACTTCTTATTTCAAGGAGCAGGACCCGAACTTTTCTCTTCTCTTTGACAGCCAGGAACAGGCAGAATCCTATATTGAAACCTTTAAGGCAGCCAAGACCGAAGATGGAAGCACCGTCATTGCGGAGCAGAAGTATTTTACGCCTCAGCCTCAGTCTTCCATGTGCATTATGGATCAGCACACAGGATATGTGAAAGCCATCGTGGGAGGACGCGGTGAAAAGGCCACCAGTTTATCGCTGAACAGAGCAACCAGAACGGTAAGGCAGCCCGGTTCTACTTTTAAGATCGTTTCCACTTATGCACCGGCGCTGAACGAATGCGGCAAGACACTGGCAACCGTCTATGACGATGAATATTATGAATATGTAAACGGCAAACCGGTAAACAACTGGCTGACAGGCAGCTTTGGCGGCCCTACCACCATCCGGGAAGCCATCGTTAATTCTGTCAACGTTGTGGCAGTAAAATGTATCACAGATGTAACCCCTCAGCTTGCTTATGAATATCTGCTGAAATTCGGCTTTTCCACCATTGTGGACACCATGACTGTGGATGGAAAGGTGTACTCTGATATCGGACAGCCTACCGCTCTGGGCGGTATCACAAGGGGTGTCAGCAATCTGGAACTGACCGCTGCCTATGCGGCGATCGCCAATAACGGAACTTATATCAAGCCTATGTTCTACACCAAAATTCTGGATGAGGACGGCAATGTCTTCCTTGACAACACACCGGAGAAGACAAAAGTCATCAAACCCAGCACCGCCTATCTGCTCACAAGCGCTATGGAGGATGTTGTGGACCACGGTACCGGAACCAGGCTTCAGCTTAACAACATGCATGTTGCCGGTAAGACAGGTACCACAGAGGGTTATAATGACCTTTGGTTTGCAGGCTATACACCATATTACACCTGCACAGTCTGGTCAGGATATGATGACAACACGAAACTGCCTTCCGGCGATTACAGAACCTATCATCAGGATTTATGGCGCAAGGTCATGCAGAGGCTTCACGAGGACAAGACAGATACAGACTTCAAGATGCCGGCAACCGTAGAAAAAACTACCGTCTGCAGTGAGACAGGACTTCTTCCCAATTATGCCTGCCCTACTATCACGGAGTATTTTGAAACAGATGAAATTCCGAAGAAGCGGTGTAATGTACACTCCAATAAAGTATACACGCCGCCTGCAGAGGAAAGCAATGAGCCTTCCGATACACCGACGGATACGCCAACAGACAACAACGGCAATCCGCCGACGGATAACAACGGCGGCACACCAACGGATAATCCCGATGACACACCGACAGATAACCCCGGAGGCGACACACCTACGGACAATCCTGATACGCCCGATACTCCGGATACACCGGATAACCCGGACACACCGGCTCCCCCTGAGGGAGGCGGCGAGGACCCCGGCGGCGGCGAGACAGAATAACGCATAAAAAAAAAGCATTTCCAACCTAATCCGATTGGAAATGCTTTTTTATTCCCTTTTATTATTTGCTGAGGATCAATTTCGCTGCGCCATAGATTCCCGCATCATTGCCCAGAGTCGCAAGTTTGATCTTTGTATCCTTGCAGGCTGTAAATGCATACTGTCTGAAATACTTTTCAACACAGTCGATCAGGACCTGTCCGGCCTTGGAAACCCCGCCGCCGATCACGATCACATCCGGGTCAGCCACACAGGAGAAGATAGCCAGTGCATTGCCCAGATAGCGTGCAAACTGATCTACCACTTTCGCTGCCAGCGCGTCTCCGTCCTTATAGGCATCGAACACATCCTTTGCTGTCACATTCTCCATACTGCGCAGTATGGATTCTTCCTGGCCGGAGGCCATGGCACGTCTCGCCAGTCTTGCGATTCCGGTTGCTGAAGCATACTGTTCCAGACACCCTTTGTTACCGCAGTTGCAAGCCTCCTCTTCCTCCATCTCCACAGATGCGTGTCCAATCTCGCCGCCGGCCCCGTGTGCGCCTGTGACCATTTTTTCATTGACAATGATACCGCCGCCTACACCGGTTCCCAGAGTGACCAGGATCAGGTTTTTAGAGCCCTGACCGCCGCCCTTCCACATCTCGCCCAGTGCTGCCACATTAGCGTCATTTCCGGCTTTTACCACAAGACCTGTCAGTTCTGCCAGTTCCTTTTCAATGTTTTTTCTGCCCCAGTGAAGATTTACCGCACAGGCGATCTCTCCGTTCTCATCTACCGGTCCGGGGATTCCGATTCCCACGCCGGCTACATCCTCTTTCGCGATCTTCTTCTCTTCCATCTTAGCCAGAATGGTTTTTGCTATATCAGGAAGGATCTCTTTCCCCTCGTTCTCCACGCGGGTCTTGATCTCCCACTTCTCTTCCACTGTGCCGTCTGTCTGAAACAGTGCACATTTTACGCTTGTTCCTCCCAGATCTATTCCAAAACACCATGCAGTCATCAGTCTTCGTCCTCCTCGTTTCTCTTCTTTGCCATATTCTCCTGTACACGGCGGTACAGCTCCTGTGCCGCATTATAGCCCATCTTTTTCTGTCTGTGATTAACAGCCGCGGATTCCACTATGACAGCAAGGTTTCTGCCCGGACGGATAGGGAGAGAATGGCATACGATCCTGTTGCCAAGAAATTCTGTATATTCCTCCTCCATACCCAGACGGTCATATTCTCTGTCCTTGTTCCACTCCTCCAGCTTGATGACAAGGTCAATAGACTGGGTGTTCTTCACGCTTTCCACACCGAACAGGGTCTTCACATCAATGATTCCGATGCCGCGCAGTTCGATAAAATGGCGGGTGATATCCGGCGCTGAACCTACCAGCGTCACATCACTGACACGACGGATCTCCACCACGTCATCACTGACAAGGCGATGTCCCCGCTTGATAAGCTCCAGAGCTGCCTCACTTTTTCCAATACCGCTCTCACCCATGATCAGCACACCTTCACCGTATACATCCACCAAAACACCGTGGATGGAAATACACGGCGCAAGCTGTACATTCAGCCAGCGGATGATCTCAGCCATAAATGTGGAGGTTGTCTGCTCTGTCACCAGAATGGGCACCTCGTATTTCATAGCCAGATCCAGCATATCTTCATCGGGCTCCGTCATGGTACTGAATATCACACAGGGAATCTGGCTGGAGACAAAACGCTCAAAAGCCTCTATTTTCTTCTCACGTCCAAGATGAAGCAGGTATGTGTACTCTACATATCCGATTATCTGTACCCGCTCATTCTCAAAATGCTCCAGATACCCTGTCAGCTGCAGTGCTGGACGGTTAATATCCGGTGTGGTGATTCTTTTTTTGGAAATATCAATATCCGGTGTCTTATTATACAGTCTTAGTTCCTGTATCAGCTTTTTCAGTTCTACACCTTTCATATGGCACGCTCTCCTTTTCATATTCTTCCTATTTAGTTTATCATAAGGCATTTGGAAGTTCAACAAGCCTGTCCAAACTATTCCTTTTTTTCTTGTTCCTCATGAAAAAAACGGTAAACAGCTTCCGCTGCCCGCTCATTCATGGAAGGAACTGCCTTTAACTCCTCAAGGGATGCCTCCCTCATCTTATCCGGCCCCTGGAACTGCTTCATAAGCGCCTTTCTTCTGGTCGGCCCAATACCGGGGATATCGTCCAGAATGGAATGCACCTGCCCTTTGCTTCTTAAGGATCGGTGGAATTCAATGGCAAAACGGTGGGCTTCATCCTGAATCCTGGTGATCAGTTTAAAACCTTCGCTGTCCCTGTCTATGGGAATCTCCTCATTGTTGAAATACAGACCTCTGGTCCTGTGCTTATCATCCTTTACCATACCGCAGACCGGAATCTGCAGGTTCAGTTTGTCCAGCACTTCCAGGGCAATATTGACCTGCCCCCTGCCGCCGTCCATCATGATCAGGTCCGGGAAACGTGTAAAACTGCCGAATTCCTCATCCAGATTTTCCTTTCTCCTGGCTTCCTGCTCATCCAGGCCGTGCACAAAACGCCGAGTCAGGACTTCTTCCATACTGGCATAGTCATTTGGTCCCTGCACAGATTTGATACGGAATTTTCGGTAATCGCTGCGTTTTGGCTTACCCTTCTCATAGACGATCATGGAACCTACAGACTGGAATCCGCTGATATTGGAAATATCATAGGCCTCTATCCGCTCCAATCCCGGCAGGGCCAGTTTGCCGGCAATCTCTTTCACAGCACCGATGGTTCTGCCCTCCTCACGCTTGATACGCTCCTTGTCCTGGCTGAGTACAAGCTCTGCGTTCCTCTGGGCCAGCTCCACCAGCTTTTCCTTGGTTCCTTTCTTCGGAATCCGTATGTGCACTTTCCTTCCCTTTCTCTTTTCCAGCCACTGAGTGATCACTTCGCGGTCCTCAATCTCCTCCTGGATCATGATTTCTTTTGGAATAAAGGGTGTTCCCGCATAGAACTGTTTCAGGAAGCTGGAAATGATCTGGGCCCGCTGGTCCTCCTTGGCAACTTTCAGGTAGAAATGATCCCTTCCTATGAGCTTGCCGCCGCGGATAAAGAATACCTGCGCCACTGCGTCCTCTCCATCCTGGGCAACCGCCACAACGTCCTTGTCCTCCCCATGCTGGTCTGTGATCTTCTGCCTCTCCCCGATCCGCTTTACACTCTGTATCAGATCCCTGTACTGGGCTGCATCCTCAAAATTCATCTCCTGGGAGGCTGCCAGCATCTTTTCTTCCAGTTCTTTTAAGATTTCCCTGTGGTTTCCGTTGAGGAAATCCAGCAGCTTATCCACCTTTTTCCTGTATTCTTCCTTTGAAATATATCCCTGGCAGGGCGCGTCACACTGATGGATCTGGTGATAGAGACAGGGGCGCTCCTTACCGATATCCTTGGGAAGATTTCTGCTGCATGTTCTGAGGCGGTAGAGCTTTGTGGTAAGCTCCACCACATCCTTCACCGCCATTGCGCTGGAGTAGGGGCCGTAATAGCGGGATTTATCTTTTTTCACTCTGCGGACGATCTGTATCCTGGGATAATCCTCCCCCACAGTGACTTTAATAAAGGGATACGTCTTGTCATCCTTCAATAGAATGTTGTATTTTGGTGTGTGTTCTTTTATGAGGTTGCACTCCAGGACCAGAGCCTCCAGCTCGGAATCTGTGATGATATATTCAAATCTGGCGATCTGCTCCACCATCTGTTCCTTACGGATTCCCAGATTACGGCTGCCCTGAAAATACTGGCGCACCCTGTTTTTCAGGCTGATGGCCTTGCCCACATAGATGATGGTGTCGTCAGCATCGTGCATGATATAGACACCGGGCCTGGCCGGCAGCTTTTTCAGTTCTTCCTCTATGTTAAACATGTATTCCTCCTCACAGCTTCCGGTTGTAAAAATATCTGTCTGCCCGGAAATATTAAAGAAAAAGAAGTTACCGCCATGCGATAACTTCCTTTATTCTATCATATCCTCCTGTTAAAAGGAACAGGTGTACGATTATTTTTTTTCTTCCTCTTCCGCTGTGCTTCCTGACACGGTGTGGATCACCGGATTCTGCTCGGGTTCCGAAACTGCGGGAGCTGCTGTCCCGTTCTCCGCATCCATCGGCCCGTTTATCGCCGGGGCTGCCGGAGCTGCTGCATCTCCTGCTGTCCCGTTCTGCGCATCTGCCGGTACGTTTATCGCCGGGGCTGCTGAAGATCCGTCTTTTTCAGCAATACGTTTCTTCTCCTCCGGCTCCTTGATTCCCTTGATCTCCCTGAAAATCTTCATGAACTCTTTGCCTGTGATCGTCTCACGCTGGATCAGGAAATCAGCGATCTTATCAAGCGCTTCCCTGTTGGCACTGAGCAGGCGTTTCGCCTCATCGTAGGAAACCTTCAGAAGCTTCATCACTTCATGGTCAATCTCTGTTGCTGTTGCATCGCCGCAGTTTAACACCGCGCGGCCGTCCAGGTACTGGCTCTGGGTATCTGCAAGTCCCATAAGACCGAAACGGTCAGACATACCGTACTGGGTTATCATGGCACGGGCCACTTTTGTAGCCTGTTCAATATCGTTGGCGGCACCTGTAGTCACAGTGTCAAACACGATCTCCTCTGCCGCACGGCCGCCCAGATATCCGACCAGCATGGCTTCCAGCTCTTTTCTGGTATTCAGGAATTTCTCTTCCTCCGGCACATGCATGACATACCCCAGGGCACCCATGGTACGCGGTACAATGGTGATCTTCTGAACCGGTTCGGAGTCCTTCTGGAGCGCGCTCACAAGAGCATGGCCCACTTCATGGTAAGAGACGATCTTGCGCTCCTCTGCGCTTAAGATCCTGTCTTTCTTCTCCTTACCTACCAGTACTACCTCCACGGCTTCCAGCAGGTCCTTCTGGGAAACTGCCTTTCTGCCGTTCTTGACAGCCAGGATAGCTGCCTCATTGATCATATTCGCCAAGTCAGATCCTACAGCTCCTGACGTTGCAAGGGCAATCGCCTCCAGATCCACGGTCTCATCCAGAGAGACGCTTTTTGCATGTACCTTGAGAATATTTACCCTGCCCTTCAGATCAGGCCTGTCTACGATAACGCGTCTGTCAAAACGTCCCGGACGCAGAAGTGCCGGGTCCAATACTTCCGGCCTGTTGGTTGCCGCAAGGATCAGAAGACCTTTTGATGTATCAAATCCATCCATCTCAGCCAGAAGCTGGTTCAATGTCTGTTCACGCTCATCATTGCCGCCGAATCTGGTATCACGTGTCTTTCCGATGGCATCGACCTCATCAATAAAGATGATACACGGGGCATTTTTCTTGGCTTCCTCAAACAGATCCCGCACACGGGAGGCACCCACACCTACGAACATTTCCACAAAGTCCGAACCGGACAGGGAGAAAAACGGAACATGGGCTTCTCCGGCCACTGCCTTGGCAAGCAGCGTCTTACCGGTTCCCGGAGGGCCTACCAGCAGGGCACCTTTGGGCAGCTTGGCACCAATGGCCGTATATTTCCCCGGATTGTGAAGGAAATCAACCACCTCCTGGAGAGATTCCTTGGCCTCATCCTGGCCTGCCACATCCCGGAAGGTGACTCCGGTCTCTTTCTGCACATAGGCTTTGGCCTTGCTCTTACCGACGCCGCCCATCATACCGCCGCCTTTATTCATCCGGCGGAACATAAAGCTGAACAGGGCAACCATCAAAACAACCGGTATCAAAATACTCAGCAGGCTGTATATCAGCTCTCCTGCTATGTTGGGCTGCTCCTTGTCAAAACTTTTAACACCTGCTTTTTCAAGACGTTTGGTAAGTTCACTCAAATCCTCCATCAGTGTAACCGTCTTGGTCTGCGCTGCCATGCCAGTACCATGCTTCAGGGTAACTGTCAGAGTATCGGATTTCAGAACTACACTCTCTACTTCCCCTTTGTCCAGCATTGTGATAAATTCACTGTAATCAATTTTGCTGGTATCTTTTTTGCCTATATTTGTCATCATATTCATACAGAGCAGCATGACTATGATACAAATCAGGAGCACCAAAAGGGACTGCTTATTTTGAGGACTTTTTTTATTTGGGTCCTGGTTTCTATTTTGGTTTTGATCCATCTCTTTCCTCCTATTATTATCTCTTCTATTATACGGATTGGGGCTTGATAAATCAATAAGAAGATTGTGAAAAAGCCGACACATTTATAAAACTTTTGTTAATTTCCCTGTTATTCTGTGTAATCTGAACAAAATGATATATTTTTCCCTTAGCTACTGGAATTTCCTCTATCTTTTGTAGTATACTATGGAAGGCGACATCACATACCCCAATATTTTGTAGAATAGAGGCATAGAAAAAAATGAAAATCGGATTTGATAATGACAAGTATTTGTCCATGCAGTCAGAACACATCCGCCAGCGGATCAATCAGTTTGACAACAAACTGTATCTGGAATTCGGCGGAAAGCTTTTTGACGACTACCACGCATCCAGGGTTCTGCCCGGCTTTGCCCCTGACAGTAAGCTTCGCATGCTGATGCAGCTCAGCGATCACGCAGAGATCGTTATTGTTATCAGCGCCGGTGATATTGAGAAAAATAAAGTCCGCGGGGATTTAGGCATTACTTATGATATTGATGTGCTCCGCCTGATAGACGCCTTCAGAGGCAGAGGCTTTTATGTGGGAAGCGTTGTCATCACCCAATATTCCGGGCAGAACAGCGCCAATAAATACAAAGATAAGCTGGAAAAACTGGGCATCAAAGTTTATCTGCACTATCCCATAGAAGGATACCCCAGCAATATTCCCCTCATCGTGAGTGATGAAGGCTACGGCAAAAACCAATACATTGAAACCACCAGACCCCTTGTGGTTGTCACAGCACCCGGTCCCGGAAGCGGAAAAATGGCCACCTGTCTGTCCCAGCTCTACCACGAGCACAAAAGAGGGGTCCATGCAGGCTATGCAAAATTCGAGACCTTCCCAATCTGGAATATCCCGCTGAAGCATCCGGTAAACCTGGCATACGAAGCGGCGACAGCAGACTTGAATGACGTAAATATGATCGACCCCTTCCATCTGGACGCTTACGGTGAAACTACGGTAAACTATAACCGAGATGTGGAGATTTTCCCTGTGCTGAGTGCAATCTTCGAGCGCATCTTCGGACAGTGCCCATATCAGTCCCCAACTGATATGGGTGTCAATATGGCAGGAAACTGTATCATTGACGACGAAGCCTGCAGGGAAGCCTCCAAACAGGAGATCATCCGCCGTTACTATCAGGCCATTGACGGCCAGGCCGAAGGGACCCGCACACAGGAGGAAGTTTTCAAGCTGGAACTTCTCATGAAACAGGCTCATATTTCCACAGAAGACCGCAAGGTCACATCAGCGGCTCTTTTAAGAGCCGAAGTGACAGGATTCCCTGCCGCTGCGCTGGAGCTGGAGGACGGCCGCATTATCACAGGAAAGACCTCCGATCTGCTGGGCGCCTCCGCTGCACTGCTGCTCAATACCTTAAAGGAGCTGGCAGAGATACCTCATGAGACCCATGTTATTTCCCCGGCCTCCATTGAGCCTATCCAGAAGCTGAAAACAGCCTATCTCGGAAGCAAGAATCCTCGCCTGCACACAGATGAGGTGCTTATCGCCCTTTCAAGCTCCGCTGCAACCAGCGATGTAGCTAAGAAAGCACTGGAACAGCTTCCAAAGCTGAAAGGCTGCCAGGTACATTCCTCTGTGATGCTGTCCGCTGTGGACAGGACTATTTTCCAGAAGCTGTCTGTGCAGCTTACCTGTGAACCGGTCTACGAACACAAAAGATTATATTAAAACCAAGCAAAAAAACAGCACACCATATTCTGCATGGGGTGCTGTTTTTATATAAAATCTTATTTTTTATTCCTCATAACCGTTCGGATTGTTTGACTGCCATTTCCAGGAATCCGCACACATTTCCTTGATTCCGAATTCCGCTTTCCATCCCAGTTCTTTTTCCGCTTTCTCTGCACTGGAATAGCAGGTGGCAATATCGCCTGCACGGCGGTCTTTGATCACATACGGGATTTTTACGCCGGTTGCTTCCTCAAAGTTTTTCACAATGTCGAGAACGCTGTAGCCGATGCCGGTTCCCAGATTGTAAACCTTCAGGCCTGCTTTCTCCTCAATCTTCTTCAGGGCTTTCACATGGCCCTTTGCCAGGTCTACCACATGTATGTAATCGCGCACGCCGGTTCCGTCCGGGGTGTCATAGTCATTGCCGAATACGCCCAGTTCTTTTAATTTACCCACAGCTACCTGTGTGATATATGGCATCAGGTTGTTAGGGATTCCGTTGGGGTTCTCTCCGATCATGCCGCTCTTATGGGCTCCGATGGGGTTGAAGTAACGCAGAAGCACTACATTCCATTCCGGATCAGCTTTCTGGATATCCATTAAGATCTGCTCCAGCATGGATTTTGTCCAGCCATAAGGGTTGGTGCACTGTCCTTTCGGACACTCTTCTGTGATAGGCACAAAAGCCGGGTCCCCGTATACGGTTGCGGAGGATGAGAAAATGATATTTTTTACGCCATGTTTTCTCATGACATCCACCAGAGTCAGGGTTCCTGCAATATTATTCTCATAATATTCCCAGGGTTTCTGTACAGATTCCCCTACAGCCTTCAGCCCTGCAAAATGGATACAGGAATCAATGCTCTCTTTCTCGAAAACAGCATTCAGCGCATCCCTGTCAAGAATGTCTGCCTTATAAAAGGTAACCGGTTTGCCTGTGATCTTCTCCACTCTCTGTAAAGATTTCTCACTGGAGTTACTGAGGTTGTCCAGTACCACTACATCATATCCTGCAGTCTGCAGTTCCACTACCGTATGGCTTCCGATGTAACCAGCACCGCCTGTCACTAAAATTGCCATTTTACAACTCCTCCTTCTAACTATCCTGTTTTAAAACATATTTTCTGTTCATAACTACTTTAACACTTTTTTCCTGAAAAGAAAAGGAAAATTTTTCTCTACCTGTATTTATCTACAATGGCGTTCATGGCTGAGAGCTTTTTCTCCATATCCGCAACCAGCTTGAACTGTGTACGGCACCGGTCCAGATTATGACCCTCCCGGTGTGTCTTGAAATAAATGTCCCCGTCCAGATAATCGGCCAGAAAGCGCATTCCGCATTCATACGTCATAACCATGGCGCCTATGGGCAGCATGTCCAGCTCCTTATCTGTCAGACTGCCTGCGCAGCCCTCCACAAATCCCTTTGTATACAGCTCAAACAATTCCATGTCACATGAGACTTTTGACAAATCCCTCTCATCCTCATCCGCAGTACTGGCGCCGAAACGGATGGAATCCCCGAAATCATTGACTGCCAGTCCCGGCATTACCGTATCCAGGTCAATGATACAGATTGCCCTGCCTGTCTTATCATCTATCATAATATTGTTGAGCTTTGTATCATTGTGGGTCACCCGAAGAGGCAGCTTCTTCTCAGCCTGCAGCTCCCCCAGCACATGGGCCAGGTTCTCCCGCTCCAGCACAAACCGGATCTCCCTCTGCACGCTGCCGGCGTAACCGCAGGTATCACGTTCCACGGCCGCCTTAAAATCCTCAAGCCTGCTTGCCGTGTTGTGGAAATTTACGATCGTCTCGTGCAGGGTCTCTGCCGGATAATCCGACAGCATTCCCTGGAAATGCCCGAAAGCAACTGCACTCTGGTAGAAATCTTCTTTGTTCTCCACCTTGTCATAACAGCTTGCGCCCTCGATGAACAGATACGCTCTCCAGTAATCACCGGCACGGTCCAGATAATAAGGCCTTCCGTCCCTGGCATGGATAATGTTCAGGGTCTCCCTGTCGGCATCTCCGCCGTTTGCCAGAATCTTCTTCCTGAGCCAGGATGTGACACCCACAATATTCTCCATCAGCTCCACAGGTTTGTGGAAAATACTCTTATTCATCCTCTGGAGGATATATCTCCTCCTGCCCTGCTCCGTCTCAAATACCAGACGGAAGGTATCATTTATATGTCCGCTGCCGTATGGAATCTCCTCCACCAGCTTTCCCGGAAATGCAAAGTTCTCAATTACCTCTCTGCGTATCAGTTCCTCGCCGCTCACTTGTTATTCCTCCCAAAGTTTCTCCGGATAGAGGCCGCTTTCTTTTAATGTTCTGATGGCAGCAACTACCACCGGCTTATCCTCTTTATATGTAACACCGTACCATTTATCCATGGATTTGAGGACTTCCACTGTAGCCTTGTCTTCTGCCAGCAGCTCACCCACCACTGAGGGCAGGAAATACTCACACTTCATGGGATTGCTCTGCAGGTTTTTCTCAAGGAACAGGGGGAATCTGTCTCCAAGCTCTTTCAGTATGCTGGCTGTAAAGCCCCACATATTCATGGAAACCGTGCTTCCCTTTGGAATCTCTGTCCATGTTCTGCCTTCATCCTCTGTGTAAGCCGCTCCATCCGGCCGCTTCTCAATATGGGTCCTCTCATGGATTCCCACAAGATAATGGTTTTCGTCTGTCTCGCAGACGCCTCTTGCCACGTGTCCGTTCTCCGTGAGAGTATTCTCCAGCACATAGCCAACCATGGTATAACGGTATTTGTCATTGTCCTCATGTGTGGTCAGGTAATCATAAATCATCCGAAAGGCATGGGCACCGTAGTAATCATCTGCGTTGATGACTGCAAAAGGCGCATCCACCACGTCCATACAGCTAAGTACCGCGTGTCCGGTTCCCCAGGGTTTTACCCTGCCCTCGGGCACTGAAAATCCCTCCGGAATATTCTCCAGCTCCTGGAATACATATTCCACCTGGATATGTCTGCTCAGACGGTCACCGATCGCCTCACGGAAATCCTTCTCATTGGCTCTCTTTATTATAAATACTACCTTTTTAAATCCTGCCTTCACTGCGTCATAGATGGAAAAATCCATAATGATATGCCCCTGTTCGTCAATGGGGTCAATCTGTTTCAGGCCGCCGTAACGGCTTCCCATCCCTGCTGCCATAACTACTAATACCGGTTCTTTCATCTTCATTGCTCCTCCTTACGAATGCATTTTCCGGATGCAGGTTATCTCTTTGTTCCTGCCTGTTACCCATTATACTACACATCCTTTTTTTTCACCACATGTAAAAGCAATGGAAAGATACACTTTTTCAGTATACCATATTTGTACGATTGTTCTTTACACAATTTGATATGTTATTTATCTTAATAAATTCTTAAATTATATTTTTCTGCAGAAATCTACAATTTTTGACGATTTTTTTATGCATATAACACTATAAATAGAGTAAGCGCATCTAAATTTGACAAGTTATATCCTACAGGCAGACATAATATTTTTACTGGAAATGCAATCTGATTGTACAAATGCGGTTTTTGTTTTGACCTGGTGATATTTCTGATTACAGACAGCACCCCCTGCATTTCTTGCTGTTTTTTTTCCGTAATAGTCCAACTGACGAAACTGTATGGTTTTTCTGAAAAAGTTGTTTTATAATGTATTCATGCTATGGAGGTGTCTTATGCCGTTTGAAAGTCTTGAATTAAGAGAAGATATCAGTATCTCCAAAGTTGTCACCATACACTATTTTGAATATATGAGTGACTTTAGCTTTCCCGGTGAATCCCATAATTTCTGGGAATTTCTCTGCGTTGACAAGGGAGAGGTAGATATCATGGCAGGTGACCGGCCCCACACACTGAAAAGGGGACAGATCGCTTTCCACAAACCAAATGAATTCCACAGTCTGAAGGCCAATGGCCGGATCGCGCCAAATCTGGTGGTCATTTCATTTGAATGTAACTCTCCGGCTATGCAGTATTTTGAGGAGCTGATCACAGATATCAGTGAGACAGCCCGCTATCTCATGGCCCAGATCATCTATGAGGCAAGACGATGCATCGCCACACCGCTTGATGACCCGTATACCACACATATGGAGCGGCTCCCGGAAGCTGCATTCGGTTCAGAACAGCTCATCAAGCTTTATCTGGAGCAGCTCCTCATACACCTTGTGAGAGAGCAGATGAAAGGCCGCAGCACAGCGCCTGCTGTTGTCAAATCCATCAAGCAGAAAAACGATGCCATCATTTATAAGCGGATCACCACTTACCTGGAAGAACATATCCGCGAACATCTGACCATTGACGAGATCTGCAGGGCAAACCTCATCGGGCGTTCCCAGCTTCAAAAACTTTTCCGGGAGCAGAACCAGTGCGGTGTCATTGAATATTTCTCACGGCTTAAAATCGAGCTGGCCAAACAGCTCATACGGGAGAACCATCACAATTTCACCCAGATATCAGACTTTCTCGGCTATACTTCCATCCATTATTTTTCCAGGCAGTTTAAAAAGCTTGCAGGCATGACCCCTTCCGAATATGCCTCATCCATCAAGCTGCTTGCCGAAAGGCCATAATTCTGAAACTTCTTTCAGAATTTTATCATTGTTTTACAAGACTATTCATATTATAATGAAGAAAAAGAGCACGGTTCAATGGGGGCTCGCAATAAAGGAGAATGTGTTATGAAAATCTACAGAACAAAAGACTACGATGAAATGAGCAAAAAGGCAGCACACATCATTGCTGCTCAGATTGTATTAAAACCTGACTGCGTTCTCGGTCTGGCTACCGGATCAACACCGGTGGGCACATATAAGAACCTGGTGGAATGGTATAAAAACGGAGATTTGGACTTCTCCACACTTTCCTCCTGCAATCTCGATGAATACAGAGGCTTAAGCCCGGAAAATGACCAGAGCTACCGTTACTTCATGAACACAAACCTGTTCGACCATGTAAATATCCGCAAGGACCACACCTTCGTACCGGACGGACTGCAGGAGAACAGTGACCAGGCCTGCCAGATGTATGAGCAGATCATCCGTGACTTAGGCGGTATTGACCTGCAGCTTCTGGGCCTTGGCCATAACGGACACATCGGCTTCAACGAGCCAGCAGAGGACTTCCCGAAGATCACACATTGTGTTGACCTGACAGAGAGCACCATCCAGGCCAACAAGCGTTTCTTTGAAAAAGAATCCGACGTACCGAGACAGGCTTACACCATGGGGATCGGCACCATCATGAGCGCAAAGAAGATCCTTGTTGTGGTAAGCGGTGAGGACAAAGCGGAAATCCTGAACAAGATCATCAATGGACCTATCACACCTCAGGTTCCTGCATCCATTCTGCAGCTTCACCCGGATGTGACCATCGTTGCCGACAATGCAGCACTTTCCAAAGTAAAATAACCTTTGACCATCTCTTTTATTTTAAAAGAGGGAACAGCCATCTTGACTGCTCCCTCTTTTTTATCATTTCCTTTTATCTCATTTTCAAAAGTTCTTTCATTTTCAACTTGTTCCCATAATGCAGAACGGAGGCGCTGTACACTCTTATGGACACTGCTGCGATCACAAGGATAAAGATGAGCAGAAGTCCCATGGAGACTGCCAGATCCCCGGCTTTCATCCCTCCGGTCAGAAGAGTGAACGGCACAGAGAAGGGGGAGGAAAACGGCAGGTACATGGCAAACTTGGTAAGTCCGCTGCTTCCGCCTCCTGCAATAGCTGTGAAATACCCCAGATAAAAGCTTCCAAGGCTGATGAACATCACAGGCATCATGGCAGAATTCAAATCTTCCACTTTGCTCACAGCCGCGCCGCACACAGAGTTCATCACTGCGTACAGGGAATATCCGAGGACAAAATAAACCAGTAAGATCAACAGTGTGAACGGCGTAATACTTGAAAAATCAATGGGCACTCCGCCTATGTTAAAATTGGAAGGAACAAAAGCGGTATAACATATAAGGGCAAAGGCAATAATCCCCACCATCTGAAGAAGTCCCAGTACACCCATTGCCAGACATTTTCCAATCAGGATCCTGGACGGCTTTGCAGAGACGACCAGGGTCTCCATAACACGTGATGTCTTCTCAGACGCCACGGACATAGCCACGCCGTATCCATAATAATATACTGCGAAAAACATGATAAATACCACAGCAAGCCCCAGAATATAACCGGTAATGTCCATATCACCTGCTGCTTCCTCCGTGTATGGCAGGGAAATGGTAGACCTGGCTATGGTTTCACCGTCAACACCGCTCTCCTCCAGGATATTCTTCTGCCATATTTTATTACAGATATCCGATATTTTCTGGGAGCTTATGCCCTTCATGAAATTGGCATTCACCACACGGATATAGGGTAGACCGTCCTTCTCCTCAATGGAGATCAGAGAATTGTTCTCATTCTCCCTGATATCGCTACGGATACCTTCCTCCTCTTCCTTTTCCGCTGCCTTAAAATTCCTGTCCGGATATACACTTTTCAGGGTATCCAGATTCTTCTCAAAAATCCCTGTCTGGTCAACCAGATAGCAGATGGCCGCGTCATCGCTTACAGCCGCCTGTTCTGCGGAATTTTCCGTACCGGTCTGTTCTTCCTCCCCGCTGCCCTTCACTGCGGAAATAATACGGGGGGCCAGACACAGGGCCAGCACCATGATCATAATGATCACGGTAGATACAATGAAGGCCTTCTTTCTGGCAGCCTCTTTTAAGGTATATGCAAATACGGTTGTTATCTGTCTCATTCTGTCTCCCCTGCCTTTCTGACAAAAATCTCCTGTAGAGATGGTTCCCTGATTTCAAATTTGTCGGGATAGATTCCCGCGTCCAGCATTCTCTTCAGAAATCTGTGTGCCATCTCATCTCCGTCAATTTTATACTCTGTCTCAGCGGCACGTTTTTCAAAGACCTGAAGGCCTTCCTCCTGTGCCATTCCATCCACATCTGCATTGACTGTGACGCATAGATTTGTATGCCCAAAGGCTGACTTTATCTCTTTTAAATTACCCTGCAGGATTGTTCTGCCACGGTTCAGGATTAGAAGATTCTTACAATATTCCTCCACAGTCTCCATCTGGTGGGTGCTCAGGATAATGTATTTCCCTTCGTCCACAAGCTCAGACACCAGATCCCTGAGCATCTTTCCGTTCACCGGGTCCAGACCCGAGAATGGTTCATCCAGAAAAACAAGCCTTGGGTTGTGGATGATTGCAGAGATGAGCTGGATCTTCTGCTGGTTTCCTTTTGAGAGCTTTTCGGCCGGCATGTTTTTATACTCCATAACCTCAAGGCGTTCCATATAGCCAAGAGCCGCCTTCTTCGCTGCTTCCCGCTTCATGCCCCGGAGCATGCCGAAATAGACAAGCTGTTCCAGAACCTTTGTCTTCATATAGATGCCGCGCTCCTCCGGCAGATAACCGAAAGCCAGCGTCTCCCTGTTGATTTTCCTGCCGTTCCACTGGGCTTTCCCCTCATCAGCTTCCATGATACCCAGTATTGTCCGGATCGTTGTGGTCTTACCGGCTCCATTGGTTCCCAGAAGGCCAAATACCCCCGGTGTCTCCATGGAAAAGGACAGGTGGTCAACCGCGGTTTTTTCTCCGAACCGCTTCGTCAGATTTTCCACTACTAAACTCATATACTCCTCCTTGTTTCATACCTCTTAACGTTTCTTTTCATAGCTGCACATATATAGAACATTCTGGAACGTCCAGATAATTCCCAGTATAAGAAATGGCAGTACGCCAATGTCTACCGCAACAGTCAGCATCAGCATAAAAATAAAGATTCCTGTGTACAGAACAAAGGAATTTTTGTAGACAATATAGGCCGCTTCATACATCCTGGCCTTTTCCTGTTCATCACAGCTTCCGACCCAATCCCGGTTAAAATGAAGGGAAAGGGCATTTCCTTTTTTCTCAGGGTTCATTTTCTTGGTCTGCTCCACCAGCAGATGCTCTGAAAAAGCACACCACAGACTGTACAGTACAAACAGCGTTGACATGACTACAATGTTGGGCAGACTCTGTGCTCTGTGAAACGCATAGACAATGTTAACGCCGCTCAGCACCATTGTGATGGTAGCACAGCATGTTATGATTCCCTGACAGCGGTTGTTGTACTTTTCTATCTGTTCCGCTATCTCGTCATCCTCTCCATCCCAGTCCCGGCATTTCTTTCTGACACTCATAACCATATATATATTGGCAATACTGCCCAAAATGGACATAAGTACGATCAGATAAAAGGCGCCCCTGCCAATGACACTTTCCAAAAACCTGCCCAATTCCTCCACATCCCTGCCGTGATCGCCGATGACTAAAGCTCCGACACCGCCGAAGAGACCACTGACCAGAATGATTATCATAAATTCCAGATATCCTTTTTTCTCTTTTCTATTCCTATTCATTCCCGTCCTCCACATACCAAAAAATATCCTCCACAGACGCTCCGCATTCTTTGGCTATTTTAAGCGCCAGCGTAACAGACGGAGAGTAATCTCCACGCTCGATCAGGCTGATGGACTGCCGGGATGCTCCGACACGCCGCCCCATTTCCTGCTGGTTGATATCCAGTTTTGCCCTGTATTCTTTCAGGCGGTTGTGCAACGACATTCCCACCCCTCCTTTATGACAAAATCCTTTGTCATTTTGACAACTTTTCTTGTCATTGATTATAGCACCTGACAAAGATAGTTGTCAACCGGATATATAAAAAAACGGTGATGCCGCTGTTATATGGCAGAAGCCCAGCAGCGTGATCACCGTTTCGCACTGTTTTATTTCATTGATACCTGGTTATCGATACAGATAATCCTCGTTTTTCCGTTTTTCCCATATATACAAAACCACCAGGACACCTGCACATACCAGGGTACCGAGAAAGATTCCCAACACACTGAAATTAATTACAGATATCACCTGTCCGCTGAAGTTAATGATAAAATGGCAGAGCATGGATGCCTTCAGGGTACCGTATTTCTTAACCAGTCTGCCCAGGATCAGACCCATTAAAAAGGCATAACAGCCCTGTATCAGATTCATATGGTAAAGGCCGAAAAACAACGCCTGGAGGAAATTCGCCGCCCAGAAAGGAAAGCTTCTCTCCAGTATTTTCAGACAGAGCCCGCGCATGAGAAGCTCTTCCGCCAGGGGTGCCATCACGACCACATAGAACATAGACAGTATGGATGGCTCCGCCATGCCCAGCCCTTTCATCACTTCCATATAATGCCCCATCAGATTTGGTGCCACCACTGCAAGTATATTGAGAAGGCTGGTGACCGCAAACTGGATGAACAGGGCCACAAAAAAGATTCCCAGAATTGCGCCTGAGTTAAGAGCGGCCTTGTGGCCTCTCTCCAGATAAGCGGCACGTCTGTCAGCCATCACCCTGCGGTACCAGAAATATCCCGCCAGCAGAAAGATCCCGTAGGAGGCAGCACTGACAATATACACATACTGGTTCACTACATAATCCATGACCGGCGACTGGTACACATGGATCGCGGTCATAAATTGGCCTGTCAAAAGTATAAGAACCTGTCCGCCCAATGCCGCGGCAATCTGAATGATATACATAAGGGCAATGGGTGTCAGACTCAGCAGCAGTGTCTTTGCTTTTTCTATCATTCCTTGTTATGCCTCCAGGTCTTTAAAATGGAACTGCTTTTTGCCGCCCGCGTAGTCCCCCACAATCTGTCCGCTGCCGAACAGTTTATATTTATATGTCACAAGCCCCTCCAGTCCCACGGGACCCCGGGCATGGATTTTACCGGTACTGATTCCCACTTCCGCGCCGAATCCGTAGCGGAAACCGTCAGCAAACCGCGTGGAGCAGTTCTGATATACACCGGCAGAATCCACAAGCTGCATAAAGGTCAGCGCAGTGTCCCTGTTCTCTGTGATAATGCAGTCTGTGTGATGGGAGCCGAACCGGTTAATGTGTTCCACTGCTTCCTGTACACTGTCCACCAGTTTCACAGATAACACCAGATCCAGATACTCTGTATCAAATGCGTCCTCCTCCATGATTTCACAGGGAATGATTTCTGCCACTTCACGGGTTCCTCTCACTTTTACATGGTTCTCTCCCAGAGCTTTGCTTATGACCGGCAGAAACTCCTCTGCTGCCTCTCTGTTTACAAGCAGCGTTTCCACAGCGTTGCAGGCTGCTGTATACTGTGTCTTGGCATCTATGATTATGGGGACTGCCTTTTCCTTATCGTAACATGCATCCACATAAATATGGCACACCCCGTCGGCATGACCCATAACCGGTATTTTCGTATTGTTCATAATATACTGTACAAACTGATTGGAACCTCTGGGAATGAGCAGATCTACTGTCTCATGGCAGGACAGCAGTTCGTCGATCTCATTATGAAGCTCGGCCTGCAGCATACACCCTTCCGGCACGCCTGCATGCACGGCTGCCTGATAGATGATCTCAAACAGAACTTTGTTGGTCCTCGCTGTCTCTTTGCCGCCTTTTAAGATGGCACAGTTCCCACTCTTTAAACAGAGGGAAGAAATCTGTACCAGCGCGTCCGGCCTGGCTTCAAATATGATGCCGATCACACCGATGGGACACGTCACCCGGTAAAGTTCCAGACCTTTATCCAGTTCCCTGGCAAGCTGCACCTTTGAGAGCGGGTCCGGCAGTTTGATGAGTTCAGCGATTCCGGCGGTTACATCCTGCAGCTTATGCTCATCGAATTTCAGTCTTTTCATCACAGCTGCCGCGATCCCTGCCTTTTCAGCCGCTTCCATATCCTCATGATTGGCTTTGAATATGGCTTCCCGGTTAGCAAGAAGAGCGATTCTTACTGCCTCTAAAGCGGCATTTCTCTGCTCCCCGCTGAGGGCTGCCATGCGGAAACTGTCCTGTTTCATTTTTCTGGTTGCTTCTTTTATATTCATAGGTCTATCCTCCTGTTCTGTTTTGCTCTCTGTTACCATTCGATTTTCTCCACCGGTATGGGGTGGTCATTTTTTGTTATCTCTGTCACTTTACCGCTCCTGAATCGGATCACACGGTCAGCCATGGGGGCCAGCGCAGAGTTGTGGGTAATGATAATAACAGTCATGTGTTCCTTGCGGCAGGTGTCCTGCAAAAGCTGCAGAATCTGTTTGCCCGTATTATAGTCCAGAGCACCTGTGGGTTCATCACAGAGTAAAAGCTTGGGGTTCTTGGCGATCGCCCTGGCAATGGCTACCCTCTGCTGCTCACCGCCGGAGAGCTGTGCCGGAAAATTAGATGTCCGCTCCGCAAGCCCTACTTTTCCCAAAACAGTGGCTGGGTCCAGGGAATCTTTGCATATCTGTACAGCCAGCTCTACATTTTCAAGGGCGGTTAAGTTTGGAACAAGGTTATAGAACTGAAATACAAAGCCCACGTCATTGCGTCTGTATGTGACCAGATCCTTTGCTTTATATTCATTTACATGTCTGCCGTCCACAATGACCTCTCCCTCGGTGGCACTGTCCATACCGCCCAGAATATTAAGAGCTGTGGTCTTCCCTGCTCCCGATGCACCCAAAATCACCGCCAGCTCGCCTTTTTCCACAGAAAAACTGGCGTCATCCAGAGCTCTGATCTCCACTTCATTTTTACTGCCGTATATTTTTTTCACATGTTGGAATTCTATAAATGACATGCTTCTATCCTTCCTGCATTCTAAATAAAAACGCCTCTGCCGTTAGGCACCACTGCCGTTAAGCACACTCCGGCCCTGGGGCCAGATGTTATTTCCCATTATATCTCCATTTTGACCGGGCCGCAATCAGGTTTTTCAACAGGAGGGGGTATTTTTGATTTCTTTTACTTTTTTCTTTATTTATATTGACTTTTTGGTCTATTCATATTAATATATGAACAGATATTCATATGTTTAATATACTATAGTTACATAGATAGAAAAATAGATTTGGAGGGACTGAATATGAAGCAGGAAAAGAAAGCCTCTTCCGGTGAACTGCGGAAGCCTGAAGGTGAGAACGTTCATCAGCAGACGCATGATGAGCATTGCGGCTGTGGCTGTGAACACAGCCATGACGGTCATTCTCATGAACATACACACGAGCATACGCATGGCGAGCTTTGCGATTGTGGCTGTGACCATGACCATGGCGGTCATTCTCACGAACATACACACGAGCATGCGCATGGCGAGCTCTGCGATTGTGGCTGTGACCATGACCATGGCGGTCATTCTCACGAACATACACACGAGCATGCGCATGGCGAGCTTTGCGATTGTGGCTGTGACCATGACCATAGCGGTCATTCTCATGCACATGAGCATACGCATGGCGAGCTTTGCGATTGTGGATGTGACCATGACCATGGCGAACATTGCAACTGCGGCTGCGACCATGACCACGGCGGCCACTCTCACGAACATGCGGGCTCACATCACACCCCCGGGCATCCGGCGGACTGCCAGTGTGAACTCTGCCATCCACATGAGGAATACTGCGATATCTGCGGCGAAAGCCTTGCCAACTGCAGGTGCCATATGCCTGATGCCGACTGTGAAAAGAAAGTTTATATTTTAAAAAATCTGGGCTGCGCAAACTGTGCTGCCAAAATGGAGGCCAAAATCAAAGAGCTTCCCGGTGTGGAATACGCCTCCATTACATTTGCCACCAGTCAGCTCAGACTATCAGCCAGAGACCACGCCGCTCTGCTGCCGCGTATCCGGGAAATCTGTACTTCCATAGAATCCCAGGTTGAAGTGGTACCTCGTTTTAAAATGCCCGGTTCTTTTACCACGAAAACATACCTGATCGACAATCTGGGCTGCGCCCACTGCGCATCCAAAATGGAGGAAAAGATAAACGCCCTCCCTGAAGTGTCAAGTGCCACTCTGACATTTGCCACACGCCAGCTCCGCATTACCGCCAGACGAGATCCCGACCTTCTGCTGGACCGGATCCGGAAAATCTGTACAGATATTGAGGATGGTGTGACCATCAAGCCAAAAGACACCACTCCGAAAAGCGCAGACACGCTTCCCATTCAGGATGTCGTGCCCGCCACAAGAGTGCTCTCACAGGATACCAAAACCATTCTGGCCCTCTGCACCGGCGCTGTCCTTTTCATTGCAGGGGAAGTGCTGGAGCATATGGGGATGGAGCTGCCTTCCCTCGTGGTACTTCTTGCTGCCTATGTCCTGCTTGGCGGAAGAATCGTGCTGACTGCACTCCGCAACCTGACAAAAGGCCACGTATTCGATGAAAATTTCCTGATGAGTGCCGCTACCATCGGCGCTATTGTCATCCAAGAATATCCGGAAGCCGTGGGCGTTATGCTGTTTTACCGCATCGGAGAATATTTCGAGCACAAAGCAGTTGAGAGAAGCCGCTCCCAGATCATGGACGCGGTGGATATGAGACCCGAGACAGTCACCCTGGTAATCGGTGATGACACAAAGACCATAGCCGCCCAGGATGCTGAGGTGGGGGATATTATCCTGATCCGCCCCGGCGACCGGATCCCTCTGGACAGCGTGGTCATTGAAGGAGAAAGCCGCATTGACACTTCCCCGGTAACCGGAGAACCGGTACCTGTCAAAGCAGGATTCGGAGATGAACTGACTTCCGGCTGTGTCAATACCTCCGGACTTTTAAAGGTACGTGTTGAAAAAGTGCTGGAGGAATCCATGGTAACACGCATTCTGGATTCCGTGGAAAATGCCGCTGCCAGCAAACCTAAAATTGACCGTTTTATCACACGTTTTGCAAGGGTATACACACCTTTTGTAGTATTTCTTGCACTGGCAACCGCTGTCATACCATCCCTGATAACAGGCAACTGGAACCACTGGGTATACACAGCACTCACCTTCCTGGTGATCAGTTGTCCCTGCGCCCTGGTTTTAAGCGTTCCTCTTGCATTTTTCTCCGGTATCGGAGCCGGCTCCAAGCGAGGCATCCTATTCAAAGGCGGTATCTCCCTGGAAGCCATGCGCAATGTAAATGCAGTTATTATGGATAAAACAGGAACCCTGACGGAGGGTAACTTCGTCCTGCAGACGGTTCTTCCCGCAGACTCTGTAAACGCAGATACCCTGCTGGAACTCTGTGCAGCCTGTGAATCCACCTCCACCCATCCCATTGCGCACAGTATCGTCTCAGCAGCACAAGGAAAAGGAATGACAGTCACACGGCCTGATACCGTGGAGGAGATCGCAGGCTGCGGCATACACGCAGTCATAAACGGTTCCCAAGTACTCTGCGGAAACCGCAGATTGATGGAAAAATTCCATGTTTCTATGGAAAACATTACAACAGACGGCCTCGGTGCAGAAGTATTTGCAGCTAAGGACGGCACTTACATCGGCTGTCTTATCATCGCCGACACCCTGAAAGGGGACGCCAAATCCGCAGTCAAAAAAATAAAGGATATGGGCATCACACCTGCCATGCTCACCGGCGATGCCCGGGAAACCGCTGAGGCTGTTGCCAGAGCAGCTGGTATCGACGAAGTACGCGCCCGTCTCCTGCCTCAGGATAAGCTGAACGAACTGACGCGCCTACGCAGCACATACGGCTCCGTCATGTTTGTAGGTGACGGAATCAACGATGCTCCCGTACTGGCCGGTGCGGATGTAGGTGCTGCCATGGGAAGCGGTGCGGATGCCGCCATAGAGGCCGCCGACGTGGTATTTATGAATTCTTCCATGGAGGCCGTTCCCCAGGCACTGTCTATCGCAAGAGCCACCAGCCGTATATCCTGGCAGAATGTAATTTTCGCCCTGGTGATCAAGGTTCTGGTCATGATACTTGGCCTTTTCGGATTTGCCTCCATGTGGATGGCAGTCTTTGCCGACACCGGTGTGGCAATTCTGTGTGTATTAAATTCTATCCGCATTCTTTACAGAAAAAATCTGTGATATGCGTTGGCAGTTTTCCTGCCAAAAGAGAGGCTGTGTTCCGTCTGAAAATTCAGCGGAGCACAGCCTCTCTTTTACATCTGCTTTCTCACGATTTTATATTCATCATTCATCTGGAAGTAAGGACAGTTCTGGAATGTGTTCGTCATGAACCTGCCCATCTCGTCCTCATCTAGGTCCACATCACAGGTGTAATATCCGTATTCTTCGTCATAGACGTAATTGCTGCAATACTCACAGTTGGCTGTTTTCTTTTTCCCCATTTTCCGCTCCCTTTCCATCTCTTTTGAGTTAGGTATAGCAGAATCTTTTCTTTTTGTCAAATTTCACTATATTTTTCCTATAAATTACAGAAAAATTTATGATTCTATGATTTAAAAATACTGCAAGTGGTGTTATAATGATTGGACGATATCCCTTTATAAAATCTTTATGTCAGGTATATTTTTTTTATACAATTTTAATCTCTGGAGGAAGTTATGAAAATCATCATTTTAGGCAGTGGTAAAGTGGGCCGTACCCTTGCCGAACAACTCAGCAACGAAGGACACAATATAGTTATGGTCGATATCATCGCCAAAAAGGTCCAGGACATTACAGAAGACGCAGATATCATGGGCGTGCTGGGCAATGCATCCAGTATCAACACCCTGCTGGATGCCGGCATTGAGACTGCCGATATCCTGATCGCTGTGACCGGTTCTGACGAACTGAATCTTCTCTGCTGCCTGATCGCAAAAAAAGTCAGCAAATGTCACACCATTGCCAGGGTCCGAAACCCTGTGTACAGCAAGGAGATTGGGTTTATCAAAGAGCGTCTGGGCATTTCCATGATCATCAATCCCGAACATGCCGCCGCTATTGAAATATCCAGGCTGCTGCGTTTTCCCTCTGCCATCAAAATCGATACATTTGCAAAGGGCAGGGTAGAGCTTTTGAAATTCAAAGTAAAACCTGAATTTCACTTAGACCAGATGACCGTCATGGAAGTAGCGGAACGCTACAAGAACAATATCCTCATATGTGCCGTAGAGCGCGGAGACGAGGTAAGTATTC
Organism: Blautia caccae; assembly: GCF_040095955.1. NCBI lineage: Bacteria > Bacillati > Bacillota > Clostridia > Lachnospirales > Lachnospiraceae > Blautia > Blautia caccae. The sequence continues at coordinate 90,365 of NZ_JBBMFP010000017.1, read as the reverse complement.
CCTCCGGTAATTTTGTATTGAGAGACAACGACATTATCTCTATCATTGCCTCCCCTGTCAATTCCGCACTTTTCTTCAAGAGAATCGGAATCCACACACACCAGGTCAAGAGCACCATGATCGTGGGAGGAGGTACCCTTTCCTATTATCTGGCCAAGCTTCTGCTCGCCATGAAGATCCGGGTACTGATCGTGGAAGCCAATAAGGACCGCTGCGAACAGTTAAGTGAGCTTCTGCCTGATGCTACGATCATCAACGGTGACGGCACGGATAAGAATCTGCTTCTTGAAGAGGGCCTGACACGTGTGGAATCCTTTGTAACACTCACCAATCTGGACGAGGAGAATATTCTACTGGCTCTGTTTGCCAAAAAGAACAGCAATGCAAAACTGGTGTCAAAGGTAAACCGTATTGCCTTTGATGATATCATAGAAGGCCTGGACGTGGGCAGCGTTGTATATCCCAAATACCTGACTGCTGACTATATCCTGCAGTACGTGCGTGCCATGCAGAACAGCATCGGCAGCAATGTGGAAACCCTCTACCAGATTCTGGACAACAAGGCAGAGGCCCTGGAGTTCTCCGTACACGAGGACTGCCCGTTTCTGGACACCCCTCTGGCAGAGCTGAATATCAGGGACAATCTTCTCGTTACCTGCATTAACCGGAAAGGAAAAATCACCATTCCACGGGGACAGGACAGCATTCAGCTCGGAGATACAGTGATCGTGGTCACCACTGTAAAGGGGCTGCACGACATTAAAGATATACTGAAAAATAAATAATTTACGAGGGATGAAATGAATTACTCAATTATTTCCTACATCATAGGATGGATCTTAAATTTTGAGGCACTCTTTATGCTCCTTCCCTGTATTGTCGCCGTGATATACAAGGAATCCAGCGGATGGGCTTTTGTGCTCGCCATGCTTCTGTGCCTCCTCATTGGCATACCTCTGACTCAGAGAAAGCCAAAGAACAAAATTTTTTATACAAAAGAAGGGTTTGTCACTGTGGCGCTGAGCTGGATCGTGCTCAGTATCATGGGAGCGCTGCCGTTTATATTCAGCGGCTCCATTCCAAACGTGATCGACGCTGTTTTCGAAACGGTGTCGGGTTTTACCACCACCGGTGCCAGTGTTCTGCCGGAGGTGGAGTCACTTTCCCACTGTATCCTGTTCTGGCGTAGTTTTACCCACTGGATCGGAGGTATGGGTGTCCTTGTCTTTCTGCTCTCCCTGCTTCCGCTGACAGGCGGCGGTTATCATATGAACCTGATGAAAGCGGAAAGCCCGGGACCTTCTGTGAGCAAACTGGTACCGAAAGTGCAGTCTACGGCCAAAATCCTGTACGGCATTTATCTGGCACTGACTCTGCTTGAGATTCTTTTCCTGCTCTGCGGCGGTATGCCTGTGTTTGACGCGCTGACTACCTCCTTCGGTACTGCCGGTACCGGCGGATTCGGTATTAAAAATGACAGTATTGCCGGCTATTCCACCTATATCCAGGTGGTTGTCACAGTATTTATGATTTTATTCGGTGTAAACTTCAGTGCTTATTTCCTGATCATCAGCGGTAAGCTGAAACAGGCCCTGCATATTGAGGAGATTCGCTGGTATCTGGCTATTATTGCCATTGCCATAATCACCATCACAATAAATGTGTATCATATTTACGGAAGTATCGCTGAATCACTGCAGCAGGTATCCTTCCAGGTGGCATCCATCATCACTACCACGGGATTTGCCACCACGGACTTTAACACATGGCCGGAAATGTCCAGAACGATTCTGGTCATCCTCATGTTTGTCGGTGCCTGTGCAGGCAGTACCGGCGGCGGCGTCAAGGTGTCACGTTTTGTCATCCTGATGAAGACCATTCAAAAGGAACTGCGCCAGTATCTCCACCCGCGCAGCATTAAAAAGATCAAAATGGATGAAAAACTGGTGGAGCATGAAGTTGTCCGTTCCACCAATGTATTCATGATCGCCTATGTGCTGGTGTTTGCATTCTCTGCACTGTTCATAAGCTTTGACAATCATGACCTGATAACGAACTTCACCAGTGTGGCGGCGACCCTGAACAATATCGGGCCCGGTCTGGAACTGGTTGGGCCTACCCAGAACTTCTCTATCTTTTCGGGGGGCGCCAAATTAATTCTGATTTTCGATATGCTTGCAGGAAGACTGGAATTATTCCCGATCCTTCTGCTCTTCACCAGGGATACCTGGAAAAAATTCTAAACCGGACAGATACCTGCTGCCCGGCTGCTTAAAAATGCCGTTATCTGAAAAGCTGCTGTTTTTCAGATAACGGCTGTTTTTTAGATTGGTCCTGGCGTGCAGTGTACTCCCAACCATATGCACCGGACTAATTCTGAAGAAATTTTTTATCAAATTCCGGATTGAAATAATAGTAATTATTGGAATCCAGTCTCTCTTTTGTCTTCTCCAGTGCCTCTCCGAAACGCTGGAAATGCACAATTTCTCTTGTTCTTAAAAACTTCAGCGGTTCTCTCACTTCAGGGTCTGTTATCATTCTCAAAAGATTGTCATAAACCACTCTTGCCTTCTGCTCTGCAGCCAAATCCTCTGTCAGATCCGCAATGGCATCCCCTTTTGACTGGAACTCCAGCGAAGTAAACGGAACACCTGCTGCTGCCTGAGGCCACAATGCTTTGGTATGGTCTATATAGTAGGCATCAAAGCCTGCCGCCTGTGCCTGTTCCACAGTCAGATCCCTGGTAAGCTGATAAACCATGGCACATATAATTTCCATATGAGCCAGCTCCTCCGTACCGATATCTGTCAAAAGCCCGCCAACGGTCTTAACCGGCATGGTATAACGCTGTGAGAGATACCGCATGGAAGCCGACAGCTCTCCATCCGGACCGCCGTACTGGCTGATAATAAGCTGTGCAGTTTTTGGACATGTTTTCGTGATCTTTACCGGAAACTGCAGTCTTTTTTCATAAGTCCACATCAGATACACGCTCCTTCCCATGGCATGGGACCTTCGCCCCAGCAGCCAATACAATCCTTTGTTAAAGCATAAAATTTCTCATCGAATTCTTTCAGAAGTCCTTTTCTCTGTTCAATGAGATTTTTCCTCAGGTCCATGGCCTCAGCGGATTCCGGATGGGTATCCAGATACAGGACGGTGTCGTCCAGTGCAAAACTCAGCGCACTGATTTCCTTCATCAGACGTTCTCTTTCCTGCTGCTCGGGTGACGCATTTTCGTCCGGCTTAAACTCAGTCTCGAAAGAGTTTTCTTCCAGCACGAAAAATGGCTTATTCAGTCCCGGAAAAATAGTTCCTGTTGCCAGTGCCTGATCCCAGTCATAAAGTGTCTCCCAGTTCTGCATGGGAACGGAGGCAATTGCCAAATGCTGCTGTTCCATATCATCGTCTCCTTTCATAAACAAAGACATTCTTTGACAAAATCCATCAAATTTTTCTCTGCAATGATAGTATGCGCAGAAAAAAAGCATTTCACAAAGGTAGTTTTTTCAATTTTAAATATACATTGACAGGCGAGGTATATATATGATTTAATGTAGCTAAGAAAAGGAGGTATGCTATATGTCAATCGCTTCTGATTTGATTCGCGGCCATACCGATACGATTATACTGGCGCATCTGCTGGAAGGCGACAGCTACGGATACAAGATCAATAAAGAGATACAGAGAAAGACCAGTCAACAGTATGAACTTAAAGAAGCCACCCTCTATACTGCTTTCCGGCGTCTGGAGGAAGCCGGCTGTATTTCTTCCTACTGGGGCAATGAACTGACCGGAGCCCGCCGGCGTTACTACTCCATCACCCCGGAGGGAGAACGGACTTATGAACGTCTGAAAGAGGAGTGGAATACAGCGAAACAATTAATTGATATCCTGATCCAATCAAAAAAGGAGGATGCAGCAGATGGAAAATAGACTCAGAGAATATATGGATGATTTATTCGGAGAAATCCCCCCTACCAAACAGGCAGTGGAACTGAAAGAAGAGATTCTGCAGAACCTCATAGACAAATATCATGACCTTCTGGCGGAAGGCAAAAGCCCGGAAGCGGCCTTCAATATTTCCGTAGCCAGTGTAGGCGACGTGGACGAACTGCTGTCCGGACTGACTGCAGGCTATACTCCACACCCCTGCCAGGACCAGGAAACCTATATAAAGCAAAAACGGAAATCTGCCCTTTTGTTTTCCACATCCATAATGCTTTATATTTTATGTGTATTACCTGTCATTATTGCTGACAGCGTGGGCTATGACATCATCGGCGTATGCCTGATGTTCCTTATGATCGCCACTGCCACGGGCCTTCTTATCTATAACCACATGACACGTCCCCGCTATGCAGCCAATGACGGGACCATTATAGGTGATTTCAGAGAATGGCAGGAATACAACAGCGGCAGCCGTCAGACCTTCCGCGCTGTCAACAGTGCTGTCTGGACTCTTGCCACAGTCCTCTACCTGATCATCAGTTTCAGCACCATGCGCTGGAATGTGACCTGGATCATCTTTTTGATCGCCGCTGCGGTTCAGTCCATCATCCGAGCAGCTTTTGAGCTGAGAAAGTAGGTAAGCCATGAATAGAAAAACATCCGCGGTCATCCGCATAATCTGCTGGTCCATCATTGCTGTGGCTCTGATAGCTGTACTCATACTTGGCCTCAACAAAAGATGGCACTTCACACCCTTTCAAACCGGCGGCTGGAGTTACCCGGAAAGCAGTAAATACACAGCCGGCCCCGCAAAACTTCCCGCAGATAAAATCAAGAATATAAATGTAGACTGGCTTGACGGCAGCGTCACCCTCACCACCGCAGACACTGACAAACTAACCGTTAATGAAACCAGCCGCCAGAAATTAAGCGCAGACAAACAACTCCATTATTATTTAAAAGATGACACTCTCCTGATCCAATACCGCGGTGCCACCAAAAATCTGATCTCCACCTTCAGTAACGGCCTCTCCAAAAAACTGGAGATCCAGATTCCGAAAAAATATGCCGCCTCCTTCAGGGAGATTGTGGTAGACGGTGTCTCATCGGACCTCAGCCTGGAAAATCTGAAAGCAGAAAAACTGTACCTGGACAGTGTATCCGGAGACATCACTCTGAAAAACATAAAAACTGACACCCTGACTGCAGACACCACCAGCGGCTCTCTGGATTCCACTGCCCTGATCGTTACCACCTCTGCTGTCACCAACACCACCAGCGGCAGTGTAAGTCTGGAAGGCACCATAAACGATATTCAGCATGACAGCGTCTCCGGAGATCTCCGTGTCCACTCCGATATCTGTCCTCAGAAGATCCAGGCAGACACCACCAGCGGCAGTATACTTATCAATATCCCGGACAATCCCGGGTTCACCCTTGACTACGACACCGTAAGCGGCGACATCCACACCGACTTTCCCGCCACCGGTTCCGACTCCCATTTAACCTACGAGTCCGGACAAAACCACTTCCGCATTGAAACCACCAGCGGTGACATCACTGTCAGGAAAAACCAATAATTTTTTCTTTACACCATCAAAGCGCTGCTCCAAAAGCGAAACCGGGGAGGCCTGCAGGATACTCACACCCCGCAGGTCTCCCCGGCCTCCTCGCCGCTGCTAAAACCTCAGCACAATCTTCGTTCCCTTCCCAGGCTCACTATTCAGCACAATCTTAGCATGATGCAGCGCTGCCCCATGCTTCACAATAGAAAGCCCAAGCCCGGTCCCTCCGGTCTTCCTCGAATGGCTCTTATCCACCCGGTAAAACCTTTCAAATATTCTCTCCTGCTCTTCTTTTGCGATCCCTATCCCGTTATCCTCTACGCTCCACCGCACACCGTCCTTTTCCCGTGCCAGCAAAACCTTCACATATCCACCTTCTTTATTATATTTGATGGCGTTATCCACAAGGTTATACAGCATTTCATACAGAACATGCCGGACTCCCTGTATGGATACACTCTTTCCTTCCATGAGCACAGTCACACGCTTCTTCTTTGCGGGAAGCATGAGTGTCTGGCAGATATCCTGCGTCATCTCATACAGATCCACGTCCTCAAACGGCATATTTTTACTCTCATCCAGCTTGGATATCTCAATGATATCCTGCACAAGGCTGGTCAGCCTGCTGGCCTCATCATATATCCTGCCTGCAAACTCCGGTACATCCTGGGGCTGTACCAGCCCGTCCCGCATGATCTCCGCGTAACCGGATATGGACATGAGCGGTGTCTTCAGCTCATGGGACACATTGGCAGAAAATTCCCTGCGCACCATCTCAGCCTGCTTCAGCTCTTCCACCTGCTTGGCGATCTGCACATTCTGTTCATCCACCCTGTTTAAAAGAGGCCGCAGCTCCTCATAAGCCACGTGTTCCAGGGGATGCTCCAGATCCAGCTCATTGATTGGCGCGATCAGCCTCCGCGTCTGCTTCTCCACCACAAAAAATGCCAATGCCAGTATTGCGATCAGCAGAAGTCCCAGAAGCGTAAAGCTGGAAAGCATGGTAGAAAGAACACTGTCCGTCGTCTTAGCTACCCGCAGAATATTGCCGTCATTTAATTTGACCGCATAATAAAAAGTCTGCTTTGAAAGAGTCTGGGAAAACCGCACGACCTCACCGGTTCCCTCCTTCTTGGCCTCAATGATCTCAGGCCTGTCCTTATGATTTTCCAGGTCTGATGCGTCCTTCTCTGAGTCATAGAGGATCGTTCCGTCAGGCTTTGCCAGGGTAATGCGGCTGGTAGTCAGGTCACCTGTTGTTTTGTTCAGATATTCCTTCCCCGTATTCTCCACCGCGTAGCGGATGTACTCGGCCTCATTCCTCACATCCTGCTTCATATAATGATTATATTTTCCGTACATAACAGCGCTTGCCGCAATAAAGGTCAGTATCACGGAAAGAACCACCATAATTCCCACGTGGTTCAGTATACGTTGTTTCATCTTCCATCTCCAATCCGATATCCCACTCCCCGGATGGTCTCAATCAGGTTGCCGCAGTCGCCCAGTTTCTGCCGCAGTGTCCGGATATGTACATCTACTGTCCTGGTCTCACCGTCAAAGTCATATCCCCAGATATGTTCCAGCAGCCTGTCGCGGCTCAGCACGATTCCCTGATTCTCCATCAGATAGCGGAGCATTTCAAATTCTTTCAATGTCAGTTCCACTCTCCGCTGTCCGTCCATTACCTCGTGGCGGTCCACATTTACGGAGAGATTTTCACAGCGCAGGATCTTGTCCTGTGTCTGCCTACTGCTTCTTCTCAGCACAGCCCGGACCCGGGAGATGAATTCCATCATGCCAAAGGGCTTTGTGATATAATCATCAGCCCCTCCGTCCAGTCCCCGCACCTTGTCATATTCCGCCTCCTTGGCTGTCACCATGATTATGGGAATATCCCTGGTCCTGTGCTCCTTTTTCAATTTTTCTAATATAGCATATCCGTCGTCACCGGGAAGCATAATATCCAGAAGAATCAGTTCCGGAATTTCATCCTCCAATGCTGTGAAGAGCTCTTTTCCGTCACTCAGTCCTTTGGCCTGAAATCCGGTGGTGCCTAATGTATATACAAGAAGTTCCCGAATATTTCTTTCATCTTCCACACAATAAATCATATGCGCTCCCTTCTCTGCCCATCTCATTCTATAGACAGTATACGCATTTTTTCGGGAGCGCACAAGAAAAATTTATGGAAGCTGGTAACGACTGCGGGAGAGTTCCATCACTCTCTGGAATTCCGAGTTGTCTTCACGCTTCATATGTTCCAGGTAGCTGTGAGTGTCAAAGGTATCCTCAGGCACCTGGGTGATACAGACTGCAATGTTGGAGCAGTGATCTGCTATTCTCTCCAGACTGGTGGTTATATCCGAGAGGACAAATCCCTGTTCTATGGTACATTTTCCTTCTCTCAGCCTGCGGATGTGGCGGCTTTTCAGCTCCATATTCAATTCATCGATTACCTGTTCCAGAGGTTCCACACTTTTGGCCATCTCCTGATCCTGCCCAGCAAATACTTTGTATGCGGAGTCAAAGATATCCTCAACCGCTTTGGCGATCACATGCAGTTCCTGCAGTGCCTTATCGGAGAATTTCATATTTTTTGAATACATTTCTTTTGCGGACTGCATAATATTTACCGCATGGTCAGAGATTCGTTCAAAGTCCCCGATGCAGTGGAGCATAATGGACAAGTCGTGGCTGTCCTTCTGATTCAAATCCTTCTGGCTCAGTTTCACCAGATAGGTTCCGAGGGCATCCTCATAGCGGTCCACATGGTCCTCCAGGGTCACCACCTCTTCCGCTTTCATCTCATCATATCTGTCAATGAGTGACAGCGCAGTGTGCAGAGAATCCTGGGCCTCTTTTGCCATTTTATCCACTACATGACGACTCTGCTCCATGGCAAATGCCGGTTTATCCAGGAATCGCACATCCAGAAGCTGGGTCTGCACATCCTGTACAGCCGGTTTTGTTTCCTCCTCCTTGTCGCGGATCGTGAGTTTTGCCAGCTTCTCCAGGCCTCTGGAGAAAGGAAGCAGAAGCACAGTTGCAAATACGTTAAAAGTTGTGTGTACCACTGCAATGCCTGCCGCGTTTGCCGCATGTCCCATAAATCCAAAATGGATGAAGGAATTCAGGGTGTAGAACAGAATCATGAAGATAACTGTACCGATCACGTTAAAGTATAAATGCACCATGGCAGCACGCTTTGCATTTTTCTTGGCTCCTACAGCGGAGAGAAGTGCTGTTACGCAGGTACCGATGTTCTGGCCCATGATAATGGGAATAGCAACGTCAAAGCTGACTGCACCGGTTACGCAGAGGGCCTGCAGGATACCCACTGACGCGGAGGAGCTCTGGATCACTGCCGTCAGAATGGTACCGGCGATCATACCGAGAATCGGGTTGGAAAACTGTGTCAGAATCCCTGTAAATTCAGGTACATCCGCCAGCGGCTTCACTGCGCTGCTCATACTGTCCATACCGAACATGAGAACGGCAAATCCGATAAATATCATGCCGATGTCTTTTTTCTTCTCACTTTTGGCAAACATAAGGAAGGCAACGCCAACAATGGCCAGGACGGGTGAGAATGTGGAGGGTTTAAAAAGCTGTATGAAAAAATTGTCACTTTCGATTCCGGAAAGACTCAGAATCCAGGATGTAATTGTTGTACCGATATTGGCACCCATGATAACGCCAACTGCCTGAGAGAGTTTCATGATGCCTGAATTGACGAAGCCAACTACCATTACGGTGGTTGCTGATGATGACTGGATGACTGCGGTTACGGCAGCGCCCAGGCCTACGGCTTTCAGGGGATTTGAGGTTAGTGTCTCCAAAATCCTCTCCATTTTGCCGCCTGATACCTTGGCCAGACCGTCACCCATGACATTCATTCCATATAAAAACAAAGCCAGACCGCCGATTAAGGTCAAAATACTAAAGAAATCCATACTTTTTCTCCTTTTCCTTTTGTAGCAAGGCATACTTATTACCTTTTATTCTTTCCTTATTGTAGGGGAGGTATGTAAAATCTTTTATTGGGGTTTTGTAAAATCTGTGTAAAATTTTCATTATTTAAGAGAGAATAGAATATGGGGGGGGGATTTTGGCATATGCGGACGGCGAAGGAGGGGCATAGGGAAAGGGATTCATCCGACGTTCCGCTGGTGGGCAGCTAACCTGCTGGCATTCACTAAATTCGTCGGATGAGGCCTCCTCATTAAGTGACTGCCGCAGGTGGATCTGCCCGCCGCTCCACTAAACCTACTGAATCCCTTTCCCTATGCCCCTCCTTCACCTGGGATATAATGCGGAATATACAGGGCGGATGTTCTTGAACTGTGCGGTTTAGTGACGATAGGGGAATCGTTGTCTGATAACATGGTTGTACAGGATATTTGTCTGGTAAGTCTGGTTTCGTGCTTTGTGGGTTTTATGAGTTTATTTTTGAGCGGTATTTTTAAGGTTGGAGATTTTAAATGTATTGTTGAAATAATAATAGTAATATAAGTGTTGATATTTATAGTAATATTAATTGATTTTATTTTTTAGTGTTTGTGTTTGTTATTGATATAATTATTTATTATTTAGTTTTGAGATGATTTTGGTTAGAGTTTTAATTTGCCGAAAGCATAAAGTATTTTGGGTAAAGAAGCCGCTTACGGTTTTCCCGGCAGCGGCTTGTGAGAGTGGAGTTATAGATTTTGTTCTGAGAGAATTTTTTCAAATTTCTTTTCGGATAGTATTTCGTTTGTCAGAAAGGTTCCGTTGTAAAAGAGACTGTATGTGGTAAATGGGGATGGGGCATTTTGCGCCTGGTCTTTTGATTCAAAGCGTATTGCTTGGAAGGGTACGCCTTTGTCTTTGGCCAGATTTTCTATGAGAGGAACGTATTTCGCCGTAAACGGACATTGGTGGCTGTAATAGAGAAGAAAGCCCTTCTGCTCTGATTGTGGTGTTTTTACCTGCTCTCTGAACTGCGGTTTCCCGGAAGTTTTATCGAAAGGCAGGTATAGTAGTTCGTAGTACGGCATTGCTGTATCCGCCAATTGGAAGCCTTTATATCTGAGGAAGTCCGGGTCAGAGAGATAGGGCCTTTTTTTGGGTGATGAAAGAACTGCCAGACCTTTTTTGCCCTTGGCCCTGCTGTCTTTGATGCACTCGTCCAGAAGCAGGGTGGAATATCCCTGCCCTTTGAATTTTCCGGAAACCCACAGGCAGTCAATGTACATATAGCCTTCCGCTAATATGGGAGCCCATGCCTCCTCCGCGGGAATATATTCAATAAAACATTTTCCCCGGACATCACATTTTTTGAACATCAGTCCTGCATCTAACTGCCGGGCGATCCACGCTTTCTTGGCTGCCACCTGACAGTCCTTATTATTGGAAATTGCACAGCAGATATGCTCTTTTTCAAGATTTTCCTTTGTCAAAGTAATTACGTCCATTTCATTTCTCTCCTCTTCTTAAATATGATCTATATTGCCCGTTCATTTTTTGGACCGGATCAGGACCGTCATAGACTGCCATAGTTTATTAAGCTAATAAACGGCTGTCTGTCATCTGAACCTTCTTTATTAACAATTATTCCCCGGTTAAATAAAGTAACCTCTTTTTTTCATTTGATTATAAACAGTATACTATAAAAAACATGACATAGTATGTCATATTTATTCTCTCATTATGTTAAAGACATTGTCAGCCTTCCCCGGCTGTAGTATACTCAGACTTATACTACACTGCAGGAGGATGCCATATGAAAAGAATGCTTTTAGTCTCCATGTTTCAAAATGTTGGGGATATATTAAAAACAATTGAACCAAATCTGAAAAATAAGACCGTAACCTTTATCCCCACCGCAAGTCTTGCAGAAAAATTAGGTTTCTTTGTAAAAATAGGCAAATGGCGTCTGAAAAGGATGGGACTTAAAGTAGAAGAATTAGAAATCTCCAGTTCATCTTATGAAACAATAAAAAGTAAACTGGAGAAAAACGATATCATATATATATCAGGCGGCAATACCTTTTTCCTTCTTCAGGAATTAAAAAGAACCGGCGCAGACAAACTGCTCATCAAGGAAATAAACAATGGAAAGCTATACATCGGCGAATCCGCCGGCGCGATCGCAGTGGCTCCTGATATCCGCTACAGCGCTGAAATGGACAAACCGGAAAAAGCCCCTGATTTAAAAGACTACACCGGCCTTGATTTAATTGAATTCTATGTAGTTCCCCACTACAAAAACTGGGAATTAGGAAAAGCTGCAGAAAAAATAATCCAAAAATACGCAACCACATTAGATTTGAAAATAATCACCGACAATCAGGCAATCCTCATAGAAAATGATACCTGGAAACTACTAAACAGATAGACAAAAAACAAGTCCCCACCCCGCACGGATTTCCTTCCCGCATTCCACCACCAGGCGAAAGAGACGGTACGGCAGGAGCGGGAGGGGGAGATACAGGCTGGCGAGTGTTTAGCTGAGGGGAGCGCAGCCAGGAGCCAGGCTGTATCTCCCCCTTCCGCTCCTGCCGCGCCGTTTCTTTCGCAGTCCGCCAAATGCCATATCCCCTCATTTTCACCTAAACTCCGGAATCACAACCCCCTCCCCATTCCTCATGGCCGACTCATGCCCGCAAATCCCCGCAGCCGTCCAATCAGCAGCCGTATACACATCGATCATCGGCTCCCTCTCCTCCACAATACTCCTGACAAATTCATTCACCAAATGCGGATGAGATCCATGATGACCGCCCCCCTGCTTCATATACATATCAGGATTATCCGGGTCCAGAATGGCAAATTCCGTAGTATACTTTCTGATCTCCTCAGGCAGAATCTCCGCCCTATTCGGACAATGCACCTCCTGCCTGCTAATTACTCTTCCCCTGCTGCCAATATTCGTCTCTGCCATTCCTTCCTCAAAAGCATATACATAAGGATCTTCTTCCTCAAAATTCCACTCAAAAGACATCTTATCCCCAAAGACACTGAATCCCTCCACATACTCATGGGCCGTCTCAAACAAAGAACGTGTGACATCTGCGGAAGTCTTCCCATCCTCCAACTGAAAGACCGCTGTCTCCACCGGATAAGGATTTCCATATTTCTGAACCAGCTCATCCCGCATGGTTCCGCTTCCGAAACAGTGTACCTTCGCTGCTCTCTGTCCGCTTAAAAACAACAGCGGCGACACCGCATGCGTTGCATAATGCAGCGGCGGAAGGCCTTTCCAGTAATCAGGCCACCCTTCCATATCCTGAAAATGCGTTCCTCTCAGATATTGAATCCGGCCCAGCTTCCCCTGATCGATCAAAGATTTAACATACAGGCTCTGATATGTATAAACACTTGTCTCCATCATCATATAGTTTTTTCCGCTCTTTTTCTTTGCCTCTATGATATTCCTGATCTCATCCAGCGTTGTCGCCATGGGTACAGTCACAGCGCAGTGTTTTCCCGCATTTAATGCCTGCACGGCCAAATCCGCATGTGTATGAATATTGGTTAAAATATGCACAGCATCCACATCACTGTCCAGCAGTTCCTGATAATCGCTGCAGCACTTGCTAAACCCAAACTTTCTCGAAAAATCCCTGAGCAGTTCCTCATTTTTATCACAGATGACCACCTCCTCCACATCCGGATGATCTCTGTAAATAGTCGGAAAAGCGCCTCCGAAAACAAGCCCTACAATCCCCACCTTTATCTTTTTACCATTCATTCTGATTCTCCTTTATTCCTGTATTTTCCGGTATTCCTTTGGAGAATATCCGGTTGCCTTCTTAAATCCCATACTAAAATAATATTGACTGGAATAACCCAGTTCGCTGCTGATCTCTCCTATTTTTTTATCTGTCTCTACCAATAATTTTTTTGCCTGGAGGATTCTGAGACTGCTGATATAATTCACCAGGGTACTGCCTGTCTGTTCTTTAAAAATACGGCAGATATAATTAGGACTCATACTGAAAACCTTTGCGATCTGTCCCAGACTCAAATCCTCTTCTCTGTAATTTTCCTCGACATACCTCTTGATCTTAGAAACTGTCTGCGTCGTATCCTTAGCAGTATAATTCCTGATCTCACGGCATGAAGCTATAAGAATTTTCTCTAAATATTCAAGAATATCTGAGGCATAGACCATGGCGTTTAGTTTCTGCAGACTTATTAAATCCTTCACCTTTTCCTCCGGAAGAAGACCGCAGACCTGCGTACTTAAAAATGTAGTGACAAAGAAAAGCAAATACGACCTTTTGATCCGATGCTTTTCCATATAATTCCGTATCTCAGTACACACTTTATCAATTTCTCCGAAATCACCGCTTGTCAGACCGTCCGTCAGCTTTTTTTCAAAATAATCAAAGCGCGTATAATCCGATAATTCTTTATCTGCATAATCATGAATATGAAAAACCTGGTTTTTCCCCAGAACAAAACGATATTCCAGTGCCTGCGCAGCAGCATCCGCGGCATACTGCAGCTTTCTGATATCGTCCACCCAGTATCCGATTCCGACGTTGATATCCACACCTGTACCTTTTTCTGCCAAATCTCGGATATACTTTTTCAGCAGATGTACCAATGTGTTCATAAGAAAGTTTTCTTTTTCTCCAAATACAATGCAGAAAACATCCGTCTCCATTAAAAACGGTCCCCAAAATTCCTGGGTCTGATAATACTGAGACAGGTTTCGGCAGATTTCAGCACAGATTGCTTCCCCTGTGATATCACTTTTTCCTGTTTCCACTGCCGCCATAATACAGTTAAACTGCATTTTCCGCAGATCGGATTCCAGAATCTCTTCCAGTTCTACCCGGTCCAGTTTACTGCTCTCTTTACTGTCCTTCAAAAGCTTTTGAAAAAAGGCTTCCCGATAAATGCCGTGATTGTTCTCATAAACATGCTGTACCTGCTCCTCGTGATGCTTTTCTTTGCCGGCCTGCAAAATACGCTGGCTCAGGAATTCATAATCCACAGGCTTTTCCAAAAAATCATATACCCCAAGCTGAATACCTTTCTTTGCATACTCGAATTTACTGTATGCACTGATAATGATTATTTTTATATTTCGGCCCAATCCGTTAATATACTCGCAGAAACTAAGGCCGTCCATCCCGGGCATAACAATATCCGATATTATCACATCAGGCTTTGATTCATCCAGGCTTCTCATGGCTTCCTGGCAGTTGGAATAGAACCCCACCGGGTTCAGTCCATATTCTTCCCATCTCACCTGCGTTTTCAGAGCATTCAATGTTAAGATACGATCTTCAATCACCATTACATTTATCATGACTTTCCATCCTTTACTGCTTTATACTTCCCATCATGAGGCCGCCCATAATATTTTTTTCAAAGCAGACAATAAACAAAATTGCCGGAAGCAGCATCATACATCCCGCAGCGCTGATCGCTCCCCATGGCATCTGGTACTGATTCATCTTTGGAATTGATGACATTAACATGCTCATCACCTTCACATTTTTAGTAGTAAACATCAGCGGTGTAAAAAATTCATTCAGACATGTGATAAAATTAATAATACACAGGGTTGCCATGATCGGTTTCAGCAGGGGAAGTATGATCCGCACAAATGCTCCTGCCATAGTCGCCCCGTCAATTCTGGCTGCCTCCTCCAAAGAAGACGGGATCTGACTGATGAAACCGGAATACATGATGGTTGAAAACGGGATCAAAATGGAAAAATACAAAACCACCAGTCCTGCAAATGTATCACTCAGCCCCAGATGACGCCATAATGTCATAAGAGGGATAACCGTTACCGTGCCTGGTATCATGGTAGAAAACATGATAAAGGCAAATGCCGCATTTAACCCTTTCGTCTGACATCTTGAAAATCCATAACCGGCTAACGCACATAGAAAAACGGATAGAACCAGGGAGACCGCTGTAATGATAAGCGTCCCTTTCAGATATTCCGTAAGTCCTGCCGCCTGGAACAACTGCCTGTAATTATCAAGCGTCAGATGAATCGGCTTGTACTCTATAGGCGATTTAAACAAATCCACCTGCTGTGTAAAAGAGGATTTTATGATCCAGTAAACAGGCCACATAATAATAAATCCCACAATGATAGTCAAAACCCATAGGAACATTTTCTTCTTCCCGGACATTTTCATACTCATCCCCCCTTAATAGTCCACTTTTCTGTAAATCGACAATCCCACGACTCCATAAACCGCTGTCGCTAAAAACATGACCACAGTGATCGCTGACGCCATTCCGTAATTCATATTTTTTGTTGCTTCCATATAGAGCCTGTAAGCCAAAAGGGATGTGGATGTTCCCGGCCCTCCCTTTGTCATTGCATATACAATCTCAAAGCTGTTGATCTGAGAAACACCGATGAAAATAATCATTATAATAAAAGTTCTCATAACATAGGGCAGCGATACATGAAACAATATCTTCCAGTCATTAGCCCCGTCAATCTTAGCTGACTCAAACAGTTCTCCCGGTATTCCCTGAAATGCTGCCAGCATGATAATTCCAAAGAAGGATACATTCTTCCATATATTCACCATAATAACGGATATCTGCGCTCCCGATCTATCTGAGAGCCAATTAAAGTGATACCCTGCAAACCCTATTCTTCTTATCAAATCATTTATAATCCCATAAGTATCATCAAAAGCCCAAAGAGCAGCTATAGATACAACGATCATAGACAGCCCCCATGGAATCAAAGCGATAGTCCTTATCAGCTTTCTTCCGCCGAAATTCTGTTTCAGCAAAAGGGCAAGTCCGATTCCCAGTACAATGATCGCCAGTAAGGAAACCACAGTAAAAACCAGTGTAAAAGACAAAGACTCTAAAAACTGTTTATTTGTGGTAAGTTTCTTAAAATTCAGCAGACCTGCAAACTTTTTTGTTCTCCGAATCAGATCATAGTCCAGCAGACTATAGTAAAACATCGTCACGACCGGATATATGGTTGTCCATGCCCGAATCAACAGAACCGGAAGAATGCAGATCCATGCAAATAAAATTTTCCGCTTTGTGAGCGTCAGTTTTTTCAACATTACATTCCCCTCTTCCAAATATTTTCAAAACGGAGGCTGCAGATACTACAGCCTCCATCCGCCTTAGTTTTTGCCTAATAGCTCATCAATCTGCTGCTGTCCTTTTTCCAGGCATTCCTCATAACTGATCTCATCCATAAGATATTCCTGAAGGGTTCCTGTTACCGTATCCATATATTCACTGTGTCTCTCACTTAACGTTCTGGCCTCAAATGCGTTGTCCTCCACATATGACTTATGTTCTTCCACAGTCAGAAGATCTTTTGTCAGTTCCGGATCATCCCATACACTCAGATTCGCTGTCGGTGAAAATCTACCGCATGCTTTCACATACGCTGCCTGCGCCTCAGGTGTTACCATAAATTTAATATATTCCTTTGCAGCTTCCTTTTTAGAGGAATTTTTGTTCACCACCCACATCCAGGAACTCATGGGTGCCTTATTGGTCACAAAGGTGGGCATAGGTGCACAAATAATCTCATCACCATATTTTCCTGCTTCTGAAAAAGAGGAGGAGGCAGATGACCACTGAAAATACATAGCCGCACTGCCATCCGTGAACTTCTGGTTGCCTGTCTCAAAATCCACGCTAAGATTATCAATGCTCGTCACCCCATAGGTGTGGACCAGATCATACATGAATTTAATGGCTTCCTTTGTCCCGTCCAGCGTCCAGTCATAGAAATTACCGCCAAACATGAGACACCAGCGGTTCAGATTATCCTGTAGATGCGAAGCCTTGTCCCAGGCCTCCAGCAGTCCGTACTTTCCGTCTTTTGTAAGAGCTTTTGCAGCTTCAATAAACTCTTCCTGATTCGTAGGTATGGCAATCCCGGCTTCATCAAACATTTTCTTATTGACAAAGAAAAGAATTCCCCCAAAATCAGCCGGTACTCCGTATACATGACCGTCCTTCTTTAAAAATTTATCTGCATATCCATCCATAAATTCATTTAAATCTTCTTCTGTTAT
This sequence comes from Blautia caccae, assembly GCF_040095955.1. Taxonomy (NCBI): domain Bacteria; kingdom Bacillati; phylum Bacillota; class Clostridia; order Lachnospirales; family Lachnospiraceae; genus Blautia; species Blautia caccae. The sequence continues at coordinate 72,820 of NZ_JBBMFP010000017.1, read as the reverse complement.
CACATCATCTATAGGCTCCAAAAAGTCAGCGCTCATAAATGATAACTGCATAATCTCATCAATAAAGTACACATCCACAGAGTCATCTCCCGATGCCAGCATGGTAGTTGCTTTATTTACCGTATCCGCATACAGCAGAGGTTCTGCCTCAAAGTTGACTTTAAAATCCAGATTTTCCTCCACCAGTTTTTTAAATGCCTGTCCATACTCATCCTCATTGATGGCTGCAGTATAAACTGTTATCTCCGTCTCCTGGGTTGTTTCCTCCTGTTTTGCTTCCTTTTTGCCTGCACCGGCATCCTCTTCTGCGGAAGTACATCCTGACAAAAGCATAGTTCCCGTCATAAGCACAGCAGTCCCTGCTGCCATCTTTCTTCTCCAATTTCTTTTCTTCATACCATACTCCTTTTTCAGCTCTTAGAATCTCCTGCGCAAAAGAATCTGTAATTAGTACCGCTTGTTCAGCTAATATTAAGATATCACATCCATTTAGGAAAATCATACAATTTATTATCTATTTTTTAAGATATCATATCCATTTTAACATAAATCATTTTTATTCCTTTTAAATTTTGCTATAATATTGCCAATAGAAAAACAACCGGAGGCTATTATGAATAAATTCAAAAAATCCTTTCATAAACATTTTTCCACCTTTCGATCCAAGCTGACTGCTGCCTTTATTTTAACATCCATGATCCCCCTGCTCCTCTCCATCACTATAGCCATGTTTATCATCAACAGCTATCTGAAAAAAGAAACCATAAACCAGCTTATCTCAGACGCCAGCCTGGAAGCGCAGCAGATAGAAGCACGTCTTGGTCAGATCATTGACATGCAGAATGCGCTCTCTTCCCTGTTCTCCTCCTCACTGACTCCCGATAACGCCTCAAAAGATATCTCCTCTCTGGCACTGTCGCGTTTTGAATCTCTGCGCGCCAATGTCACCAGCCTGGAGTATGTCTATAATGTAAAGAAAATCAGAATATACTCTGACTATTTTCCATTCACCGACGGGGACAGTTTTCATTTTTTCCCTCTCGCAGACCTGGATACCACTGCCCTTAATCAAATCGCATCTGAGTCCTCTGGTGTCAACCGCCTGAAAACAGTGTCCCCGGCCGACGTTTCCTCCGCCGGCACAGCCAGCTTTTACAAAGCGATCAAAAATATAAACGGAACCATCATTGCTGTTTACTATATCGATATAGACTTGCCCAACACCATGAAAAGCATCCTGTCTCCCAACGCGGATACAACAGCCCTCACTCTTTTGGACTCTGCATCCACTCCTTTATACAGCAGCACTGAAAACCTGACCCTTTCCAATCCGCCAGACATCTGCGAACAAAACAAAGTATTCTCCTCCGAAGACGCCCGTTTCCAAATCTTAAAGAAAAGCAGATTTACTGACTGGTATTATCTTTTTGAATCATCAAAGGGCAGCACCAAAATAGTAAACCAGGCCCTTCTGGCTGGCTATCTGCTGGTCTTTTCACTGACTGTACTTTTATGCATCATTGCCGTCATCATATTCCCCATCACCCTGTCCAAACGCATAAAATACTTTTCCAGTACCATCAATAACATCCCTGATAAAGACCTTGCATCCGCCAGCGCCGCTGAAGCCATCCTGGATACCCTTGTAAATAACAACACCCCCGGTGATGAAATAGACTCCATAATCATAACATTCAGCAACTTATTCAAGAAAAACACACAGCTCAACACTGCCATAAGACAGCATGAGCTGGAAATTGAAAAATCAAAATTCACCATACTTCAGGAGCAGATCAATCCGCATTTTCTATATAACTCCCTGGATACCATACGCATATGCATGCTCATGGACAAAAAAGAGACTGCCTGCCGTCTGATCCAGTCCCTGTCCCAATTTTACCGTATCTCTCTGAGCAAAGGAAAAGACATCATTACCATCGAACAGGAACTCCGTATGATAGAAGCCTATCTCCAAATCGAACAGGCCGGCTATGACGGAAAGATCACATGGAAAATAAGCTGCAGCGGCCAGGCATCCTCCTTCGGAATCCCTAAATTCACACTGCAGCCCATAGTAGAAAACTCCATCATACACGGAGATTTCGCCTCATCACCTACACCCCTGTCAATCACAATAACCGTGGAATACAAAGAATCGATCAAGATAATCCTAAAAGACAACGGCCCCGGAATTCCTCCGGACCGCCTGAAAGAACTGAACCGCCTGCTGGCCTCCCAAACCCTGGTCCCCACCACGGGCTACGGCCTCCAAAACTGCAGCCAACGCATCCGCCTCCACTACGGCCCCGCCTATGGCCTCCAAATTACCAGCACCCCAAAAGGCACCCAAACCACCCTGACTCTCCCCCCAATACTCCCCTAACCCTGCAGTTCCCCACTGCGTTACCCTGTGTTCTCCCCACTTGCCCCAGCTGATTAATGAGGAAGCCCTTGCTGACGAATTTAGCAGCCGGGAGCAAGTTAGCTGAGGGGAGCGCAGCCAGGAGCCAGGCTGTATCTCCCCCTCCCGCTCCTGCCGCGCCGTCTCTTTCGCCGTCCGCCTATGCCACACCTCTTATCCTTCTACAGCTAAACTCTCTCAATAACCTCCGTCACCAACCCCGCAAACTCCCGCGAAACCCTGTCCGCCGTCTCCTGCACCTCCTTATGATCCAGCTTCTCACCCATCCCCGCAGCCTGATTCGTAATACAGGAAATCCCGCAGACTTCCATTCCCATATGCCGTGCAGCCATAGCCTCGCAGGCTGTACTCATCCCAGCCGCATCAGCGCCCCACACTCTGCACATCCGAATCTCCGCGGGTGTCTCATAATTCGGTCCGCTAAACTGCATATATACGCCTTCTTTCAGTGTAATACCCAGCTTTTCCGCCGCATCCTTCACCACATTACGCATCCTTACACTGTAAACCTCACTCATATCCGGGAACCTGGGCCCCAGCTTATCCATATTCGGCCCAATCAAAGGACTCGGCACAGCGGTGGTGATATGATCCCGGATCAGCATAAAGTCTCCCGGATCAAAATCAAAGTTTACTCCTCCTGCCGCATTGGTCAGAATCAGCTTTTTCGCTCCCAAAAGTCCCATAAGCCTCACCGGCAGCACAACATCTGTCATGGGATATCCTTCATAATAATGGACACGCCCCTGCATGATCACCACAGGCACCTTCCCCACATAGCCAAATACAAACCGCCCCTTATGCCCTTCCACAGTGGAGGTCGGAAATCCCTCAATATCCTTATAATCTACAGTATCCTCAATCCGGATCCCGTCCGCATAATCCCCCAGTCCGGACCCCAGTACCAGAGCCACCTCCGGTTTAAAATCCGTTCTCTTTTTCACACTTTCCAAACACCTGAATAATTTTTCTTCTGCCTGATTCATACTTACATTCCTCTCTTTCCCAATCTGCCGCAAATGCTCTCACAGACTGCCCTTTCCCGGACACACATCTGCATACCTAACATTATAAAGCATTTCCCATTACAGAAAAAGGACTAAACCCTTTTTTCATTCAAAAAAAGAGGGCATGTCTCCATGTCCTCAAAAACTCCTAATCTGATCATCCTCATCTTCTGTTGTTTTTACAATGGCTTTTATCACAACCGGATAACTCACCGTATCATTTACTTTCACCATAACCCGGTCACCCTCCCGGTGTCCGCGGATGGCCTTTCCAAGGGGAGATTCGATACTGATCTTATTGTCAAGAGAGTTGCCTCGGATGGACGTTACCAGCTTGTAAGTCTCGGTCTCATCATCCTCTTCATAGTAAATTTCTACCACATTGTTGATTCCCACTTCATCACTCTTTGAATTATCTTTTACAATGGCGGCAGTCTTCAGCATTCTCTCCAGATACCGGATACGGCTCTCGTTCTTGTTCTTATCCTTCTTAGCCGCATAATACTCAAAGTTTTCGCTCAGATCCCCCTGTGCCCTGGCCTCCTTGACAGCCTCTATGGCTTCTTTTCTGACCACCAGCTTCCGGTATTCGATTTCCTCCTGGATTTTCTTTACGTCATTCTCTGTCAGCTGTTCCCGCATTTCTCTCTGCCTCTTTTCCTGATATTTCCGGTTACGATATCTTGGTTCCCGCCTCGGCCAGAAAACCACGTTTAAAAAGCTCTTCCGCTATCTCATCCAGGGTCTGCTCGCTGTCTGCAAGAACCGTATGGTAGTGATAACCCGAAGTGATATTCTTCAGAGGACTTGATTGTCCTCCCTGTATGCCTCTCACAAACTCAGCAGCCTTCTTTCTGGAATCAACAGACAGATCTGCCCTGAGCTGTCCATAAACCTCATGACGTATGAACACGTCCTCCACTTTGCCTCCGCAGTCAACGATCAGATTCAGCTCCTCCAGAATCTCACTGTCCTTATGGCACACGTAGAACACACGGCTCGCAAACACCGGGGCATGAAACACATACCCCCGGTGCGTGGAAAGAATATCCTGTTTCTGCGCCCGCAAAAGTGCAATATCCTGCACAATCACCTGGCGGCTGACCTGGAACCGCTGTGCCAGCTTCGTACCGGAAACAGGTTCCGGGCTGCGCCTGATATATTCTAAAATTTCCTGTCTGCGTTTTTCGCCGTTCATCCTCACTTATTCCTTTCTCGCTGTCCTTTTGCGGTGCTTCCTTTCATACTCCCAAAGCCGGCCCGCTGCACCTGCCGCTAACAGGACACGGGATGCAGATTTTTCAGGGAAATATCAAGAATCGGTGAGGAATGCGTCAGCGCCCCGCTGGAAATATAATCCACGCCGATAGATACAAGCCTTTCCACATTCTCCCTGGTCACATTGCCGGAACACTCCGTCTCAGCCCTTCCGTCAATGATTCGGATGGCCTCCTTCATCATCTCCGGTGTCATATTGTCCAGCATGATGATATCAGCCCCTGCTTCCACGGCCTCCTTCACCATATCAAGATTTTCTGCTTCTATTTCAATCTTACGCACAAAAGGTGCATATTCTTTTGCCATTTCCACAGCCTTTGTCACACTTCCTGCTGCCCCTATATGATTGTCTTTTAATAAAATACCATCCGACAGATTATATCTGTGATTATATCCGCCGCCCACTTTTACTGCGTATTTCTCAAAAACACGCATATTCGGCGTTGTCTTTCTGGTATCCAGAAGTTTTGTCTTGCTGCCTGCAAGCAGATCCGCGATCTGCCTTGTATAGCTGGCGATCCCGCTCATTCTCTGCAGATAGTTCAAAGCAACACGCTCACCGGAGAGAAGTACCCGGATATCTCCGTGAAGCGTTGCCATAAGCTGACCGTTTTTCACCCGGTCACCGTCATTTACATAAAACTCCACCTCTGTCTTTTCATCCAGAAGCTCAAAGACTCTTTTAAAAACATCAAGTCCGGCTATCACACCATCCTGCTTACAGATCAGCTGCACCTCGCCGGGGCATGCCCCGCGCATTACCGCATTGGTGGTAATATCCTCACTGGTTATATCTTCCTGCAGAGCCTGCATGATCAAATGGTCTGCATTTAATTTCATTGTAATCTGATTCATACCGCTTTTTTCACCCTTTCGATTTCTTTCAAAACGCTCTCTCCGTACATCCTCTGAAGCTCTTCCTGCCTCGGAAAGCCTTCTCTCTCCGCTTTCGTCAGAAGCATGGCTGCCTTTTCCCGGCATATTTCTCCATTCTCCTGCTGCTCACGCTCTGAGATCCGCAAAGCCGCACGCTTTGCAAACACCAGACTCTCCAGCAGGGAATTACTTGCCAGGCGGTTTGCGCCGTGAACGCCGTTGCAGCTTGTCTCTCCTGCCGCGTAAAGATTTTCCATTGTAGTCCTGCTGTCCAGATCCACTTTTACACCGCCCATAAAATAATGCTGGGCAGGCACAACAGGAATACATTCCTTTCTCACATCATACCCTTCCTCCAGACATCGCTCAAAAATATTGGGGAAATGAGACATGATCTCTTCCTCCCCAAGGGGGCGCATATCCAGCCACACATAGGGTTTGTGGTCTATCTCCATCTGCCTGTGGATGGCGTCTGCAAGAATATCCCGGGGAAGCACCTCATTGGCAAAACGCTCCATATTGGCATTGTATAATTTCGCACCCTCCCCGCGCACGGACTCCGATATAAGGAATCTGCGGCCCGGTTTCTTGGAATATAAGGTTGTAGGGTGAATCTGTACGTAATCCGGATGCTCCAGCTCAACGCCGTGCTTCAGCGCAATAGCAAGGGCATCTCCTGTCAGATGAGGAAAATTGGTGGAATGCTCATAAAGCCCGCCGATTCCGCCGCAGGCCCAGATTGTATCCCGGGCTGTGATTCCAAATGTACTGCCGTCCTCCCGGCGTGCCACAATACCGTAACACCGGTTATTCTCCTCCAGTATATCAATCATGGTTGTCCTTGTCAAAATTTTTACATTGGGAAGTTTCTGGACTGTTTCCAGCAGCCTGCTTGTGATCTCTTTTCCTGTGATATCTTTGTGAAACAGGATTCTCGGCCTGGAATGGGCACCTTCCCTGGTATAAGCCAGTTCCCCATCTCTGCGGTTAAAATCCACACCACAGGCGATCAGCTCCTCTATCACTTCTCTGGAGGAACGGATCATCATATCCACGGATTCTTTCCTGTTCTCATAGTGTCCGGCTTTCAGGGTGTCCTCCATGAATGCATCATAATCCTCTTCATCCCGCAGCACACAGATGCCTCCCTGAGCCAGAAAAGAATCACTGTTCTCCAGGTCATCCTTTGTCAGCATCAGAACCTGTTTCTCTCTAGGCAGGTGAAGAGCTGCAAAAAGCCCCGCAACACCTGTTCCCACGATCACGATATCTGTTTTTTCTCTTTTCATTTTCTCCTAAACCTTCTTTCCATCCGCAGCCTGCCGTTTCACAAAGGCAGTGCGGGTTACACTACTTTGCGGTCTCGAGCATCCGGTTCAGAGGCACATTGGCCTTTCTGCGGAGGCTGTCGTCCACACTTACCTCTCCTTTATTGTATTTCAGACAGTCGCGCACCTTTTCCAGGGTTATCTTTTTCATGGATGTACAGGTCTGTCCGCCGGGCAGTGTATAGAATTTTTTGTCCGGATTTTTCTGCTGCAGTTCGTACAGCACACCGTTTTCTGTTCCGATAATAAATTCTTTTTTATCACTTTTTGTGGCATGATCAATGATGCCTGATGTGCTGCCCACATAATCAGCAAGCTCCAGTACTTCCTTTGTGCACTCCGGATGCACCAGAAACTCCACACCTGGATGGCAGCGTTTTATTTCTTCCACCTGCTCTTTCTTTACTTCTTTATGTACATAACAGTAACCGTCATTGAGAATCACATTTTTCTCCGGGACCTGTTTCGCCACATAGCTGCCCAGGTTTTCATCCGGAATAAAAAAGATATTCTTATTGGGAAGTTTCCTTACTATCTCAACCGCGTTTGAGGAAGTCACACATACGTCTGCGTATGTCTTCAGTGCGGCACTGGAATTGATATAGCAGACAACTGCCAGGTCCTCATACTCTTCTCTCATTTTTTCGATCTTACCGGCAGCCGCCATATGGGCCATAGGACAATCCGCTGTGGTGTCCGGCATGAGTACGGTTTTTTCAGGGTTCAGGATTTTTGCACTCTCTCCCATGAAAGTTACCCCCGCAAAGACCAGGGTACTGGCTTCCAGCTTTGTGGCAATCTTGCTCAGATAAAAAGAATCTCCAATATAATCCGCACATGCCTGCACCTCACCCGGCACATAGTAGTGGGCAAGAATCACTGCATCCTTTTCTTTCTTCAGTTCCTCGATTTCCCGATAAATGGAATCCACGGTTTCTCCTCCTCGATTTTACGAATTTTTAACATTATACAACTTTCCTTTACATCTGACAAGACAGTTGTAAAATTGTACTGTAATACATACAAAAAAGAGACTGCACCATGTACAATCTCTCCCATGTATTTCTCTACTTTTTCAAACACCCGACCCCATACATCATCATATCCTCAGCCATGGCCGCAATCTCCTCCGCCCCTGTCACCATGCCCTCTCTCAGCCACTCTTCCAAAAGGCCAATGCATCCCGCACTGGCAAACGCATAGAAATATTCTATTTCCTTCGGAGACGCCATGGCAAAGAACCGGGAGTACGCTTCCACACATTTTTCCCGTCCGAGGCTCAGAAGCCGTACAGCAAAGTTTTTATCCCCGTAATCACCCAGCGTCACGGTACAGAGATCCGCGTTTTCCTTCAGACACCGGAATATCTCCGTAGTGATCTTCAGCGGAGTCAATTCCCTGTTCTCCACTGACAGGAGCGGCTCCAGCGCTCTTTCAATATCCCTGGTCATCTCCTCCTCTATCTGTTCCAGCAAGTCGTAAATGTCTTTATAATGTGCATAGAAAGTCCCTCTGTTGATACCTGCAAGACCGCACAGCTCTCTTATGGAGATGCTGTGTATGGGTTTTTCGCGAAGCAGTTCCATAAATGCTTTTCTGATAAGCTGTTTTGTCATTCTGGTTCTCTGGTCGCCTGATTTTCCCATAGGACGGCCTCCTTTCTCAAATGCCCGACACTTTTTGCCTGAACTGTTCAAAAACCATCCAAATGGCTCAAATCTGCCGATTGTTTTCCTGTTATACTCTCATTATAATAAATAATAGAAAGAGAATCAACTGAGTTTATATTCCGACCCCGGAATGCGCATCAAATATTTGTGTCAAAAAGGAGATGTTTCCTTATGAAAACACTATATCTTGTTACGGGAGCAGACGGCCACCTGGGCAGCACCATTGTTCGTCTGCTGAAAAAACAAAATCTCCCTGTAAGAGGACTGCTTCTCCCCGGAAAAGCAGAGCCGGATATCCGCGGTGTCCGGTATTTCCACGGAGACATACGGAAACCGGAAAGCTTAAGACCCTTTTTTGAAAATACCGGACACAGCAGCCTGGCCGTCATACACGCTGCCGGCATGATCTCTATCGCTGAGGATGTGACCCCGGAGTTATACGACGTCAATGTAAACGGAACGAAAAACATAATTGCCATGTGTCTGCAGTACAAGGTAAAAAGGCTTCTCTATGTAAGCTCCGTACATGCGATCCCGGAGCAGAATAAACTGAAAGTCCTGCATGAGACAACCAAATTCTCCCCTGACCTGGTGGTCGGCGCCTATGCCAAGACTAAAGCGGAGGCAACCAGAGCGGTACTGGAAGCTGTGCCAAAGGGACTTGACGCTGTGGTTGTCCATCCTTCAGGAATTTTAGGTCCCTTTGACACCTCGGGCAATCACCTGGTACAGATGGTAACTGATTATATAGAGGGACGTCTTCCGGCCTGTGTAAACGGCGGCTATGATTTTGTAGATGTCCGCGATGTGGCTTCCGGCTGTCTGGCTGCCTTAGAGCGCGGACGGAAAGGTGAATGCTATATTCTCTCAAACCGCCATTATGAGATAAAAGATGTTCTGAAAATGGTAAAAATGCAGAGCGGCGGCAGACGCCTGCCGGTTCTACCCATGTGGATGGCAAAGATGGCGGCGCCTCTCATTGGGGGAATCTGCCACATAAAAAAACACCGTCCTCTGTACACCCGCTATTCCCTGTATACCCTGCAGAGCAATGACCGGTTTGACCACACAAAAGCCACTGCTGAGCTGGGTTTTAAGCCAAGAGATCTGTTCCAGACCATTGCAGATACAATTACCTGGATGAAAAAGAAAAGCCACAGTATTCTGTTTTAAAATGACATACTCTTACCATTTGAAAAGGCGGACGGCCTTCCTAACCCCTTCGGAAGATACCGTCCGCCTTGTATTGTCACTGCCAGTTTATCTTATTTTCCATTATGATCTTCTGCTTTTCGGCCCGAATACAGCCGATTTCGTAACAGTCATAATATCTGCTCAGATGCGCTGCTATCCGGTCTGCTGCCTCCCGCTGCACCACCAGTATAAATCCCACACCACAGTTGAACGTGGAGAGCATTTCCCTGTCACTGATATTTCCGCACTGTCTGATAAAGCGGAAGACAGGCAGTGTCTTTATCCTGTCAAGCTCTATCACAGCGCTTAAGCCGTCCGGAATCACCCGGCACAGGTTCCCTTCTATTCCGCCTCCTGTAATATGGGCCATGCCGTGAACACCGCTGTTTCCCATTATGCCTTTCAGCGCTTTATAGTAAGGCGTGTGGGGCTTCATGATCTGTTCTATAAATGTCATACCCTCCACCTTTTCCAGTTTGATCTCCGGCATCCGGTCCATGAGCATACGGACAAGGGAATAGCCGTTGGTGTGCAGCCCGTTAGATGCAAGGGCCAGCACCGTGTCCCCCTCTTCCATGGCGGAGCCGTCAATGATCCTGTCCTTCTCCACAATGCCGGCAATGCTGGAGGTGAGCACATATACCCCCTTTTCCACCACGGCAGGCTGTACGCTTGTCTCCCCTCCCACCAGGGAACATTCATTCTCCCGGCAGGCATCCGATACCCCTTTGACCAGAGCACTGATGGTGTCTTTCTCCGCGTTTCCGCACACGATCGTATCCAGCACGGCAAGCGGTTTTGCCCCCATGACAGCAATGTCATTGACCAGATGATTTATCATATCATGGCAGATGGAGTCCGTGTAGCCATACTCCATGGCAAGCTTCTGTTTTGACCCCGGCTCCTCTGACTTCAGAACCAGCACAGGGTTCTTTATCTCCGGAAAAGAAATATCGTAGAGAGAAGCAAACGGCCCGAGTCCGTTCAGAACCCTTTTATCTCCTGTCTCCAGGTGCTTTGCCATCTCTTTTTTGATCGTGTCTGTGTAGGCAATATCCACTCCTGCTTTACTGTAGGACAATTCCTCACCGTCCTTCTCACAGCCCGAAAGCAGTTCATCCACCGTCACCTCCATGACCGCGGAAAGCTCCGGCAGCAGCTCCACATTGGGAAATGTACTGCCCTTTTCCCATTTGGATACGGCCTGAAAAGAAATATTCAGCCTGTCTGCAAGCTGCTGCTGCGTCATTCCCAGTTCTCTTCTTTTTCCTGAAATAAAACCTCCTATTTTTACGCTGTCAAGCATGGCTTTTCCTCCTCGTCTTTATGCCTTAATCATACCCCTGCACCACGCTTTGGACAATAACGGAATATTTGAATTTCATCTCATTTTTCAACTGCCGGTAGAGTCCCTCTTTTATATCTTCTCCAAAGTCCTGCCGTCAGCAGCAGGGTCGAAACCTCAGCAGCAGGAAAAGCCAGCCAGATACCATCCATTTTCCAGATAAAAGACAGCACAAAGGCGAAAAACAGGATGGCAGCAACACCTCTTGCAAAAGCAATGGCAAAAGATTCCCTTCCACGCTCCACCGCTCCCATAAAAGCCGCTGCCACAATGTTGATCCCAGCCGGACAAAAGCCCAGAAAATACAGCCGCAGTCCACAAAAGGCAATATCCGCAAGTTCCTGATTCCCCTCACTGTTAAAAATCCCAATCAGATTCTGAGTAAATGCAAACGCGGCCGCACTGAACAGAATCCCCACAGCCGCAGCCAGCAGAACCGCACTTAAAAGCACCGCGGTACTTTCCTTTTTCCTGCCCTCCCCGTAAAAACGGCTGATCAGAGGCTGGCTTCCCTGCGAAATACCGGTAAATACAGATACAGCTACCAGGGCCAGATTCGCCACGATCCCGTAAGCCGCCACCCCTGTATTGCCCGCCAGACGCAGAATCAGCAGATTAAACACAATGAGCACAACTGCGGAAGACAGCTCATTGATAAATGCGGATATACCAAGACTGCAGATATCCAATACCCGCCGCCCAAGCGCTCTTTGATCAAAGCTCCAGGTAAACCGGTTTTTCCCTCTGATAAAATGCAGAGACAAGAGTCCTATACTGATGACCGGAGCAAACCCGGTGGCAAGAGCCGCCCCGAAGATTCCCATATTCAAGGGGAATAAGAATACATAATCAAGCAATATATTAGAAAAACTCCCGGTCAGCATAGCCGCCATGGAAAGACGGGGGCTGCCGTCGTTTCGGACAAATGCAATGAGTATGTTGTTCACAATGAAAAACGGAGCAAATCCCAGTATGGTCTTCAGATAACTCCCTGTCATCTCCTGTATGACACCCTCAGCTCCCAGGATTTTTGCCACAGCATCGGATGCGGTAAAACCAAGGAACAGAAGAACCAGCCCCACCGTAATCCCTGCCGCCGCTGAAGCGGTGAACACCTGATTTCCCTTCTGCACCTCTTTCTGTGCCCGACAGATAGCAAAACGTGTGGCACCACCGATTCCCAGCATCAGCCCCAGTCCGTTAATGATACTGTAGACAGAAATAGCCAGATTCAGCGCTGTCAGGCCATCTGCCCCCAGACGCTTTGAGATAAAAAAAGTGTCCGCCAGAATATAACAGGACAACCCCAGCATTCCCAGAACATTTAAGGATATGTATTTGTAAAATTCTCTATTCATTTGTTTCTGCATAAGCCAGTCTCCTTGCGATTTTAAAAAAAATGCCCAAATACATTCCTTCCATGACCTACCGGAATGTATTCAGGCATTTTCCGTCTACCCGGTGGCAGACGGATGCTCATGCTATTGTATATCAGCGGAAGGATTTTTGCAAGAGGGATTTTGTATCCGGTTGACTTCCATCTTATTCAGGATTCCCTCCGCCGTCACACCGGGATGTGTGGCAATGATACGGCAGACCTGTTCGGTAAATTCCGGGGAACAGCCGTATTTTTTTGCCATATCTTTTATATTCTCCCCTTTTTTCATTCCCCGGCTGATATTCTCCACTGCTTTTCGGGTATCGGTTCCCACCGGAACTTTTACTGGGGTATCCGTGTGGGGAATGTCTATGCGTTTTACCTGTATCTCTCCGTTCCCGGTCTCCAGAACTGCCATGGTTATATCCTGGTTAAAGCGGCGTTTTCCGCAGCTCCCCGGATTGAGGAAGAGATGTCCGTCCCTTCGTTCCTCCAGATATTTGTGGGAATGACCGAATACGACCACATCCACACCGGTCAGATTTCGGGGGATTTCTTTTTTGTTATGCACCATATAGAAGGTAATACCGTCCAGCTCAAACCGAAGGGATACCGGTATCTGTTCCGCCCATTCTTTGTCATTATTTCCTCTGACAATGTAGAGAGGTTTATCTTTTGAAAGTTCATCCACGATTCTTTGGGTGTTAATATCTCCGCCGTGAAGAACCACGTCACAGGTATTTACAATTTCCATCACCTCAGGACGCAGAAGCCCGTGGGTATCGGATAAGACTGCTATTCTCATTTAGCTGCTCTCCATCTAATTAGATTTTGTAACTGTCTGTCCGGTGGAACAGTTACAGGATTTCTTTTATCTTATCCGAAATCATTTTCTTTGTAAAGCACCCGCCATTCGTTTATGAAAATTTTGTCGCTCCCATCATAGCGAGCATAGCCACGCCTCCGGCTATGTAGACGCCGTGCACTACCAGGCATATTTTCATCAGATTGTTCTTAACCTTCCCTTTTGTGTAAGCGGTAATCGTGAAAATACCCCCGACAAGCATCACCGCAATATACACCAGGATAATGATCTCAGCCGCAGGTGACTCCAATGCCCACGGATTCCATCGAATCGGGAAAATTGTAAACGGGAAAAATATTAAAACAGTACTTATCGCAGTAAACAGTTTTTCTTTCATCATCTATCTCCTCTCTGCCTGTCCGAAACGGATACAGGCTGCAAACAGACACACCACCGTGCAACCCACTGCCACAGGTATGAACGGCATCAGTTCAAAAGCAAAGGTCCCCATATTGGATGCCAGCTCATGCATCCTGGATGCAGCCATGAGAAACGGGTAGCACATGGGGTACGCAAACCATATTTTTGTGTTAATAAGAAGGACGGACGGCACAATAGATGCCATTCCCACACCCATGGAAAAAATGGGAGTCTGAATACTGACAGCAAGCATCCAGAAAAACGCGGCCATGGGAATGGAGGAAATGTAAATGATCCCCGCTTCTCTCAGTATATCCATAACCGGCAGCATGAAGTTATAATCCTGGATTCGGGATGCGATCGCCGCACTTGGAAAATATGCCAGGGTCATAAAAAACATCTGCACTGCTGCCAGCAAAAGAAGGATAGAAAATTTCACCAGGCAGAGGCGGGCCGCAGATACAGGCAGAGCCAGCATCTTCAGTATTCCTTTATTCTTCCGTTCTGTCTGCACCAGCATCACGGTACTGATCACAATACTTGCAGGAAACATGAACCAGGCATATCCCATAAAGCTCTGTATGAAAAAGTTATTTTCCGGGGATATCCCTTCATTTCCTATGGTAAAGTTAATATCCGCATTGATCACAGCAGTCAGCCATATGAGAAATACGGGAATCACTAAAATCCAGAGGATGCCGGAGCGACGTGTCTTTTTCAGTTCTACTCCTGCTAATGATAAAAAACTCATGTGAAATGCCTCCTTATTTTAAAATAGATGATCTCCAGCAGTCCGAAACCTGCCGTTTCCCCGCAGGATATAATCAGGCATCTAACTGCCTGCGCCCCATTAAGATTCGGATATACCTTCATGGGCATCATAAATGGCAGATAAGAGAGTATCCCGCCTCCATTTTGGAGAATGGAAGTCATAAACAGACAGATCGTGCCGATTCCCAGCGATATCCACATATTTTTACAGATGGAAGAAACTGCAGTCATACAGAGGAGCAGCGGAAGGAACATGGCAAAAGAAAATCCCATGCTCTTCCAGATCTCTGTCGTAAAGATGCGGTCTGCAGAAAACCACTTCCATCCGCAGAACCAAAGAGCTGCACCTCCCAGTACAAGCGCCCCGGCTGTCAAAACCAACAGCACACTGCATTTTCCGAAAAACAGACTCTCCGGACGCTTTGGAAGGGTATCCATGCGCTGCATGGCATTGTCTGCAAATTCTGTATGGTACATAATACATGCGCCGATAATAAGGAGAAAAGACAGCAGCATAGACATGAGCTGCCAGTTGGCTCCCATTAAAATAACTGCCGGGGAATCCTGTTTGTTTACAAAGCTCTCCGGGCGGGCTCCGATATTTACCACCGGGGCTGCCGCTGCCAGAAGTCCGCCAGCCAGAAATGCGGGAAAGAATCCGGTCCGCTTCAGCTTATTCCACTCCAATGCAGATGTCATTTTCCTGCACCTCTCTTTCTGTTATCCTCCTCCACCATTGCCAGAAATGTATCTTCCAGATTGTCAGAGGGATATCCTTCAAAGTCAGCCATCTGCCGCAGTTCCTGCAGATTCCCTTCAAAGAGGAGACGGCCATGATTCAGGATTCCGATATCATCCGCCATGAGCTCTACCTCAGGAAGCAGGTGGGAGGACACAAGGACTGTGCAGTCGTATTTCTTCGGCAGGGAACGGATCAGAGTCCTGATCTCATGGATTCCCACCGGGTCAAGACCATTGGTCGGTTCGTCCAGGAATAAAATAGGCGGGCGTCCGATAAGCGCCGAGGCCAGCCCCAGCCTCTGTTTCATACCGAGGGAATACTTTCTGGCAAGGCGTTTCCGGTACTGGGTCAGCCCTACAAGCTCCAGAGCATCCGATACGCTGGATTTCGGAAGACCCAGGATTTTTCTTATAATCTCCAGATTCTCTTCCCCTGTCAGGTTGCCGTAAAAAGCGGGTGCTTCTATGAAAGACCCCACTTCCCTGAGAATTTTCATCCTGTCTCTGGGGAAGGTATTGCTGTTAATGGTAAAACGGCCTTTTGTAGGCTTTGTCAGTCCCAAAAACATTTTCATAGTAGTGGATTTACCAGCCCCATTCGGTCCCAGAAATCCGTAAACACTACCCTTTCGTATATGCATGTTCAGGTCAGCGACAGCGGTAAAGTCAGCGTATTCTTTTGTCAGATGGTATGTTTCTATAATATTCATTTTCATGTCTCCCTTCCGGATTCTTTTTCTTTGTTTCTGTCTTTATTATAGAAAGCCAACCTTACATCTGCATTCTGATAACCTTACATTTACCTTACATTTCGGTATTATTCCCACGGGCAGGCGGATTTGCTGATATAATAAGGATACGGGGAGCTACTCAGCCGGATGAATAGATACAAATACGGAAAATATATTTGCAGGGAGGTACAGACAATGGCAAATGATCATTTGAAAAGAAAAAGAATACTTCTTGTAGACGATGAACCGGAGCTGCTTGATATGGTTGTCTCTATTTTACAGGAAGAGGGATATTTACAGATAAAAACCGCAAAAAATACGGCGGAGGCACTGGCTGCCTGCCGTGATTGGAATCCTGAGTTTGGCATTTTTGATGTTATGCTGCCGGATGGCGATGGTTTCTCCCTGTTTCAAAAGGTCCGGGAGTTTTCTGACTTTCCCATCCTTTTTTTAACCGCACGCGGGGAGGATGAGGACAAATTTACAGGACTTGGCCTGGGTGCTGATGATTATATGGTAAAACCGTTTCTGCCCAGAGAACTGATTCTGCGGATTCATGTTATATTAAAGAGATGCTATCGGAATGAATCAAATCTCGTGTATCTGAAAGCCTGTGCCCTGGATTTTGACCGGGCAGAAATTATACGGAACGGGGAACATATTGCCCTGACTGCCAAGGAATTTGAACTGCTGCAGGTTCTCAGCCGGAATGCCGGCAGGATCGTGACGATCGATATGCTCTGTGAGGCAGTTTGGGGTGACAATCCGTTTGGCTATGAAAACTCTCTTATGGCGCATATCCGGCGGATAAGGGAAAAAATTGAGGAAAACCCATCCAGACCGGAATCCCTTCTGACCGTCAAGGGACTGGGATATAAACTGCTCATGGAGGACGTACGATGAAAAGTATTCTGAAACTGATCAAACGGTTTATTGTAACCATGCTGTTTTCCCTTGTGCTGCTGCTTTTCCTTAATTTTTTTCTCCTGCTCCTTATCTCATATAAGCAGGCAGCCAACCACGGAGCATGGTCATCTGCAGATACTGTGGCCTCTGCCCTTACTGAGAACGGGGATGGAACATACCGGTTGTCCGCCCAGGGAGAGGATATCCTTTCCAGGACAAATGCCTGGGCTATCTTAGTGGATAATGAAACCGGATATATTCTCTGGAACAGCAGCAATCTTCCGGAGGGGATTCCCACACAGTATTCAGCAGCCAGCATTGCCATGGCGGTCAGAGGGTATATCAATGATTATCCCATCACTACCAGCGGGTACGGGGATGATTTGATCATGCTTGGTTTTCCGAAGAAATCTTACTGGAAATTAATATCCAATACCTTTGACTATAATTTCATCAGAAATTTTCCTAAAACGGTGCTGCTGTTTTTAAGCTGTAATCTCATCCTTATATTTTTCGTTTATATGGTCGTTACCTCCGGAGTTCTGCGTTCTGTAAAGCCGGTCATACAGGGAATTGAGGCACTTCCTGCTGAAAGAGACGTCTATGTCAAGGAAAAGGGACTGCTGTCAGACCTGGCTGTTTCCATCAATAAAGCTGCGGAAAAACTCCGGAATCAGGATTATCAGCTTCAGAAAAAGGAGACTGCCCGTGCAAACTGGATTGCCGGAGTATCCCATGATATCCGAACGCCGCTCTCTATGGTTCTGGGATATGCAAGCCAGATTGAGGAGAACAGGGATTTGCCGGAAAGGGAGCGAAAGAAAGCACGAATCATCCGGCAGCAAAGCCTGCGGATGAAGAATCTGGTCAATGATCTGAATCTGGCGTCAAAACTGGAGTATAATGTGCAGCCTCTTCATATGGATACTGTAAATTTAGTTTCCCTGGTCAGACAGACCGCTGTGGATTTCCTGAATCTGGACCTGGAGGGAAAATATCCAATCGAATGGGTCGCAGGGGAGGATATGCAGAACTGCTGTGCAAAAGCGGATAAGGGGCTTTTAAAACGGGCGGTTTCTAACCTGATTACAAACAGTCAGGTGCATAATCCGGATGGCTGTACATTGTTCATGTCTGTGGGGAGAACAGAAAAGATGTGCAGAATCGTGGTGGAGGACAATGGCACCGGAGTCACCGATGAAGAGCTTGAGAAAATCCGGAAAGCCCCCCATTATATGGTCTGCGACAGAGAGACAGGAAACCAGAGGCACGGGCTTGGGCTGATGCTGGTCAGGCAGATTGCAGAAGTGCATGGCGGAGACATGGAGGTCTCACATGGAAAAGCCGGCGGATTCCGGGTTGTTATCCGGGTGCCGGGAACAGAATGATACTATGATGAGATCTGACGATTGATATCCTGCAGGATTTTATCTATGTTATTGCCATGGACGTATAGAATTTTTTGTTCCTTTTTCCTCTGGCCTATTATTTTATAATACAGTCCGTGTTTCAGCACATCTGTGTTGAAGATAATATATCTCTTGCAGTGTAATACAGAATTGTCAAAATGCAGGTTGTCTGATGAAAGGAACTGGCTGCGCGGCAGGTATTGTTTCATCTTTCTCTGCCAGTTTATATGCCCGCCGATTATGAGCATTTTTTCGCCTTTCATCAGCGCTGTATGGTCTTCTGTGCGGTGGGATTCTTCGTGATTTTGATATGCTTTTGCCTGTGAATCCACTGTTTGTAAATGTACTTCCTGTGCACATTCAGTCCGGGCACGTTCTTGCAGTACGCATTCTGCTTGTGCGTGTTCTGTCTGAGCACTTTCTGCTTGTGCACGTCCTGCCCGGGCGCATCCTACCTGGGCGCATTCTGTCCGGGCGCATTCTGTCCGGGCGCATTCTGTCCGAACGCGTTCTGTCCGAGTGCATTCTGTCCGGACGCGTTCTGTCCGAACGCTTTCTGTCGAAGGATTTTCTGTCTGGATGTATTCTGTCTGAGCGCTTTTTGTTCGAGCGTTTTCTGTCTGGGCGCATCCTGTCTGGGATTCTGTCCGAGCGTTTTCTGTCTGAACACATCCTATCCATTCACATCCTGTTTTTGCAGATTCTGTTTGTATGACACCTGCGCCTTTACCTCCTGTCTGTGTAAACGGGAAAACATAATTCCGCAGGCTGATCAATTCCTCCCGCTCCAGCGCATTTTTTTCCTCCGTATTTTGAATCTTCACCTTCAGCTTTTCTTTCTCTTTTTCACATTGCTCCAGGCAATTTTCCAATTCCCTTTTCTTTTGTTCCAGATACGCTGTCCTGCTCTGCAGGTTCTCTATTTTATTGAGGAATTCCTTCCTATCCTTCTCAGCTCTTCGCTGACGGTAGCGGTATTCCTCCGGATCATTCTTTTCACATAACTGCTGCAGACTATGGATATATTTACACAAGCTTGCTATGAGTAATGTCTGTTTATACTCCTGCCATTTCATTCCCTCTGACAGGGAACAGATAAAGTCTATATCTTTCTGCTCCAGCTCAATTCCTGCAAGCATACGCAGGTTCAAATGAAAATATTCAAATACTGTCCCGGGATCAGGCACAGTTCTCTCTGTTTCTGTCCCATCCAGATAATAGCAGGTATAATAGGATTCCATCCGCGGATGACCCTTCTGCAGATTTCTGTGCAGTCTTCTGCCTCCGTTTTCTGTAATTTCCGGCTCCGGCAATGTTTCCAGATCCTCTTCATATGATTCAAGAATCTGAAGCCCCAAATAAAAATCATAATCCTCATGTACCGGAATTTCCAATTCTTCAGCTATTACCAAAAGAACCATCATCTCCGACGCGGCATGTACCATATCATTGCTGTCCTGAACTATCTTTTGAAACATGGAGCCATCTATGTATTCTGCTTTTTTTAACTGGTTCTTAAGATTACGGTAACCCTTTTCCAGAATTTCTGTAAGGTCTTTGTATCGCCTGTGCTCATCTGCATCACTGTCCTCTGCAGCTTCTTCTTCCAGGCGTATCCGTTCAATCAAACCCACTGCCATGCTTGCCGGAAGCCTGTCAGCCACGAGAAACCAGGATAAAAAGTCCGAATCTTTGTAGCTGGAATTTTTATATGCATCGTAACATGTTTCGCCTTCCTTTTCCGCATATTCCATTATGGCTTCTCTGCACGTCTCATTTCTGACGATTGCATATGCCAGAAAAAGAATACTTTCCACCTGTACCTCCTCGTGATCCATATTCAGCGCAGGGCCTACTGCTGCTGCAAGTAACTGGGGAAGTTCTTCCTGTCCGCGTTTTAACAATTTTCTCCTGATAATGGCATCAAATACATGCTCCTTCTGTTCCTGGTTCCACAGTATGCTCTTTTTCACAACACTGCCCATTTGCGATAACTCGAAAAATCCTTCTCTGCCATCTGCATTCATCATAGCCTGAATCAGCATATTCCGGGATTCTTTTGAGGATTCCATACACCAGTCAATAAATGCCGCCTTAGAATGCACACAGCATCTTAAACCTTCACACACAATGTTTTTTTGTACCATAAAAAACCTCCTTCAGATATGGAATAAAATAATTTGGTAAATTTGGCGAAATGCCTGATTTTGTTGAAAAGATAAAATTAGATATTTTAGATTGGCAAAATCTTTGCCTGTTATTGTGGAAATACAATACCATATTTTGTCTCGAAATGCAAGGACAAGATTTATTTTTTCCGGGCATGACTTATCCACCAAGTCATGCCCTTATCTGCCATGGCAAATGGAAATCCCGGCTATTGTGGATAACTTGCCACCTTAATGAGACCTTCCGGCCCATTTTCTCATAGTTTTCCACAGTCAAATTGAAAGGTCCCCCCGTTGGAACATTCGCTTTTCGGCCCCTTTTGCTGCAAAAAGAGTAGACCCTGCTCAACAGGCTGGTAAAATATAAGAAGAACCTCCTCCTTTTCCTGCATGATTTTTCCGTGCCATTTGAGATAACATGAGCGAAAGAGATTTGAGGAAGTACAAAAATCCAGAAAGCCCTGACACTTCCAGTGAGTCTGACTTAGTCTATGAAAGATTACCTGCTATTCCGTTCCAATATCTTAGAATTATAGGCATTTCTGGCGATTCTGATCAGATTCTCATCGTGCTTTACCTACTATTCAACTCTAATATTTTAGAATTATAGGTATTTCTTAAGTTTCCGACCAATTTTTCTTCCTGCTTTACCTACTATTCATTTGTAACATTTTAGAATTATAGGTATTTCTTAAGTTTCTGGCCAATTTTTCTTCCTGCTTTACCTACTATTCATTTCTAACATTTTAGAATTATAGGTATTTCTTAAGTTTCTGGCCAATTTTTCTTCCTGCTTTACCTACTATTCATTTCTAACATTTTAGAATTATAGGTATTTCTTAAGTTTCTGACCAATTTTCCTTCCTGCTTTACCTATATTTCAATCTAAGATTTTAAAATTATAGGTATTTCTTAAGTTTCTGGCCAAATTTTCTTTCTGCTTTACCTACTATTTCAATTCAACATCTTAAAATTATAGGCATCCCTTAATGTTCCGTAATAGTTCAGACAAGCTGAACCGTTACGCAGCCAGCGCAATATAAAGAAAAATGTTCTTATCCGTGCATCGCGAAATATATTGCCGGGCACAAGGCACACAGCCAATCATCAGCATAAAACCGGCTGCTCTTTGATAAACATGAGGATAAAACCAGCCAGCAGCAGCAAGGAAGACCCCCAGATAGCCTGACTGCCCAGATGTGCAGTAACTAGTGCCCCGGTAGTTGCGCCTATGGCGAAAACCAGGATGATAAAATAATAGTGGGCACTCTTCCGCCTAAGCGTTTTATCTTTGGTTATATGATATCTGCAGAGCATTTCCGTGGCACTTCGGATGTTGCCGATACACATGGTAGTAGCACATGGAAGACCATGAAATTTTCGGAAGCTGTTGACCTGCATGGCACAGGCAAAGGACATCAGGGCATTGGCACTTATATTCAGGGATTGAGGGAGAAAACCGGTGATGATCAGTAAAAAAGATTCTATCAGAAGAATAATCTGCCTCCAGTGGATTTTGTCATTTTCCCTGAAAAGGCAATGTACCCGCTCCGTAATATAAACGCCCAGGAAAAAAGCGGCGAGGGGAATGAGATAATGAAGCGCTGTCTTCCATTGGCCCTGGGCCAGATTTTGACCGAGCAGAACAATATTACCGGTTTGTGCATTGGCAAAGACTTTGCCGCGGCAGTTATAGGAATAGGCGTCCTGAAAACCGCCGGCCAGAGTTAGAAATATGGCAAGAGGCATGGACTCTGACATTTGCTTTTTTTTAATTTCTGGTTTCATGATTCCTCCTGTTGACCGCTGTCGGTTTGGGTTGTTTTTTATTCTTTTATATATTATACTTTTGTGAAGCAAGATGTAAAATATATATTTCGTATCGCTTTTATATCATAATAATATATCAGACAGCGGTTATTGTTTATTACAGCCAAAAAAGAAGGAAATTGATAGCGAAGAGCAAACGATTGCCACAGAGATTGCAGCGTCTAAAGGAAAGGCAGAGTAACTTTAATGAATATAACATATGATTATTATAAAATTTTTTATTTCGTAGCGAAATATCACAGCTTTACAAAGGCGGCCTCTGTTCTGATGAACAGTCAGCCCAATATTACCAGATCCATGAATAATCTGGAGCACGAGCTGGGATGCAGACTTTTGGTGCGCTCCAACAGGGGCGTAAAGCTAACACCGGAGGGGGAAATGCTCTTCCGGCATGTATCCCTGGCTGTGGAACAGATTCAGGCCGGAGAGGAAGAACTGCGGTCAGCGCAGTCCCTGCAAAACGGGCAGGTTTCCATCGGAGCCAGCGAAACGGCACTGCATGGGCTGCTTCTGCATAAACTCGGGGAATTTCACAGGAAATACCCGGGAGTAAGGATACGGATTTCTAATCAGACCACGCCTCAGGCCATACAGGCTTTGAAAAACGGTACCGTAGATTTTGCCGTTATCACAAATCCATCGGGCATCACCAGGCCATTAAAAGAAATTCCGCTGAAATATTTCAGGGAAATCCTTGTAGGCGGGCCGCAGTTTTCCGGGTTTTCCGAAAAAACATGGCATCTCGGGGAACTGAAACAGTTCTCCTTTGTGTGTATGGATAAAAGATCAAGAAGTTATGAATTGTATGGGGACTTTTTCCTGGAACACGGCTTAACCTTGGAACCGGATTTGGAGGCTGCCACCATGGACCAGGTTCTGATGATGGTGAAAAACGGGCTTGGAATCGGATTTCTTCCCGAAGAATTTGCCGGGGATGCTTTGGAGAAAAATGAAATTTTCAGAATTCCACTGCATATAGAACCGCCGAAGCGCTCCATATGCCTGATTCAGGATATGGAGCGCCCGCTCAGTGTTGCAGCTAAAAAATTAAGCGAACTTTTGCAACATCAATAAATTGTGTTGAAAATGTCTTATTCTTTATTTCCCGAAGCCCTTTCCGGTTAATTTACAGCTTCTTCCTCCCCATCCTAACATCCTCCATCAACGCCTGGAGTTCATCCGACATATGGTCAAACAAATAATTTTTCCCATTTTGCCCCTGGTTCAGATAATTGCTTCGGATCTCTATGTCTGCAGCCTGAATCTCCTCTTTCAGGCCGGCGGCTGAGAGGCGGCTCGCGCCCTGGCCCAGAATGATGATCTGCTCCAGTGCGTCAGAGGTTGCCACGGTAACCCGGTGTTTTCTTCCAATCTCATGGACCGTTTTCTCAATGTACTGGTCCGCTGTTTCCGCCTCTTTTGTATAAACTACATAGATATTGTGGTATTTCATTACTTCTCCCGTATTGCCCTCCACTTTATAGGCATCATATACGAGAATCAGTGTGTTCTTCTTATATCCCTGATAATTGCTGAGGATGTCCATGAGCTTATTTCTGGCGGCCTCAATGCTGGCATTGGCAAGATCTTTTAACTCTTCCCATGCAAATATAATATTATAGCCGTCTACCAGCAGGTATTCCTCCTCTGTCACCTGCTTTGCAGGCCTGTATTGCCTGGAGGAAGATGACTCTGCGCTTACGGTACGTTTTCTGTTGAATGGATTTCTTTCCTTTTTGGCAGTTCTGTATGTGCGGGCAAAGATTTCTTCCAGCTCTTTTTCATCTGCCAGACCGCCGCCCGTGTAAGAGGAAGGTGATATCTGAGCGGATGATTCCTGAACCGGCTTCTCTTTTTTCTCCAGACTAAGGCCGCTGTCCAGATGCATGTAATCCCGCACTTTATCATAACTCACCACAAAACCGGCGCCATGGGAACAGAAAACAGAGCCTGTGGGATTTTCCGTATCCTTCTCGGAATCATAGCCTTTTTCAGCGATGACCTCCTCCGCATTGTGGCAGGGTTCGTATCCCTTCAGTGTGCAGGAAAGACGTCCGTGGCCTTTGGTATAGGCGATCACTTCTGTCTGGTAATCCCGCATGGCGGATACAGGGGCGGTACCTGTCAGTATGGTCATATCCCCCTCTATGATCGGTTCGGAAAATGTACCGTACATTTTCTGGATGTCTGAGAGCGCCCTTCCCACCTTGTCGGAGGGGATTTCCAGCCGGTATTCGTAGACAGGTTCCAGCAGCAGACTGGTTGTACATTTCAGTCCGTGGCGCACGGCACGATAAGTAGCCTGCCGGAAATCTCCGCCTTCTGTATGCTTTAAATGTGCTCGTCCTGTCACCAGTGTAATCTTCATATCCGTGATCTCGGAACCTGTCAGCACACCTCTGTGGCGTTTTTCTTCCAGATGTGTCAGCACCAGACGCTGCCAGTTTCGTTCCAGGATATCCTCACTGCAGGCTGTCTCGAACTGCAGGCCGCTGCCCCGCTCTCCCGGCTCCATGAGAAGATGCACCTCCGCATAGTGGCGGAGAGGTTCAAAATGCCCTACCCCTTCCACCGGCTCTGTGATGGTTTCTTTGTACACGATACTTCCCGCTCCAAATTCCACTTCCGTGCCAAATCGTTCCCCGATCAGCCGTTTCAGAATTTCTATCTGCACCTCTCCCATAACCTGTGCATGGATTTCATTGGACTGCTCTTCCCAGACAATGTGCAGTTCCGGTTCCTCCTCCTCCAGCTGGCGGAGCTTCAGATACATCTGGTGCACATCACATTCCGGCGGAAGCTGGATCTGATAGGTGAGAACAGGCTCAAGTAGCGGCAGCTCCGACTCAGTCTCAGCGCCCAGCCCCTCTCCGCAGTATGTCCTGGACAGCCCTGTCACCGCGCACACTGTCCCTGCAGGTGCCTCGCTCACAGCACGGAAACCGGCTCCGGAATAGATACGGAGCTGGTCCGCTTTTTCCTCCCAGATCTCATCACTGTCTGCCTGTTCATCACGGCGGTTTGTCAGCATTCCTTTCACCTTCAGAGTTCCGCCCGTGATCTTCATATAAGTCAGACGGGTCCCCTGGGCGTCCCTGGCTATTTTGTATATCCTGGCGCCGAAATCCTCCGGGTATTTCGGACAGGCCGTATAGGTTTCCAGACCCTGCAGAAACTCCTCCACTCCTTCTATTTTCAGGGCAGAGCCGAAATAGCAGGGAAATACTTTCCGCTCCGCTATCAGCCGGACGATTTCTCCCTGCTCCACAGTGCCATCAGACAGATATTTCTCCAGTACGGCCTCATCACTCATAGCCAGATTCTCATAAAAGGCCTCCTGTTCCTCCTCAAAGGCTATACACCTTTCATCCAGGCGTTTCTGCAGTTCTTCCAGCAGCTTCTGCCTGTCAGTTCCCTCCTGGTCCATTTTATTGATAAACAAGAACACAGGAATCTTGTATCGGGTCAGAAGCCTCCACAATGTCTGCACATGTCCCTGTACGCCATCAGCGCCGCTGATGACCAGGACCGCGTAATCCAGTATCTGCAGGGTCCTTTCCATCTCCGCCGAAAAGTCCACATGCCCCGGAGTATCCAGAAGTGTCACTTCCTTTTCTCCCAGTTTTACCTCAGCCTGTTTGGAAAAGATTGTGATTCCCCGCTCCCGTTCCAGGTCATAGGTGTCCAGAAATGCATCCTGATGGTCCACACGCCCTGGTTTTCTGATACTGCCCGTCAGATACAGGATACTCTCAGCCAGTGTTGTCTTGCCGGCATCCACATGGGCCAACAGACCCACACTCATATGTTTTGACGTTTTATAAAACGATTTATTCTCTCTCTTTTCGGATGTATTTTCCATGAAAATACCCCTTTCTGTGATATATAATACAGTGCTTATCATATCACAGAAAGGGGTGTAAGTCGATAAGTATCATCGCATAAACAAGCTCATGTTAACCGACAAGATCACAGCAGCCATACAGCGGTGGAATGGTTATCATATAAAGGATACAGGAACTGCAGTAAATTCTCTGTTCCTAAAACCGTTCTATTCGTTTTTCTTTGCCACCGCCACAATAGGGATAAATACTATACACAACACTACTGCCAGGCATACATATCCCTCATATCTCCTCCATAATACCTCCCCCGTTGCTTTTAACAGCAAAAAATTAAGTAGTGGATTTATAACAGCAATTCCCAACATAGATATCCGTCCAGCTCGCAGGACATGGGGCCAGTTTCTGTTATTAAAATATACCCCCGCAATATGAATCCGAAACGGTCCCTGACTGTAATAATTAATCTTATTCTCATCATAGAAGGCCGGCAGAGTCTCTCTTGCAAACAGCAAAAACCATGCCCCAAATAAAAAACTCAGTCCTTCTATGGTAAAGAAACCAGTGAAAAATATCTCTTTCCCAACCTCTGCATATAGCAAAAGCCATATTTCCACCCCGGCAAGAACCATGCACAGCAAGTAGCGAATCATATTCTTTCTCTGTTTTAACCTTTTTTCTTCCTGTTCCTCCGCCGATAAGCGAAGGGAACCTGAAACGAGAGCATCTACCTCCGGCTTTGTCAGTGTTTTTTCCTCACTAATGCGCTGAGCCTGCAAAAGCTCTGTCACCGTTACACCCAGAATCTCCGCCAGCGGGCCCAGGAGTGTAATATCCGGCAGACTCAACCCCCGTTCCCATTTGCTGACTGCCTTGTCTGATACAAATAATTTTTCTGCAAGCTGTTTCTGTGTATATCCCTTTTCTTTCCGCAGTTCCAAAAGGAATGCGCCGAATCGTTCTTTGTCAATCTCAAACATGTTATCTGCCTCCTGCTTTCTAACTCAAAAGCTTATAATAAAAGGCACGATTTGGCAATCGACCGGCAGTAGAATTGTCTTTTTTGACAGCAAATACTATAGAATCAGGAATCAAACACGATTCCTTTTTGCATATGCCTTAGGTGTAATCCCGGTTTTGCGCCGGAACATTTTAATGAAATAGCTGACATCACAAAAACCTGTCTGTTCAGCAATTTCTGTGATACTCAAACCCGAGGTCTCCAGTAACGCCGCTGCTTTGGACAGGCGGTATTCCAGCAGATACTCCGTGATAGTCATATTCATCATCTGCTTAAAATAACGGCAGCATTCATTTCGGCTCATAGACACATGATCTGCCAGCGCAGCCAGAGAAAATTTTTCCTGATAATGTTCATGAAGATAGGCGATCAGGTTCAGAATCTTCCGGGTATCACGGGCTGCCAAGCTGGGCTTCGTCTGGTCAAGCAGATTTGCTGCAAACAAAGCCCAGACATCCTGAAGGATATGCTGGGTTTTCAAACGGAATGCAGGAGAGGTATCCGGACAGTGATCGCCTACCCACATAAGCTTCGGAAATATCTCCTTTGTCCATGCATCACGGCCACGGAATACAAAGTACGGCGTATTACAATCAACTATAGGACGATAGTATGCTTCCTCGTAATAACTGCCATGGCTGCCGTACAGAATCTCAGGATGGAAAATCAGCGTAAAATACTTTGCAGTCTTATATCCCGGCGCCGGACGGATGGAGTGCAGAAATCCCGGCATAATAAAAAAACCGTCCCCCGCCGCTACTGTCTGTTCGTATTCCAGCACATATACATTTACTGCCCCTTCGCAGATCACGGAAATTTCAATCGTAGGCTGCTTGTGCCAGTTTACAAATCCCTTGTTATATTCACTTAGGTCATCCCGTGAAAGAATAAAACGAAAAGCTTCATCATAAGCAACAAGGGCGTTCATCTCCTGATCGATCGGCACCTGGCGTTTCTCCATTGTAAATCTCCTCCTCGCAGCAATACAATTATATTTTTTGAGAATATATCCATAGAAAAGCATACATTTTTTATAATATAATTATATCCATGGCATTCCGATATAGCAATACAAAATCGGAAAATCTACAGACTGCATCATGCGGATCCATAAAATGACCGCATCCGGAGGTATTACATATGAAAGCAAGACGTTCAACGGAACTTGTGGAAAAGAAAGATTTTTATAAGGAACTGTTCTCCCTTGCGATTCCAATCGGAATGCAGAACCTGCTTGTTGCCCTGATCGGCGCGTCCGATGCGCTGATGCTGGGACGGCTGACACAGGATGCTGTTTCCGCGGTTTCCCTGGCAAACCAGATTGCATTCATCATGAGCCTGTTCAGCGGCGCTGTGGTCGGCGGCGGCGGTGCTCTGATCGCCCAATACTGGGGTAAAGGCGATTGGACCATGGTTAAAAACCTGTTCTGTATGCTCATAAAATGGGCATTTGGCATCTCCTTCGTTTTCTTTGCCCTGGCAATGTTCGCACCGGAGCTATTAATGCGGATTTATACGCCGGACACTGCCCTGATCAAAATCGGAGCCTCCTATCTCCGTGCGGTGAGCCTTTCTTATCTGTTCACCGGCGTTACACAGTGTTACTATCTGATAATGAAACTGGAAGGTAAGGCGCCTAAGAGCGTTTTGATTTCCGTTGTCACCCTCATAACCGACGTTGTGCTTGACTTTTTCCTGATCTACGGTTTCGCGGGGGTACCTAAACTGGGGGCAAACGGTTCCGCTTATTCCACTGTTGTTGTAGAACTGGTGGCGCTCATCTGGTGTATCGCGGAATCTCACCGTGGAGAAAGCATTCGTCCCGACCTGCAGGGGGTTCAATGGTTTTCCATCGATATAACCAAAGATCTGTTCAAAATCGCGCTTCCCATGCTGGGCAGTTCTCTTGCGTGGGGATTCGGATTTTCCATGCACTCACTGATCATGGGACACCTGGGATCCGATGCCACTGCAGCTGCATCCATCGCGTCCGTAGCACAGGAGCTTATAACCTGTGTCTGCAAGGGTATTTCTGTGGGCGCGGGAATTATGGTCGGTAAACTCCTTGGACAGAATCTGTTTGACAAGGCCAAAGAATACGGAAAAAAATTCTGCCATATTTCCATCTGGGCAGGTATTGTCCATATGGCACTGCTCTGTATCCTCGGTCCCATCGTGGCGGAGTTCTTCGTGTTATCGGAAACCGCAAAGCACTACCTGGTCATCATGCTGGTCTTCAGCGCGTTCTATGTATTCGCCTATTCCATCAATACAGTTATTGTCTGCGGTATTTTCCCTGCAGGCGGTGATGCGGGGTACGATGCGCTCAGCGTTTTCTTCGCCTCCTGGTGCTTTGCACTGCCGCTGGCACTGCTCGGAACTTTCGTATTTCACTGGCCGGTCATCGTGGTATATATCCTAATGTGCGCAGATGAGATCGTGAAAATCCCCTGGCTGTACCCCCGATATAAAAAATACCTCTGGCTGAACAATCTTACACGCGAAGAGAGCTCAGAGATGGTAAACGCGTAAATGATATCCATACCCGGCTTGAGGCGTTATTTTGCTGTGGACTCTGCCAAATCCTCCATCTTCTGGATCCGCTCCAGTACAAGGGCTGCTTCATCCAGCATGGCAGATATGAGATTGTATTCAAATACAGCAATCTCTCTTTTCTCCTCAAGTACCATGCCGACCACAGCAGAAACCTTGTCATCCTCCATAACCGGAAGATAAATCGCCTTTGCGTTTGGAAGTGTATGGGTAGTGCATCCGGCTCTGTGTCCGTTTTCAAATACCCATTTGACCACGGCCTGCTCCGCCCGGGAGGTATAGCCTGCCCTCAGGATTTCCTCCTCTTCCTCTTCTATCCCGCTGCGAAGATAAACAGAGGGGACCTGGATCACACCGTGTTTCTTCATATATATTAACACAGTAAACTGCATCAGTTTTTGGATCTGGCCGGCCAGCTCATCGCTGACCTGCTGCCTGGTCTTTGCCCGTCTTAATTTTTTGCTGTTTACCAACAGAATTTCCGTGCGGTATGCGCGCTTTGCGTTTTCTTCGTTCTGCTTCTGAATCTTTGACATATTCCAGGATGTTAGAAGGCTGACTGTGAACATCATGGCAAATGTCACCGGATAGCTGGCATCATACGCCTGAAGGCTGTGAACCGGCATGGTGAAAAAATAATTGAACAGCATCACACTTAGAACTGAGGCAAGCACAGAGCACACATACCCCTGGGTAAAGATGGCGGTCAGCATCACTCCCAGCAGATATGACATAATGATATTGGCTTCTGTCATCTGAAAATGCGAGAGCAGAAAACCGCCGGCTGTACTGACTGTCATCATGCCCAGCATGATCCAGATATCCGTTCCTTTCAGCCCCTGCAGGAATTTTCCGGTCTTTACCACAGTATAAGACCGCTGACCGATTCCGCTCTGCAGATCCGGGATGATGTATACGTCAAGGCTGGGGGCATATTGATTCAAGCTTTCGACCAGGGTTTTTCTGGTCTGTCCGAACAGAACCCTGTGCGCAGTTCTGCCCATAACAATTTTCGTCACATTGCTGACTTTTGCGTATTCGGCGATCTGCCTTGACACATCCTCTCCGTTTACCGTGGCAATCTTTGCGCCCAGGCTCCTGGCAAGACGCATATTTTCGTCCCTTCGTCTTTTCACCTTTTCATCTGCGTTCTGCAGATATCTGGTCTCCACATAGAGAGCCGTAAATTCCGCGTGAAAGGCATAGGCCAGGCGGGCTGCTGTGCGGATGACCTTTGCGTTGGAAGGCGCCGGGGAAATGCAGGTCAGAACATGTTCCCCGGTAGAGTATTCCCCGGTTCCAAACAGCTTCTTCTCCTCCTCCGCCAGATGGTTCACTCTGTCGGCCATACGGCGCAGGGCAATCTCGCGGAGGGCGATCAGCTTATCTCTCGTAAAAAAGTTCTGTAAAGCCCTCTGTGCCTGAATCTCCCGGTATATCTTTCCTTCCTTCATACGCTGGATCAGCTCTTCCGGCTCAATATCCACAAGTTTTACCTGGTCCGCCCTGTCAAACACGCGGTCCGGAATGGTCTCTCTCACCATAACGGAGGTAATCCCGGTCACATTGTCATTCAGACTCTCCAGATGCTGGATATTTACGGTTGTATACACATTGATCCCGTGCTCCAGCAGCTCCTCGATATCCTGATAGCGTTTCCTGTGACGGCAGCCGCGGATGTTGGAATGTGCCAGTTCATCCACCAGAATCACTTTGGGACGGCGTTTTAGAGCAGCGTCCAGGTCAAATTCCCTGATTTTGACCCCTTTATAGTCCACCATCAGAAAGGGAAGCTGCTCCAGTCCCTCCAGAAGTGCGGCAGTCTCCGGTCTTGCGTGGGGCTCCACATATCCGGCGATCACATCCACCTGCTGCTTTTTCAGTTCTCTTGCAGCTTCCAGCATAGCGTACGTCTTGCCTGTTCCGGCTGCGTAACCCAAAAAGATCTTAAGCTGTCCCATCTCTTTTTTACGGACCTGAGCTTCCTCTGCCCGGATCTTTTCCAGCATCTTTTCAGAACTTGGTCTTTCCATTGTGTCCATGGCATCTCCCTGCCTATATTTCTCCTATGGCCTTCGCGATTTCCAGATTACATTTCAGGACATTCACCCGCTCATGTCCGAAGACACCAAGGGTCCTGCCATCCGTATTCTCCTCCACGATCTTTCTGAGTTCTTCCTCTTTAAGCCCGGTCTTTTCAGCAATGGAAGGAATCTGGATCCTGGCGGATTCCGGTGTGATGTTCGGGTCCAGGCCGGAACCGGAGGCTGTGAGCAGATCAGCAGGAATGTCACCCTTCTCCACATCCGGGTTCTTCTCCAGAAATTCCTCTACTGATTTCTCCGCGCGCTTCTTCAGTTCTTCATTGGATGGAGCCAGGTTAGAACCGCCGGAACCCACCCCTGTGTAGCTGCCGTCCTCTTTTTCTTCCTCTGTATAAGTGTTGTAATCCACCCCGGATACACGGCATTGAAAATACCTGGGATCTCCGGAAAAATCCTGCCCCACAATAGCTGAGCCCACTGCTTTTTCCGGGTCATCTGTTTTCTCTCCCTCTGCCGTGATCAGGCTTCCGTTCGCCTGATGCGGAAACATAAGCTGCCCCAGCCCGGTCAGTGCAGCGGGATAGGCAAATCCGCAGAGAACCAACATGAAAACCGTCAGAACCAGAGCGCTCCTAAAATATTTTAAAAATGATCTCATAGCATCTTCCTCCCTACATTCCCAGCACTGCAAGCAGCGGAGCCACCAGACAGTCTATGATCTTAATTCCGGCAAACGGTACGACGATACCACCCAGGCCGTAAATACCCATATTTTTCAAAAGCATGCGCTCCGCGCTCATGGGTTTGTACTTGACACCCCGCATGGCAATGGGAATCAAACACGGTATAATGACCGCATTGAAAATGAGTGCTGATAAGATAGCTGACATAGGTGTTGCCAGCTTCATGATATTTAATATCTGCATCTGCGGTATCACCATAGTGAACATGGCCGGTATAATGGCAAAATACTTTGCCACATCGTTTGCTATACTGAATGTGGTGAGGGAGCCTCTTGTAATAAGAAGCTGTTTCCCTATTTCCACCACTTCCAGAATTTTGGTGGGGTCAGAATCCAGGTCCACCATATTTGCCGCCTCTTTTGCCGCCGCTGTGCCTGAATTCATGGCCAGCCCTACATCTGCCTGGGCAAGAGCAGGGGCGTCATTGGTTCCGTCACCTGTCATGGCTACCAGTTTTCCCTCCGCCTGTTCCTTCTTAATCGCCTGTATTTTATCCTCAGGCCTGCATTCGGCAATAAATCCATCCACACCGGCCTCTTTCGCAATGGTCGCGGCAGTCAGCGGATTGTCGCCTGTGCACATAATCGTCTTGATCCCGATTTCACGAAGTCTTGCAAACCGCTCGATCAGACCCGGTTTCACAGTATCTTTCAGATAAATAACACCGTAGATCACAGCGTCTGCCTCCACAACCAGGGGCGTTCCCCCAAGCCCCGCGATCTGTTCCACTATCGCGTCCAGATCTCCCGGTATACTGCCCCCGTTTTTGAGAACTCTTTCTTTGATGGCATCTGCGGCACCTTTTCTGATTTGAGAACCGCTGTCCAGATTTACACCTGACATTTTGGACTGGGCTGTAAATTCAATAAATTCCATCTGTTTTGCTGCGCTGTCGTCAATTCTTGTTCCCATGCTCTTAGCCAGCTCTGCCGTTGATTTTCCTTCCGGTGTGGGGTCACAGAGGGAGGCAAGTGCGGCATAATCTATCAGGTCCTCCCTGCTTTTCCCGGCAACCGGATAGAACTCTGCTGCCAGACGGTTTCCAAAGGTTATGGTACCTGTCTTATCAAGAATCATGGTATCCACATCCCCGCAGGCTTCCACAGCCTTTCCTGACATGGCAATCACATTGAATCTGGTAACTCTGTCCATACCCGCGATTCCGATCGCTGACAGCAGACCGCCAATCGTGGTCGGAATCAGGCAGACCAGCAGGGCAATCATTGTAGATACGGGTATCTGCACTCCCGAATAAGTCGCAAAAGGATACAGACACACAACCACGATCAGAAAAATAATCGTGAGGCCCACCAGCAGGGTATTTAATGCGATCTCATTGGGAGTCTTCTGGCGGGATGCCCCCTCCACCAGGGCAATCATTTTGTCCAGAAACGACTCACCCGGCTTTGATGTGATCCTGATCTTCAGCCAGTCACTGACCACGGTGGTTCCCCCCGTAACAGATGAAAAATCAGTTCCCGCCTCACGGGTGACAGGTGCGGATTCCCCTGTAATAGCAGATTCATCCACAGACGCGATCCCTTCTATTACTTCTCCGTCATTCGGAATCGTCTCCCCAGCCTTTACAAGTACCACGTCATCCTTTTTCAGTTCAGATGCGTTTACAATAGTTTCCGTACCGTCTCTGCCGAGAAGACGTGATTTTGTATCCTGCTTTGTCTTTTTCAAGGTCGCCGCCTGCGCCTTACCACGTCCCTCCGCTACAGACTCTGCAAAATTTGCAAATAATACGGTTATAAAAAGTACAGCGCAGACGATTCCATTATAAATCCTCAGATATCCAAGTGATGCGTCGTCCCCAAAAATAGTGGGAACAATAGTCATAAGCAGCGTGAGCACAAATCCCACCTCCACCACAAACATGACCGGGTTCTTCACCATATATTTCGGACTCAGTTTCTGAAACGCACCGATAATGGAACTCTTTAAAATGTCCTTTGTCACGAACTTTGTTTGCTGTTGTTTTTTAGACATTCCTCTAACATCCCTTTCTTAAATTTTATGAAAACCACAAGGTCAGATGCTCTGCGACCGGTCCCAATGCCAGTGCCGGGAAAAAGGTCAGAGCAGCGAAAATATATACAATAAATACAAGCAGAATGGTAAATACCGTATTATCTGTACGCATGGTACCGATGGAAACCCTTGTGCTCTTCTTTGCAAGCAGTGAGCCGGCAATGGCAAGCTGGGCTATAATGGCTATGTAACGGCCGAAGAACATCGCAAGTCCTGTTGTGATATTCCAGAAATAACTGTTGTCGGACAGTCCTTCAAAACCGGAGCCATTGTTTGCCGATGCTGAGGCGTATTCATACAGCACCTGGGACAGGCCGTGAAAACCGGGATTGCTGATACCTTCCAGACCGGCCTGTGTGGATACGGCAAGCGCCGAGAATCCCAGGATCAGCAGCGGATGGACGATCAGAACCAGAGCAACCAGCTTCATCTCTCTTCCTTCGATCTTCTTGCCCAGATACTCGGGAGTACGGCCAACCATCAGACCGCAGATGAATACAGCTAAAATGGCATACATCAGCATATTCATAAGGCCCACGCCTTTTCCTCCGAATACACAATTGAGCATCATATGCAGAAGCGGTACCATTCCGCCAAGAGGCGTCAGTGTATCATGCATGTTGTTGACAGTACCTGTGGTGAAGGAAGTTGTCACAGTTGTAAACAGAGCGGACTGGTCAACTCCAAACCGGACCTCCTTGCCCTCCATGCTCCCCATTTCCTGGCTGATGCCGGCTGTCTCAAGAACCGGATTGCCGGCCTTCTCAGATACAAAGCACAGAGTCAGACCGATGAGGAATATGACAGACATTGCCGCGAATATGGTCCTTCCCTGTTTGCCGAAGACAGGTTCTTTTTCCTTCCTCTTCCTATCCTGACACATCTTTCCAAAGGTAAGTACACAGGCACCCGGAAGGATCATCATGGAGATCAGCTCCACAATATCCGTGATCACTGTCGGGTTCTCAAATGGGGTGGAAGAGTTGGCTCCCAGAAAACCACCTCCGTTTGTCCCCAGATGTTTGATGATCTCAAGGGCCGCTATGGGTCCCATGGCAAAGTCCTGTAGTTTTCCGTGAATGGTCTCCACTGTAATGTTGGAGCCAAAAGTCTCCGGGCATCCCTGCCAGATCAGCACAAGGCCAAAGATGAGAGACCAGGGAATCAGGATACGTGTGGTGATACGCACCATATCCTCATAGAAATTTCCCAGGTCCTTACTCTTTCCCGCAAGTCCCCTGCAGAATGCCATACAGGCCGCATATCCGGATGCCGCGGAGGTGAACATCATAAAAATGATCACCAGCATCTGGCTCAAATAAGAAAGCCCGGATTCACCGGAATAATGCTGCAGGTTTGTGTTTGTCATAAAGCTTATGATCGTATTGAAGGAAAGGGTCGGCTCCATTGCCTCTATCCCGTTTGGATTCAGAAACAGTACATACTGCAGTCTCAATACCAGATATCCCGCAAAAACCATAACTGCATTTGCCATGAGAAGGCTCAGTGCATATGTTTTCCAATTCATACCTTTTCTGTCAATCCGGCAGATTCTGTATATCCCGTTGTCCACCCTGTCAAAAAAAGGGTCCGCAAATGTTTTCTTTTTGGCCGCAATGTGATACATGTATCTCCCCATGGGAATGACCGCCAAAACAAAAATTGCCAAAGTCAGCGCTATCTGTAACATGACTTTTATCTCCTCCTGTCATTTTCTAAATTCCCGTTGCTGATCTTGTTGTCTATAATTTCTCGGGATATACCAGGGCATAGAATAAATATGCCGCTATCAGTAAAATCACGATTCCCAGCAATATCATGTGATCTCCTCCTGTCCTTAATCTATGTTTTCATTTTTTCCTAGAGTGTGTTTGAAAATTGCTTTCGGCAAGCTGTGCGTCACAATTTGTGGGAGATTTGACCCCGATGAAGGAGGCGTAGCGGGCTACGCTGACTGAATTGGGGGCAAATCTCCCGCAAAGTGGGGCGTGCAGATTGTCGGAATGAATTTTCTAACAGGCTCTACGCCTTATCTTCTGTGCTGTCTGTATCTACCTGTCTGCTGCACCATCCGGCAAACAGCACCATCAGTCCGAAGCAGGCAAACAGTATAACCACCATAGCCAAGTCCATCATTTCAGGTCCCTCCTTTATCTTTCAGGCTGTAACTGATATTATCACGTCCTGCCCTAAATGCGCATAAGGGAAACGGCAGGTGTATTAAAATTGGATTAATGGCAGCTTGAAAGCAACTTCTGACCTAAAGAATTTGCTATTTTGCCTGAATGTTAAAATGCGTTGCTTGTGGCAACGGGCAGTTTTGTCTAAAATAATGGTAACGATAGAAAGAAAGGAGGCTATCCCTAATGCTCAACGAAAATATAAAAGAAATCAGAAAATCAAAAGGACTTTCGCAGCAAGAGCTTGCTGTCAAGCTAAACGTTGTGCGGCAAACAGTTTCTAAATGGGAGCAGGGACTGTCAGTTCCCGATTCCGAGATGTTAATCTCCATATCAGAACTGCTTGAAACACCTGTAAGCACGTTGTTGGGAGAAACTGTTATTGAAACGGAGGTTGATAGCTTAAAAGCAATTTCAGAAAAATTGGAGGTAATAAACTTGCAACTGGCACAAAGAAAGGCCATGAGGAGAAAAATTCTTCACTGGCTATTTATCTCATTGTGTGTAGTCATAGCAGCAATTTTTGCAGTTTTATTCGTATCAGAAAGCCCTTATTTTGGATGGGATTATAGTCATCCTGAAACTGCTGTTCTTGGAGTGGCATTTCACTCATTTGAATGGCTGTTTGTCAGAGCAGCCCCGCTTATCCTTGTTGGTGCAATCATAGGGATTTTCTTAACACGAAAGAAAGAATAAAACCATCCTGCTCTGATATGATACCTCTTAAGCAGACAAGGCAAATAACCAAAATCTACTTAGGAGGTATTTTCATGTCCAAATCACCAGATACGCCAGAGTTCAGAGTAATGGTTTCTCAAGAATATCTTAACATACTAGACTCATATCGCTTTCCGGCAGATAAATATCAGATCGGTTGTAAAACTTTAAAAGAATAAGTGATTAAATATAGGTGGTATGGAATCGTTGCCTCTCAAATCTAAAATGGGAGCTGCATATTCTTCTGATTTAAAAAAGATGTGTGTGGAGGCTGTTTTGCCTGGTGATGGGAGTGTCGATGATATTGTTGAAAAATATAGTATTGATTGTCAGTTATGCATGTGTTTAGATAACTTCTGAAGCTTTCCCGCGATACCTTTGAAGAGTATTAAAATCCTTGAAAACACTGAATTTTCAAGGATTTTAATACTCTTCAAACTATGCCACTTTACTATAGTCAACAATTGAAATCTCCTGCATTACTTTCTTTGCCTGTTCTATAATATTTTCCAATTGTTTCACAACGTCCGCTGTATAAATAACTTCATTGCATTCTATGCATTTATAGCAAGGAACATTTCTGACAATTACTATGCAGCTCCCCAAATCTGTCACGTCTGTTGTCAATCCTTTTTCAGCCTTAGCTCCGCATTCCATACATAACATATTTATTGCTCCTTTCTGGTTTTGAAATCTGCTTCCAATATTCAATTCAAAAAAACCCACAAACTTGACATTTGTGGGTTTTCCATACATTGCAATATGCAATTGATTATCGTTTGCTGAACTGCGGTGCACGACGAGCTGCTTTGAGACCGTATTTCTTTCTCTCTTTCATTCTCGGGTCACGAGTCAGGTAACCTGCGGATTTTAATACAGGTCTGTACTCAGCGTCTGCCTCCAGTAATGCTCTGGAGATTCCGTGACGGATAGCGCCGGCCTGTCCTGTGAATCCACCGCCATGAACGTTTACTAACACGTCAAATTTGTCTGCAGTCTCTGTTGCCATTAACGGCTGACGAACAACAACTTTCAGTGTCTCTAATCCAAAATATTCATCAATATCTCTTTTATTGATAGTGATTTTACCTGTTCCCGGTACTAAGTAAACACGAGCTACAGATGATTTTCTTCTTCCTGTTCCATAGAATTTTGTACTAGCCAATGTTCTCTACCTCCTATTAAAATGTTAATACTTCTGGCTTCTGAGCTGCATGGTTGTGTTCCGGTCCTGCGTATACGTGCAGCTTTTTAATCATGGATCTTCCTAAAGGTCCTTTCGGAAGCATTCCTTTAACAGCGAGTTCAAGAACCTTCTCCGGTTTTTTAGCCATCATCTCTCTCAGTGTGGTTTCTTTCATTCCGCCAACATAGTCAGAGTGATGATAGTAAATCTTCTGGTCTAATTTTTTACCAGTTACGCTGACTTTCTCAGCATTAACGATGATTACATAATCACCTGTATCGACATGAGGAGTGAAAACTGGTTTGTTTTTTCCTCTTAAAACTTTAGCTACTTCAGATGCAAGGCGGCCTAAGGTTTTGCCTTCAGCGTCCACTACATACCATTTTCTTTCAATCTTATCCGGATTAGCCATATAAGTGTTCATGGTTTTACCTCCTAATTTTCAGCATATACAGTAATATTCAAATTCATAAATTTATAATGAAAAATACCATACCGGGGCTTTTGGCTAGGTATTTTCGCACTACGTCACATTGAGATATTATATTACACTTATCCGGGCATGTCAACAGGTTTTATCGAAAATTTTGGCAAAAAATAAGCCATTTAGAGAGCTGTCTTCTTATATAATATTAACAGAACTCCTGATTTTATGATTTACGAATCTGTTTTTTCTTTTTCAGTATAAGAATGACTCCTCCAAAAGCTGCAGCAGTCAGGGTCAGATACAGTACAACCGGAGTCTCATCCCCTGTCTTTGCATTGCCGGCACCGGTCGTCTTTGTGCCTTTACTTCCGCTTCCCGTGTCATTTCCCTGACCGGAAGGTTTGGTACCGGGCTTTTTATCATCGCCGCCTGTTCCGTCATCCTTTCCATCATCTGTTCCCTTATTCCCGTCATCACCCGGGTCTTTGCTGTCATCACTCGGGTCTTTGCCGTCATCCTCTTTGCCATCATCACCCGGGTCTTTGCCGTCATCCTTTTTCTCTGCGCTCGTCTGTGCCAATTCCACAGTCTTGTCAAAAACAGCCGCTTTCAGACTCACCTGGTACGCTTCGCCCGGGTCAATGCTGTCAGTGATATCAAAGGAAAAGCTTTCGTCTGCTGCACCGTCCGTCATATAATCACGCTGTGATGCAGTATACACAGTTTTTCCTCCCTGTGTGACCTCAAGCATAATAGGGACGGAGAGAGACGGATTCTCATTTTTTGTATAAACAGATGCAGGAATCCGGTTCATATAACTGCTGATTCCATCCTCAATTTTTATACTTGTGTTTACCACTGTTTTTCCATCTTTATTTTCCAGCACGGCAGTGCCGCTGATCTGTTCTGTGACCTCATCGTCCGCCTGATACATATGACCTCTCACATATGAAAACGCGGATTTGAAATACGGAATATAAAATTCACTGTTGTGATCTCCATTCTCTATAAAGAAGCAGTGGTCAACACCCCGCTCTGTGAGGGCTGCATCCAACTGGATTGCCGGAACTCCAAAACCATAGAGGTCCTGATTTCCGCACATAAAATACATGGAAAAATACTGCAGGTACTCGGTTGATACCTCTTTTACAATCTCATTCGGACTGTATGCGCCGCCCATACTGAAAGCGCCGAAGAAGCTTACCGCCCCTGAGAATATATCAGGATTGCGCAGGGCCAGGCCGTATGCCCCCTGTCCGCCCATAGACGCACCTGCTGTCAGACGATATCTTGCGTCCCTGATCGTCCTGTAACGCGCATCCATCATAGGCACCATCTCATCTGTGACCATTTTCTCCCAGTCATCTCTCCACCAGCTATCCTCCTCACTGTTTGGTATGACAACTATCATTTCATCTATGAGGCCTTCCTCAATCGCTTCATCTAAAAGGCGGTCCACATTGTCTGTCATGTATGAAGTATGGTCGCTGTTAAACTGATGCAGCAGATAAGTGGTGGGATAATTTCTGTCAGATTCAAAATACCCCTCCGGCAGATATACCAGATATTTTTCCTCTGCGGTTCCCTCTTTCTCCGTTGCCGATGCCGCATAAGCCGAATCATAAGATGTCTCAAAGAACCTGGAATGATTTCCATACATATAAATCCTGTCATTTCTGCTGATATAGGTATCCTGGAATTTTATCTCCTGTACACTGCCGTCCGTAAATGTGATCTTTCTTTCTGCACTATATAGATAAGAAGCAGTGCCATCTTTATCCTCTGTCTCAAAGATTGTGATGCCTGTATCCTCTATCTCTGTAATCCCTTTGTCATGTATCAGTTCTTCTGCTTCCTTTACTCTGTCTTCTTTCTTATTTCCTGATGAAAAATAATCTTCCGCAATAGTTCCTGCATATTCTTCTAATCTGCCCTCTTTCAGACAGGTATTCTGATATGCCGCTGCCGCTGCCACAGATTCTTTTATTTCCTTTTCCGGCACTCTGGAGGGCAGGCCCTGCAATTTGTTGTAGGCTGCCTGGCTGTAAAGACCTACAGGTCCGCTGTACCAACCGCCGCCGCCATACGGAGGATCATTGTACACATGAACGTATACAGTATTCGTACCGCCGTAATTTAAGATGCTGGAGTCTATGGAGAACTTGCTGAGCACAGCCCAGGTCGTCTCCTTGGTACTGCTGCCATCCTCATTGACGCCTGTTCCTCCAACCCTCTTACCGTTGACAAAAACTTCCCCTCTGTCATCCATGTACCCGATTAAGAGAGTCAGATTTTCTTTTGTGAAATCTTCCGGCAGTTCAAAGGTTCTGGCATACCAGCCCCAGCCTGTATTCATATACCATATCTTAGTAATATTTCCAAATCCCTGCTCCCAGTTTCCAAGGGCAGGCTGAACCACTGACCAGGATTCATATTCCTCTGAAGTCAAGGTATCTGCCTTAAACGGATCTGATAATCCTACATAATTAAAATACCAGTCTCCCATCAGATCGATCTGCTGTTCATCCTCAGCGTTCCCGGTATCCTGAATGCGAATCAATGTGGCTGTATCGAGATCCATACGGACACCAAGAAGATTCACATACATCTGAATCGTGGAGGAAGTCTTATTTACCTTATTCGGAACCTTGACACCGCCCTCGTAAGTGCCGGGACCGTTTATATTCTGAGAAATTGTTGTATCGTACAGAACTTCCTTTGTATTCGGATCAAGAACTGCAACTGTTATATCCATTTTGCTGTTCCCGCCCTGGAAAAAATCCGCATATTTTTTCCCAATCTCTATGGAATAGCTGACCTCTGCTGTCTTGTCGTTTCCCGTAAGCGCTGCTTTTTTCAGGGAAACAGACCCGGATGCCATGCCTGAGATAAAGCGGTTTGTCATACGGCTAACCACTCTTTCCAGGGATTCCTG
Organism: Blautia caccae; assembly: GCF_040095955.1. Taxonomy (NCBI): domain Bacteria; kingdom Bacillati; phylum Bacillota; class Clostridia; order Lachnospirales; family Lachnospiraceae; genus Blautia; species Blautia caccae. The sequence continues at coordinate 30,855 of NZ_JBBMFP010000017.1, read as the reverse complement.
CAGATAATCTGTGCTGTAAGAGCCTGTCCTGACTGTAAATTCATGGTAATCAAAGGAAATAGATTTCTCCCAGCTGATAAACAGAGCTCCCATATCACTGGTGGAATGGGCCATATTTGTCCATGCATCGCCTGCAGGGGCGTCCATATAAGTATAGAATCTGGTATAAAAATTCGGATCTGCCTCGTGGCACTGTACCAGGTAATCATACACATCACCGTATATCTCATACCAGGGGTTGTCACTGCTGACGAAATCGCCCCGAATACTTGCAATCATGCCAAATGTCCCGGGTGCTGTAAGGGGAACGCTGTCTATCGCTTTGCTGTCCGCTTCCAGAGGCTTCGGCATATCAGCATCCGATTCCTCCGGAAGGCTTCCGCTGTCCGGATCATGGAAATCTGCACCGGTGCTGTCTTCCGCATTGCCCGTTTTCTCAGCATCTGCTTCTGCATTCTTTTCTGAATCCTGCTGTTTCGGCATATCCGTAACTGAATCTTTATCAAAATCCAAAGTATCTGCATCCGAATCTTTTGCAGGTGACTGTAATTCTGCCTGACTCGCGTCCGGCTTCTGCTCTGCATCTGATTCTTTCCCGGCCTCTAACTGACGCGCATCCAATTCTTTTTCATTATCCTGAACATCCGAACGGTTCACATCTGTTTCTTTTTCCGCATCCCGGACATCCGAGCGGTTCGCATTCGATTCTTTTTCCGCATCCCCAGCATCCGAACGTTCTGCATCTGATCCTTTTTCCGCATCTCGGACATCCGAGCGGTCCGTATTCGATTCTTTTTCCGCATCTCCAGCATCCGAACGCTCTGCATCTGATCCTTTTTCCGCATCCAACGCTTCCTCTACATCCCGGGAATCCAACGTCTCCTGCGGCGTATCCGAATCTGTGTCCGGTATTTCTCCGGCTGTCTTATCCAGGTCTTCCTGCCCTGTCTTTGTATCCGCAGATTCTTCCGGATCCTTTGCATCTTCTGCCGGTTCCTGGTCATCTGCCTGTTTCGTCTCTGTCAGCCCAAGAATATAGGCGAGATATCCTCCTGCTCCGGTTCCGACTACCGCCCTGTTTCCAGCACCCGGAATGGTATTATATTTTGCATCCACATCTGCCGCAACAAGCTCCATGACCTGCCGCACATCCATATCCAGAGTAAATGCCGGTTTTACCAGAATCATGTCAATCCCTTTTTCACCGGACATAGTTTCCCCCAGCATGTCCTCCATTCCTTCCGGATATTCCCCCAATCCATCATCCGGAAGCAGATACATAACCGGATAGCGCATTCCCCCATCCGGATCATAGCCCTCGGGCAGCACGACCTGATACCCGCAGGTATTCCCGTTCCACTCCACACTCTGCCTGTCAGACACTTCAGTCTTCGCCTTGATCTCCAGCGGCGAAAGAACACTGCCCAAAACCATAGACAATGTCAGCAAAATTGTCACAATTTTTCTCTTCATAAAAGCTCCTCCTGTACATCTTGACATATGAACCGCATTCTCTCCTCTGCATTTCCGTCATATTGTCAGTTTTATACATTTAAAATACAGGATAAGCATTCTTCACAGTAAGCAGATTCGCTTCTTAAACAATCAAAAATGATTCTCTTCACCGTCCCCGGTGCGTTCTTCCACCAGTATCTGTTTTATTTCATATTCCCCCCTCTCTTTTTTCCTGTACAGCCGCCGCTCTTCCCTCCATTTTGCAGGAAGTACCCCCATACGTTTTTTAAAATTCCGTTCAAAGGATGATATGGAGAGATAGCCGCACTTTTCTCCGACTATCCTTATTGGCTCCATGGTATTCTGCAGCATCCGGCACGCCTCCCTGACTCTTATGCAGTTAATGTAATCCACCGGTCCAAGCCCCTTCATCTTCTGGAAAACCTTGCGGAAATGGCTCTCACTGAAATGACACATGTCAGCCAGCTGCCCCACTTTTATCTGTTCCATATAATGGTCATAAATGTAGTCAATAGCCGGCAGAAGCGGCAAACTCACAGCCTCCTCCTCCACCCTGTGTTCCAGTACATCATAAAGCATAAACAAAAAAGAACACAGAAGGCTCATCACCTGCATTTTATATGTCCCTTTTTTCTCTCCCGCCGTCCGGAAAATCTGCTTTAAAAGAAAGGTAAGCTGTTCGTATTTTCTCTCATCTAAAATGCGGACTCCATAAAAAAGCTGCCTGCATATCTTCATATGCATTCTCTCATCAATAAAGGAAAACAGCTTCACAAAATCTTCCAGGTCCACAAACAAATATCCCCACATGTTGTACATGCCCTTCTCATTTCTGGTAGCATGCAGAAGATTTGGCGCCACAAGACTGATACTTCCCTGACAAAATGCCGCTTCCTCCCCCTCGCTGATGATCGTCCCCTGTCCTTCATAACAATAACCAATCTCCAGATAATAATGAAAATGAAGTGGGTCATTAGCCCCTGCCTTCGCCCACGCGATCTTATCCAGTACCAGCAACGGATAATCCGGATATATTCTGAAAATATGGTCCTCTACATAACGCTTCTTTTTACGCCCCACTTTTTCTTCTCCTGCTTTTTATATTGCAAATATGCGTTTGCCTTTTTTATTATTATACATTATATTTGTAGAATTGTGTCATTATTTGTCATATTTATCCGTGATTTACTGGTATTTACTCTGAGAACTCTTTTCTTTATTGCAGTTTTTTATATTTTTCGATATAATAGGAGAGCATAAAAAATAAGGGAGAGAAAGACTATGAATGAACAAAAAGAATTCAAGCCTTATATTCCGGCCGAGCGCGTAACGCCGGAATTAACTGTCACCTCCATTGTTATGGGTATCATTCTGGCCGTCGTATTCGGCGCCGCCAATGCTTACCTTGGACTTCGTGTAGGTATGACAATCTCCGCGTCCATTCCCGCAGCCGTTCTCGCCATGGGTGTAATCCGCGTTATCATGCGCAAAAATTCCATCCTGGAGAGTAACATTGTACAGACCATCGGTTCTGCCGGTGAGTCCCTTGCTGCTGGTGCCATCTTTACATTACCTGCCCTCTTCTTATGGGCCGCTGATGGCAAAATGGAAACCCCGAGTATTCTGGAAATCACTCTGATTGCTCTGCTGGGCGGTCTTCTGGGTGTACTTTTCATGGTACCTCTGAGAAATGCCCTGATCGTAAAAGAGCATGGTATTCTTCCTTATCCGGAAGGAACCGCGTGTGCGGAAGTCCTTCTGGCAGGTGAAGAGGGCGGCGCAAATGCCTCCACAGTATTCGCCGGTATGGGATTTGCAGCAATCTTCAAATTCGTTATCGACGGTTTTAAACTGGTTCCCAGTGAAGTTTCCCTGAGAGTAAAGGGCTTTGCAGGTGAAATCGGAACACAGATCTATCCGGCTGTTATGAGTGTTGGTTATATCTGCGGACCACGTATTTCATCCTACATGTTCGCCGGCGGTCTGGTGAGCTGGATGGTTCTGATTCCGGCTGTTGTACTTTTCGGTGCTGATCTGACTCTGTATCCGGGAACTGCCCCCATTGGACAGATGTTCGCAGAAGGCGGCGCAAGCGCTATCTGGGGCAGCTACATCCGCTACATCGGTGCAGGTGCTCTGGCTGCCGGCGGTATCATCAGCCTGGCAAAATCCCTGCCTCTGATCATCCGTACATTCAGTGATGCCATGAAGAGCCTGAAAGGCAATACAAACACCAATACAACCAGAACAGGACAGGACATCAACATGGGTGTCATTCTGGGCGGTGTTCTACTTATCACAATTGCCATCTGGCTGGCTCCTCCGATTCCGGTTACCTTCCTGGGTGCCATTATCGTGGTGATCTTCGGCTTCTTCTTCGCCACTGTATCTTCCAGGATGGTAGGTCTGGTGGGAAGCAGCAACAACCCTGTTTCCGGTATGGCAATCGCAACACTGCTGATCGCTACTATCCTGCTGAAGGCAACAGGCGACAGCGGAATCCACGGAATGCAGGGCGCTATTGCCATCGGTTCCATTATCTGTATCGTAGCTGCTATCGCAGGCGATACTTCACAGGATTTGAAAACAGGATACCTTCTGGGCTCCACACCTAAAAAACAGCAGATTGGTGAGTTCATCGGTGTATTCGCAGCTGCTCTTGCCATCGGCGGTGTTTTATATCTGCTGAACGCAGCTTGGGGATTCGGTTCCGAGGAACTGGGCGCACCTCAGGCCATGCTGATGAAGATGATCGTAGAGGGTGTTATGGAAAACAACCTGCCGTGGACACTGGTATTTATCGGTGTATTCCTGGCAATCGCAGTGGAGATCGTGGGGATTCCGGTACTTCCGTTCGCAATCGGTGTATATCTTCCGGTACAGTTAAATGCCTGCATTATGGTAGGCGGACTGGTTCGTCTGGCATTTGACAAGATGAACATGAAAGACAAGAAGAAAAAAGACGCCATCATCAATGACGGTGTACTCTACTGTTCCGGTATGATCGCAGGTGAAGGTCTGATCGGTATCCTTCTGGCAGTCTTTGCCGTATTCCATGTGGATAAGGCCATTGACCTTTCCAGCAGATTCAATCTGCCTGCATCTGTTTCCAATATCGGAAGCCTTGTAGTATTCGCACTTGTGATCCTGAGTCTGCTTAAATTTTCTCTCTGGAGAAAACGTAAAGAGAACAAATAATGAAAAAAAAAGAAAATGTAATTGATAAAAACTATCTGGAGTTTATCCCTGAAAGAAATTCACTTCTCACCTGGAAAACGGACAAAAAGGGCATTGTGACCCTGGATGTTGAGAATACCGGTTTCTTTAACCGGCTCGCTCAGAAATGCTTCAACCGCCCGAAATACACCCATGTCCATCTGGACAAGCTGGGAAGTTTCGTCTGGCCTTTGATTGACGGCAAAAAGAACATCATTGAACTGGGCAAAGAGGTGGTCGCACACTTCGGGGAAGAGGCTGCTCCTCTCTATGAGAGGCTGGCAAAATTCTTTCAGGTACTGGAAAGTTATCATTTCATTAAGCTGAACAAAGATGTGTAAAAGAACAGCGCACCATGGATATTATCTGCCATGATGCGCTGTTTTTATTTTTCTGTATCATAGGGCCAGTCCATGATCCCGCCGAAGTCATACACCTGGGTGTAACCCGCCTTTATGAGTTTTTTCGCAGCCTGCGCGCTGCGGTTACCGCTTCTGCAGTAGACCAGTATCTCCTGATCCGGGTCAGGCAGTTCCTCCAAGGGCTCACTGCCGATGGTCTCATTGGGGATCACCAGTGCCCCGGGCACATGGCCTTCCTTGTATTCCTCTTCTGTACGGACATCCAGGATCACAATCTTATCATCCTTGTCCATGCGCTCTTTTGCCTCCTCTGCTGTGATCTTTTTATACTCTGTTTTCACTGTGTCCTCCTGTGCTGCATTTGTATCCTGGCCGTTCTTATTTTCTCCGCATGCGGCCAGTGCGGCTGCTATGACTCCCGCCGCTATAACAGTCTGAAGCCATTTCTTCTTTCTCTTCATACGTTTTCCTTACCTCTGCCGGTAAGTCCATAAAATTTATAGGATTCTGCTATTTCCGGCAGATTATACATTCTGTGATTAATTATGTTACAGTTTATACTGTAATTATAATTGTTGCAGTTATATTTGTCAAGCATTTCCGAAAAATACTGCTGCTGATTGTAAACTTTATTATTTTTATAAGTTGACAATATTCTTCTGATATTTTATAGTTATTCTCATAGGTTCTTTTTACGGATACATCTGAAATACTTAAAAAGCCCGAAAGATGAGGTATGAAAAATGATAACTACATTGCAGAAAAAAGTTATAAACGGCGGTACTCTTTCCAGGGAGGAGGCAATCCTTCTGTCTTCTGCCCAATTGGAACCTCTGTGCGAAGCAGCGGATCAGATACGCAGGCATTTCTGCGGGAACGCTTTTGATATGTGTTCCATTATCAACGGCAAAAGCGGAAAATGTCCGGAAGACTGCAAATACTGTGCCCAGTCCTCCCATTATTCTGCTGATACAGCCGTTTATCCCCTCCTAAGCACGGATGAGATTCTGCGGGAAGCAAAGGCAAACGCGGCTGACGGCATCCTCCGCTTCTCCATTGTCACCTCCGGGAAACGACTGAGTGATCAGGAAGTGGAACAGGTCTGTGACAGTTTCCGGAAGATCAGGGAAACCTGTGGAATCTCCCTGTGCGCTTCCATGGGTCTGCTCTCCCAAAAACAGTTTAAAATGCTGAAATCTGCCGGTGTGGTCCGTTACCACAACAATCTGGAAACATCCCGCCGCTTTTTTCCTCATATCTGCACCACTCATACATATGAAGATAAAATACAGGCAATCCGGGACGCCAGGGAATCCGGCCTCACGGTATGCAGCGGCGGAATCATCGGGCTTGGCGAAACCATGGAGGACAGAATTGATATGGCGCTCACCCTGCGGGATCTGCAGATCCGCTCTGTCCCCATCAATGTTCTGAACCCTATCCCCGGCACCCCTCTGGAGCATAATGCGCCTCTGCCCGAGGACGAAGTCTGCCGGACTGCTGCCATTTTCCGATTTCTTCTGCCGGACAGCATCCTGCGCATGGCAGGCGGCCGGGGGCTCATGGAAGACCAGGGACGCCGCGTATTCCGGTCCGGCGCAAACGGAGCTATCACACAGAATATGCTGACCACTGGAGGAATCGCTGTCCGTGAGGACCGGCAGCTTGCGGAGGAACTGGGATTTGAAATCAGGCTTTACGAGTAATGGAAGAAATCAACGGTAATTTTTTTTAGAAAGGAACTTGAAATCTGATTTTCTCTCTGCTATACTGGATTCTATAAAAGAGCTTATGCGGATTATAATAATCGTTTGCATAAGCTCTTTTTTTGTTGTTTTACGGGTAACTGATCATAACTTGCCCGGAGCCTGTTTGAAAATGTGTTCCGGCAAAGTGTGACACACAGCCTGCCGAAAGTGATTTTCAGACACACTCTGGCAGGCAGAAAGGAAGGTTCTATTTATGAAAAACAATTATAAAGCACTGGCAAAAAATATTGGAATGGAACTGCTGGGAAGTGTCTTTATTGCCGTTGGCATCTACAACTTTGCCGTAGCCTCACACTTTCCCATGACAGGATTTTCCGGTATTGCGTTGATATTAAACCGCCTGTTTCAGCTTCCCATCGGTATATCCATTATTGTTCTGAATATTCCGGTGGCGATTCTCTGCTTCCGGCTTTTGGGGCGGCAGTTTTTTCTCCGTTCCCTGCGTGCCATGATCATCTCTTCGGTGATGATCGACTATCTGGCGCCGCTGCTGCCCGTCTATGAAGGAAGCCGGATGCTGTCAGCCATCTGCACCGGTGTGCTGGGCGGTCTTGGCTATGCCATTATTTATATGCAGAATTCCTCCACAGGAGGCACGGATTTCATTATCATGGCTGTAAAGGCATTGAAGCCTTATCTGTCCCTTGGAAAAATCGCCTTTTTATCTGATGTGGGAATCATTCTCCTGGGCGGTATTATTTTCCGGGATATGGATGGGATCATTTATGGAATGATCATCAACTTTCTGTTTGCTATTGTTGTGGATAAAGTGGTCTATGGAATCAATGCCGGTAAGATGACTCTGATCGTGACTGAGCACGGACAGAAGGTCACAGAGGTCATTGACGAGTGCTGCGGCAGAGGCAGCACCATCCTGAAAGGCGTCGGCGGCTACCGGATGGACGAAAAACAGGTGGTGATGTGTGCCTGTAATAATAAGCAGATGTATTTTGTCCAGAAAGCAGTGAAGGAGACAGATCCGGATGCCTTTATCATTGTTCTGGAATCCAATGAGGTGCATGGGGAAGGGTTTGAGATGCTGAAGATTGGGGAAGGCGGAACCTGTTAAAGAACAGATTGTGAGAAATAAAAATAGAGATTAAATATACTGCCTTCTGAAACTCCACATTCAGAAGGCAGTCTTCATTATACATATTTTCTTATGTAATCAACGATCATATCCATCGCTGTCCGAGAAGGAGTGGCTCCGTTCAAGATAAGATCCGCCCTCCATTTTGACGGCTCTACATACTGGTCATGGCGGTATCGCACTGTATCCAGATATACATCCGTGATTTCTTCACGGGAAAGGCCGTTCTGCATATTGCGTTTTAATCTCCTGAGAATCCGTTCGTCCGCCCGGCAGTCCACAAAAAGCTTCAGATCCAGCAGGCTGCAGATGGCATCATCATAGAGGGTCAGCAGGCCTTCCACCAGGATGATCCTTGTTTTGCCGCAGTCTCTTTCTCTTATGATATCCTCGTATAGCTGCTGCAGATACATGGTATCCGGATGGTTATCATCCACATATTCTCTGTCTCCTGTCAGAGCACGGACCCTCGGCCGCAGCTCTTCCGGTTTGAAATACTCATCCATATGAAAGACTTTTGGGCTTTCCTTTTCCAATATCTCTGCCAGTTTATTACACAGTGTGGTTTTGCCTGACGCACTGCCTCCGGCAATACCGATAACCAGAGCTTTTCCTTTTTCCATATGTAAAAGCACCCGCCTTTCCGCTATTCTGACACCAGGGATTTTCCTAACCGGTATGCTTTTTCCACACCGTCGGAATGTTCCATATCGCCTTTTGCATCCATCCCGGGAACGGTCAGAATCCCTTTATTTTCCCAGCGCAGATAGGAACAGGTATCCTCATAAGCAGCAACCGCAGAGCGGTAAACACCATCGGAAGCGGAATCCAAAAGCAGCGCAGCATAGCGGATATTGAATCCTTTTTTTGCCCTGGCGTAGAGTCTGTCTATGGCTGCCTTTAACTGTGCACTGATGGAAAACCAGTAAATGGGGGACGCAAAAACAATCATATCCGCATTGTCTACTTTGTCCAGTATCTCTGCCATATCATCCTTCTGCACACACACTCCGTTATGTGTAAAACAGAATTCACAGGCCAGACAGGGTGCAATTTTCATATGCCCGAGGTTTACTTTTTCCACCTGATGTCCCTGTTCCAATGCTCCTTTTATGAAGGCATCTGCCATGATCTCTGTATTTCCCTTTTTGCGGGGACTGCCGTTTAATACTAATATATTCATTCATTTTCCTCCTGTACCTGTTTCTATCACTATAACATTGCGGAGAAAAAAAGTCACTACGGAGGGTCAAATTGTCTGCTGGAAAATTTTCCGAACGCAGAAATACCCGCCCCGTTTGCGGACAGGACAGGTATTTTTCAGTTGTATTTCATGCAGTTCTGACTATCATGATTCCTCTATGACCAGAGGCACCACTGCCCCTTTTTCCACATCAATCAGCCCGCAGTCTGTCAGCTTCAGAGCCGGGCTGACCGGCAGGCCCAGGGTACACAGGGACATAATTGGATTGTAGTGTTCATATCCCAGATTCTCCAGGCTCCTTCTCACATCACCCAGCATTCTTCCGATATCATCCGCCGGAAGCTCTGAAAGAATGCCGCATACAGGGAGAGGCAGTTCTGCTGTTATCTGCCCGTTTTCGGCGGTACAGATGCCGCCCTGCAGCTCTATCAGCCGTCTTGCTGCTATGAGCATATCCTCCGGATCAGCACCAATCACCATGAGATTGTGATGGTCATGGTAATATGTGGTGGCCGCCGCACCGCGTTTCAGACAGTTTCCGGTCACGAATCCGTATCCTATATTACCGTTTTTGCCATGGCGTTCCAGCACAACTGCCAGCACGCAGCCGCTTTTTTGCCATTTTAAATGACCGTTTTCCACTTCCATCCGAACCTGCTTTTCCCTTGTCTGGGTGCGTCCGTCTCTTACCTCTATGACACGGACTTTAACGGTTCCCCGGCTTTTTGGTACTTTCGGTTCCAGGTCTTCTGCTTCGATCTTATCAATATGCACGGAGTGATAAAATTCAGTGGGAAAACCATAGGGTTTTAGCTGCCTTTTTGTCTCCCCTTTGCAAAAGATCTCCTTACCGTCCTTGAACACGCGATCCGGTTCAAAGTCAGAGACTGCCTGTTCCCTGATAAGCTGGAAATCTGCCTTTCTCCCCGGTGCCAAAGTGCCTCTGTCCCTGAGATTCATACGTCTTGCCGGGGTATAGGAGGCGCAGTAAACAGCTTCCTCAAGGGGAAATCCCATCTCTACTGCCTTTTTCACAATATAATTGAGCTGGCCTTTTTCCAGAAGGGCATCTGCCATGGTGTCATCCGTAACAAAACAACAATGCTCAAAGAGGTTGTTTTTTATAATATAATCCAAAATCTCCGGTTTCAGCATTTTCTCCTGCAGTTCCACGAACATGCCGTTTTCAAAACGCTGTCTGATCTCCTCAAGGGTGTGCTCTGTATGGTCACCGTCAATTCCCCTGAACAGGAACTTCGCCAGATCCAGGCCGATAAGAGAAGGGCAGTGGCCCTCAATAACAGCCTGCGGATCTTCCTCTCTAAGGTAATCCAGAAACTTTGTGATCTCCATCTCAGTCCCCTTGACGATCTGGCGGTAATTCATGATTTCCCCTACACAGACAACGCCTTCTTCCCTCATGAGGTGCTTCATTTCCTCAAATCCGATGACACCTCCGGTCGTCTCCAGGCTTTCATTTGTGGAGGGAACACTGCTGGGGATTCCGTAGAAAATATCAATCGGTGAATCTTTTGCCCCGTTGATCATCTCATGGATTCCCTGCACACCCATGACATTGGCAATCTCGTGAGGCTCGGACACCAGCGTGGTAACCCCGCAGGAGGCTGCCCGTTCCCCAAAGGAAACAGGTGTCATCATGGAGCTTTCAATATGCATGTGTATGTCGATAAACCCCGGCAGCATCAGACAGCCGCTGCCGTCCAGCACCTCATCCGGAGAAAGCGCATTCTCCTGCCTGGTATCCACATAATAAATCCTTCCATCCTGCACATATACATCAGCCGGCATAAAGCATTTCAGGTAGGAATTGTAAACTTTCGTATTCTTTATGAGTAAATCCGCCTTTTCCACAGGGCACCTCCCATCTTACACAATTGAGTAGAAATAAAGCAGACAGACTGCCACCAGCACCCACATGACAGGACGAATCTCTTTTATCTTTCCTGCTGAGATCTTCATCACCACATAGGTGGGAAGGGCAGCGCAGATGCCGTTGGCAATGTTGTTTCCGAAGATGGTAAATGCAATACATACAAAGGACGGAAATGCCTCTGTAAAATCATGGAATTTGATGTTTTTCATTGCTCCCAGCATATTGATTCCAATGTACATCAGCACCGGCGCAGTAGCTGCTGAGGGAATCATCAGCGCGATCGGAGCCAGGAACAGGGCCAGCCCGAAGAAAACAGAAGTAAACACTACGGAAAGTCCTGTCTTACCTCCTGCCTCCACGCCTGCAGAGGACTCCAGGTATGTTGTCATACTGGGCATTCCGAACAGAGCGCCGAAACTGGTAGCCACTGCATCCACCTTGAAGCATTTGTCAATGCCCGGAAGATTGCCGTCCTCATCCAGATACCCCGCCTTTGCGCCAACGCCCAGCACGGTTCCGAAAGTAGAGAAAAAGTCGGGTACAAAAAGTGCGATCAAAAATGGAATATATGCAAAATTAAGTGCGCCCAGGAAATCCACATGCAGGAACTGCCCGCTGATATTGGCCGGCATGGTAAACAGGCTTTCCGGCATTTTTGTGACGCCAAAGGGAATCCCCACCAGTGTGGTAAGGGCAATGGCCAGAATCATATCTCCCGGCACATTTCTGGTTTTAAGTACCAGTAAGATCACAAAACCGATGACTGCAACAATAACCGCAGGAGCGGTCAGGTCACCGAATCCCAGACTTTTCTTCGCTTCATTTGCGATAATAAGACCACAGCTTTTCGCCCCTAAAAGCGCGATGAACAGACCGATGCCGGCACTCACCGCGTGTTTCAGACTGACGGGAATGACTTTCACTACAGCTTCTCTGAGTCCCAGAAAAGAGATTGCAATGAACAGCACGCCGCTCCAGAAAATAACACCGGAAGCCACATCAGGCGCAATGCCGTCGTTAGCTATCATTGCTGTCACAATACCCACACTGCCCAGTCCCGGGGCAAGCGCAAACGGCCGGTTCGTGTAGAATGCCATCGCACAGGTTGTAAGGATGACCAGTAAGATCAGCACCGTGAACATTACGTGCTTGTCCAGTCCTGCGGACTCCATCATGTTGGGCACTGTTGCCAGAACATAGGCCATGGTCACAAATGTAGTCAGACCGGCCAGAAGCTCTGTTCTGACATTGGAATGAAACTCTGATAATTTAAATTGTTTTTCCAACCACTGTTTCATATAGATTTTCTCCTGCCTTTCTCAATCGTATAACTCCTTGATTCTTTTCCATTTTCATTGTATGATAACCGTAATCGGAAGTCTAATTCATCTTAACTATAAATTCTATTCCAAAGTGGAATAGTGCCCCCAAAAACCATATCCGGCATAGGACCCGGTACCTTGCTGTACCATCCGGTATTCCAGCCATTCGCTGAGAAGAGGTCAGGAGAAATCTATGAATATCCACGAATTGAACTATGTGCTTTGTATTGCCAAACATCAGAATATGACGAAAGCCGCCCAGGAGCTTTTTATTTCCCAGCCGACCCTCAGCAAACATCTGGGAAAGCTGGAGCGGGAACTGGGCATCAAACTATTCAGCAGAGTTGACAACTGCTATATCCCCACTTACGCGGGAAGGCGGTATATGGAATACGCCTCAGGCGTACTGGAACTGACTCATGACTGGGAGAAGGAGCTTGCGGATCTGCGCTCTCTCAATGACGGAGAACTGAATGTGGCTTTCCCCCTCATGCGCAGCTCCTGCATGATACCCAGGATCCTGCCGGCATTTCGCCGGATACATCCCAACATCCGTCTGAATTTTCTGGAGGAGACATATGCGATCCAGGAGCGTCTTCTTACTGACAGCCGGATTGACTTTGCAATTTTCAGCGACGGAAACCTGCACCCCAAGCTGGAATATGAAACTCTGGGCCGGGAAGAAATCCTGCTGGCAGTTTCCCCCCGACATCCTCTGGCGAAAGAGGCCAAATGTAAAGTCTGTCAGGATGGCCCTTATCCCAAGGTGGATTTGTCACAGCTCGGCAGTGAAAAATTCATACTGCATTTTCCGGAGCAGAATACAGGTGCCATAACGGAACAGCTTCTGAAAAAATACGGCATTGAGCCTAAGGTTCCGTTCTATACCCGGAATACCCAGGCTGCACTTCTGCTGGTGCAGCAAAATGAAGGAATCTGTTTCGCACCGGAGACTTACATAAAAAACATGACGTTTTCTACACCGCCGGTCTGCTTTTCCCTTCATGATTCGGATGCCTTTACACGTACCATTATCGCATATCGGAAGGGGGCTTATCTGACCTCCTATGCACTGGATTTTATTCAGATATCAAAGGATTATTTTGGCGGTGATCTGCATAAACGGTAAATGGAATTCCCTTACAGAATGCCCATAGTGCCCCTGAAATATACTTTGATGCTGCACTCGGCATCCGCATTATGCGCCAAGCAATTCCTGTGCCGGTTCTGCCAGTGCCAGTATGTCGTCAATGGAAACGCCGAATACCGCTGATAAAACCACCAGATTATCCAGAGAGGGAAGAGCCGACCCGCGCTGCCATTTGTAGATTGCCTGTGGAGTGACAAACCCAAAGATGTCCTGCAGGTCTCTGACAGACAGATTCTGCTGCTTTCTCAGCCTCAGTATGTTTCGCCCTGTGTTGATCATATCTATGGTGGGGATAATCATTCCGGTCCTTTGATCCCTGTCTGCTTTTGCAGGCACTGCTGCCTTTGTATCTGCATACATACCTTTCACCTCCTGTTCTTTTCCTGTGTGCCGGTGTCTTATTTTCTATCACGGCATTCCTGCTTTTTATGCTTTAAAATTATAAATCGGTTTCATAATATCAATAATATCCACGGAATCCTGTATAACATCCAGAATATCTTCCAGTCTTTTATATGCCATGGGTGCCTCATCAAGCGTTCCCTCTCCCACCGATGTAGTGTACACATTTTCCATGGATTTTTTATAATCTTCCATGCTCAGATTTTCTTTAGCGGCAGTTCTGGACATGATTCTGCCCGCCCCGTGCGGGGCCGAAAAATTCCAATCCGGATTGCCTTTTCCAAGTGCCAGCACACTGCCGTCACGCATATTAATGGGAATCAGGATTTTCTCCCCCTTGTGAGCTGCGATAGCTCCTTTTCTCAGTATTTTCTCCTTGATATCTATATAATTATGCACCGTATGAAATCCATCCGTACCTGTAAGACCAGCCCTGTCCAACAGGATTTCTGCCAGCAGCTCTCTGTTTCTCTTGGCAAATTCCTGACAGATTTCCACATCGTGAAGATAATCATCAAAATATTTTCCATAGACAAAGCACAAATCCTCCGGCATATCCGGCACATGATTGGTCCACTGCAGTTCCTTCAAGGCTCCCTGGATTTCTTTTCTTCTGCCCGCCGCTTTATACTCATCAATCAGTGCATCTCTCTTGATAAAATACTCCTCTTTTCCCTGGTGAAGCTCCACAGCCAGCTTCTGATAAAATTCTGCTGTCTGTTTTCCCAGATTACGGCTTCCTGTATGAATGACAAGATAATTTGTTCCGTCCGAAGCCCGGTCAATCTCTATAAAATGATTGCCTCCGCCCAGTGTTCCCAGACTCCGCTCCAGCCTTTTTGTATCCTTAAGACCCCGGTAACAGCTCAGACGTTTCAAGTCAAAACGTGTTTTTCTTTCCTTCCAGACATTTTTTCCGGAAGGAATAAAGTGGGCGGCCTCATCCAGCCTCTGCATAGGAATCTCACCTTTACCAAGATTCACTGTGTACATACCGCATCCTATATCCACGCCCACCACATTGGGAACTGCTTTGTCCGAAACGGTCATAGTAGTTCCGATCGTACATCCTTTTCCGGCGTGTACATCAGGCATAATACGGATTTTGCTGCCTGCTGTAAATTCATAGTCACACATCCTCTGTATCTGATCCACTGCCTCCTGCCCGATCACTTTTGCAAAACAGACCGCTGTGCTGACCTTGCCTTCGATTTCTAACATAATCTTTCATCTCCTTTTTCAAAATGCTTCTGTCTCCGGGATTTTTAGTACACACCGAAGGGCTTTTTTGTCATATAAAAAAGTTCGGAAAACTTTCCTATATGACCAAAAAGCCGCCCATCCATATAGGATCAGCGGCTTTCAGATTCTGCACATCATAAAAATCACCCGGCATGTTCCGGCACCTTTTCCCTATATGAACCCACTGCAAATAGACTCTGATTTTCACTCAGAGCATCCCTGTGTTCTTTATAGAGAGAAGTATGTACCAAAACTGCTGTGTTCTTCATCATGATATCCTTTCCGGGATTTGACTCCCGCGTTTATTTTCTGGTTCTACTATAGCATATGGAAGGGGATTTGTCATTATACCTGTAGTATAAAATTATACAGAGTCTCGTCTCAAAATCTCTTCATATATCCTTAAATCCTCATCCTTAAACACATTAAACACCACCCTCTCCATCCCGCTGTGCCCCAGCCACTCTCCCACGGTCTTCACTGCGATCTCCGCGGCCTTATGGTTGGGGAAATGAAATTCCCCGGTGGATATACAGCAGAAAGCCACGCTTTTAAGGCCCTTCTCCTCAGCCAGACTGAGACAGGATTTGTAGCAGGATGCGAGCTGCCGGCAGTGGTGTTTTGTAAGGTTCTCATAGACAATGGGTCCCACTGTATGCAGAACATATTTACAAGGCAGGTTGTATGCTCCTGTGATCTCTGCCTCTCCGGTGGCCTCCTCATGCCCCTTTCTCTCCATAAGCCTGCTGCATTCCTCCCGCAGTTCTATACCTGCCGCAGAGTGTATGGCATTATCGATGCACCCGTGGCAGGGAACAAAGCACCCCAGCATCCGGGAATTGGCAGCGTTTACAATGGCATCCACGGATAATCTGGTGATATCCCCCTGCCACAGGGATATTCTGGTACTGTTCTGTCCGGTTATGCCGTATGCCTCACGAATCGTGGGAATGTGCTCCACATCCACAATCCCCTTCTCCCAAGCCTCCTTCTGCAGAAAAGCATCCTGTATTTCCAGAAATTCCGCCGAAACGTGACCCGGCATACGGATGTTCATGAGTGAACGCAGTGTGGCGCGCCGTTCTGCCTTTTCCACCCGCAGGCCCCGGTACTGAACGGAATCCTCACATAAATAATGGATCAGATAATCCAAACGCTCTTCCTGGGTCATATCCTTAGCTCTCATCTTCCATTCTCCTCTTCCAAACGCTCAGGATCCTGCCGATATCTTCACTGATACAGACAGACTTTCCCTCTATTTCCTGCGGCGCATAGGCTTCCCCCAGATTGATGCACCCATACACCGCCTCCGGCCATTGGCTGGTAAGGCGCCAAAAACTGAACTTGATGATACCGGGTGTATTCATCCCGCAGCCCAGCTCCAGAAATAAGACCCTGCTTCCTTTATGGGTCTCCAAAAAATTCTCATACCGCCCGCAGGCTTCGTGCCATCCCTCATCCTCCACAAACGTGCTGTCTGCTCTCAGATTCATAGTCATGGGCTTTTTGCAGACAGGGCAAAGCGGAATCAGTTCACCCGGAATGCGCATATCCTTCTGTTTGGCGATCATGCGGCGCACGGTCTCCTCATTATCATAGGTTTTCTTATGGCACGGTACGGAACACTGCCACAGCCCAAAGTCCCCCTGGGTATAGAAAAGCCGCTTCTTGTCAAACCCGGCTCTCTGAAAACAATGGTCCACATTTGTGGTCAGCACAAAATAATCCTTATCCTTTACTAACTGAAGCAGATCCGTATAGACCGGCTTCGGCACCTCCCGGTACCGGTTCAGGTAAATATATCTGCTCCAATAAGCCCAATATTCTTCCAGGGTCTCATAGGGATAAAAACCTCCGCTGTACATATCATGAAACCCGTACTTCACCTCAAAATCACGGAAGTTTTCCCGGAACCTCTCCCCGGTGTATACAAATCCGGCAGAAGTGGAAAGTCCGGCTCCGGCTCCGATCACCACCGTCTCGGCTGTCCGCAGTTCACGGTACAGATTTTCCTCTTTCTTCTCCTCTTTTCTGTTCAAAGCGTTCAAAGCCTCCATCAGCCCCAATAAACCTCCCTCCTATCTTCGATGTACTGCCTTGCAGGGACATACCTCCTGACAGTTTCCGCAGCGCAGGCAGTGCTCCTGCAGGATCACATATGGAACTGCAGACATATCAATACACTTCTGCGGGCACTTTTTAAGACATTCCCCGCAGCCGCTGCAGGTCTCGTCAATATAATAGTCTCCGCTGACAGGATGTCTTTCCTGTGCGCCGCCCAGGGAAAAAGTATGCCGCACCACGGGTTTTGCTGAGAGGTCAAAATATTCGCCCTCCCCCTCATACATTCGGAATACCTCCAGTGCAGTACGGCTTTCCTCCTCCGGATAAATCTCCGCCATATAAGGATTCGCTTCAAATACCTGGGCAAGTCTGCCGCTCCCTATATTCTCCACCTTACCTCTCACGGATACGGCTTTCCTCTCCAGTGAACCCTTCCCCTGTGTCATGCCGCTGACAGCCGCGTATTTTCTGTCCGTAAGCTGTCGGTAAAAGGCTTTTCCCTTTGCCGTAATAAAATAAAGACTGTCCTCATCAGTTAACATAATATCAATCACTCTCGTTGCAGGAAGCCCCTGTTCATCCACAGTCGCAAACACTGCGGAATGTATCTCTTCTCTCAATATCCTGAGGATTTCTGCTGTTTCCATACTGCTTTCCCCCTTCTGAATTTCCGGAAATGAAATGCTGTCTTCCCTTTTATTTTATTATAAAACAGGGCTCTCCCGCTCCACAAGAGCGCACTTGAAAGTGCTATAGATGCCTTTTTGATACTAAGTATCCAAACGCCCCTCACAGTCGTTTTCTTCCTACGCGAAGTACATATCCCGCCCGGAAGGCTTTTTTCCACATAAAAAGGGATATCCCCGAAGAGATATCCCCAATACTACAGAGTGTCCAGCCAGCCTGTGATCATTTCTCAAGCTCACCAAATACCTCCTGACTGACGGGATAATAATAGTGGAATCCGCTGACCATGGTACAGCCAAGGTCTCTCAGGAATCTTTCCTGCTCCTCATTTTCTACCCCTACGCTGAGCACTTCCAGATTCAGCTTCCTGCACAATTCCACCACGCTTTTCACTACCACTTTCCCCTCCGGCTTGTCGATCTCGCTGATCATTTCCTGCCTCAGTTTAATGCCGTTGATTCCGCAGTAGAGATAATGAAAGAATACACGGTCCAGTTCCAGACCCGCCAGATATACATCAAAGCCGAACTGCCTGAGCTGTTTGATTGTTTTCGCATAAATTTCCGACTGGCTCATCTCCACCATCTGATTTAGCTGGACAATGATCTGCTTCCTGTCAATATGATACTGTTCTGCTATGGCATACAAATGGTTTGCGAACTGTTCATCACCAATATTCTCAACGGTAAAATTAAACAGCAGCCTGAGAGAACGCCCCTTCTCTGCCTCCTGCTTCAGAAACTGGCAGCCCTGGCGGTAGATCTCCATGTTCATCTTACCCGTGAGCTGCTTGCGCTTCATGACATCCAGAAATTCATTTGGCCTTAAAAGCCCCCTGTTTGGGTTCTGCCACCGGACCAGTGCCTCGGCACCGCAGATTCTGCCGCTGTCCAGGCTTACCATGGGCTGCAGATACATGAGAAATTCTTCATGCATCAGTCCGTGGATTGCCTCATGTTCCATTGCATAACCGGATATGGTCTCTCTCTCCACATATTCGTCATAGAGGGCGTAATCCAAGACATGTATCTTGGCATATTCCATAGCCACTTCACTGAACTGGATCGTCTTCAGGGGATCTTCATCCACATTGGTCATTCTGTAGATACCTGTGTGCAGCTCCAGAAAATATTTCTTCTCTTTCTTTTTAAATTCCTCAACTATATTTTCCTGCATATCCCGGATCCGCTTCTTCAGCCCTTTGATTCCGGTATACTCCACAAAGAAAATATAATAATATTCATTAAAGCGGGCAAACGCCTCTTTTTCGTGCATGACCAGCTCTTCACAGGTATCACTGATAAGCCGCAGTGCATTCTCCGCCTCCTTGTATCCGTATATATGACTCACCACATCAATGCCGGCGTATAAAAAGAGCACCGCATAGTGATTCCTGTTCTCCTCAACGATACATTTGGAAAACTTTTGTTTCCAGGATGTCAGATTGTCCCTTCCGGTAACGTCATCCTTATATGCCATCTGCTCCATCTGACGCCTTTTTTGCCAAAAGTACACAGGAAAAAATACAAGTATGGCAATGGAAAACAGAATAAGGCCGAAAATGATCCTAAGATAAATGCCGGACTTTCCTTCCGGGTTATCCCCTTTGGCGGCATAGCCGGCATATGCCCCCTGTATTTTCGCTGTGTCAATATTCTGAAACGCTTTTTCCAGCTTCTCAATATCTGCCGTTTCCATACTCTTTGTATAGGCCAGACTTATGCTTTTCTCTTCTCTGTCCTCCTCATAGACGATCAAATCCCGGCCCTTTACAAGCCCGGCGTCTTTTATCTCCTCCTCTGTAAGGCCCAGCGTCCATACCGCATCTGCCTGTATATTCCCGGCCAAAGCCAGGCGCCTGTCCTGATCAGAGGGCTTGATATACTTTATGGTAATATCTGCGGCTTCCCCTGCCTGCCTCAGAAGGTCAGGCAGGACACCTCTGTAATCCTCTGCTGTCTCGTCGTAAAATTCAAAAGGCCAGGAATCCGGCATGCCGGCCACATACACCTCATTTCCGGCCCGGCACACTGAGGGTGTGAAAATAAACATGGCTGCTGTAATCACTGCCAGATAACGGATAATCTTATTTCGCATCTCCCATTTTCCCCTTTTCTTCAGATGTCTGATGAAGCTGTATCTTCTGTCTCTTGATCTGTCCCCAAACATTTTTCTTTTTCTTATATCCGAAAAATGCCGTCATTCTTGTAAACGCCTGGATAAACCGGAAAAATACGCTCTCCGCAATGCACAGATAGACAGCCTTCACCACATCCAGCACGGACAGTCTGATATTCTGCGTGTAAATCCTGGCAAAAAACGCCGTTATAGTCAAAACCGCTCCATAGAGCGCATAGATCAGGAAAAACATGATCATAAAAGGCACATTGATCAGATTCACCATATATGCCAGCACAATGGTCAAAAGCCCAAACAACTCGATAAACGGGGACAGCAGTTCATACAGAAGATAATACAGATATGAAATGTATCCCACCACTCCGAATTCCGGTGCCAGGAACATTCTTCTGTGTTTGTTCAGACACTGGAAGAGTCCTAAGAACCATCTTCTCCTCTGTTTCTTTAAATCCCCGATACTGGAAGGACACTGACTCCAGCAGATCGCGTCCGGTATGTATCGTATCCCATAGGGTATTTTATTGATACGGCAGAAGGCATGAAGTTTTACGACCAGCTCCATATCCTCTCCCATAGTGGAGGCATCGTAACCGCCCACGCTGGCGACCATATCTTTCTTAAAAAGTCCGAACGCCCCGGATATGATCAGGTTGCCGTTAAATTTATCCATAAGGATTCTGGATGCCATGAAAGAGCGGTCATACTCCAGTATCTGCATTCCCACAATGGGGTTCCAGGGCATGTGATAGTCCACAAGCTCGCCCTCACTCAGCACCGCACAGTTGGATATCCTCACCAGGCCGCCCACCGCCACAATGGTGTCATCCTCCAGCACCGGGCGGACAATATATTTCAGAGAATCCTTCTGCAGCACACTGTCCGCATCCATACAGATAAAATACGGGTATCTGGACGCATTGATACCCATATTCAGGGCATCCGCCTTACCGCCGTTTATCTTCTGGACCAAAGTGATATTGATCCCATTGACCACAGCCTCGTATACATTCTGTTCCTTTCTGCATTTGATCTGCCGGTTAATAGGCCGCATCACCTTTTTCAGATGAAAGGCATCCAGCAGTACCTGGGTAGTCGCGTCCTTTGATCCGTCATCCACGACAACGATCTCATACAGCCTGTAATCCATCATGAGCAGGGATTTCACCGTGTCAACCACTGTGACCTCCTCATTATAGGCGGGAACTACAATGGACACAGGAACGTAATAGTCATGGCTGATCTCATTGTGGTATCGTCTCTTTTTACTCTCCTTGTACAGGTCAAGAGAGCCGGCGATCACAGAAGCGATAAGAAATGTGGAATAGCCCAGCAGGTAGATGACAAACAGGGCACCCACCACTGTATAAAAACACTTAACAAATTCAAACATCTGTCTCCCTCAGCTCCATTTCCTGGCCTTTGATCTCTATTTTCTCTGTGACATAATTCAGGATCTCTCTGGCATAACGGTCACGTCCATTATACACATCGAATAAATCCTTCTTTGGTATTTTAAGACCCATGATCAGGGTCTCCGCGCTGTTCAGCCGCACATACCAGTTGACAGCCTTCAGCCCTTCTTTCAGACAATCCACTGTATCAGGACCGGGATAGGATTCCAAAGCCTGGGCCGCAACCGCGGCATATTCCCAGTCCAAATATTCATGGTACTGCAAAAAGCGCTGCAGCAGCGCACGGACCGGCTCATACGGATATTTTCTGAAATAACGGACTGCCTCCAGACGGATTTCCTTATCTACTGTCTCCTTGGAGAGAAGTTCCAGGAACTCTTTCCGGAAATCCTCACCCAGAAACCGGATGAACTGCATGACAGGAAGTACCAGCCGGGTATCAAACCTGCTCCTGTGCTCAAACAGCAGGCGGGCAAGTTCTCCCCTGTCACCTGTAAATTTAAGAAGCCCGTCAGACAGCAGCTTTTAGCTGTGGCAGATCTCATTATCCTCCATTTTCTCCCAGGCGGCCAGCACTGCCTCTTTGTTCCCGATCATATAAAGAGCCCTCAGCGCGTTCTCCCTGACGAAGACACCCTTGTGGACTACCATACGGATCATAAAATCCATCAGGCCGTCATAAGCCGTGTGACCTTTGTCTATGCCGAACTTCTCTACAAGACTGGCAAAATAAGCCTGCTCAATTTCATCCCTTTTCTCATATACAGGGACTAATTCCAGGAAAACCCGGCGCATTTGTTCCAGGTACTTTTCCGTTCGCCCGGCCGGCATCTGTCTTCGTATCTCCTCCATGGATAATTCAAAGGCTCTTAATTTTTCCAGTTTTTTCAGCCTCCGTATCAGCCCCGTAAAATATTCCTCCCGGACATCAACGCCGGCTTCCATCTGCTGTATCTGTCCCGTAATCTCATCTACCATCTCCAGGCTTTGGTGCTCCAGACGCCGCCCTCTGTACTTGTCAATAAAAATGTAGAGTACATTAAACACAAGGACAGCAATACAGCTTGCCATATAGACATATAAAATCACTTCCGGTTTGATTGAAAGTATGTGCATTGTCTCCTCCTTCGTGTTTTTTATCTGTTCCAGATATCCTGTATCATATAATAGGACTGCTTCAGCCGTTCATGGTACGTGGGATTCTTCCCCCACCCCTTCAGCTCCTTCCGGTTCATTTTAATCCTGTTATCCTTCCCCGCCTCTGTTCCGATTCCGGCATATATCCCTTTCACGGACAGATTTTCGATTCCATAGTTCTCATAATAATCATCATGGACCTGCATCTGGGATGGATTGGAGAAATTCAGCAGATCCCATGGAAGCCGGATCTCAATATCATCCCCATCGGCAATAAAATCCGACACAGAATGGTAATCCCGGTCGTAGGGATTTCCGTTTCCATAGGTAAGTCTTCCCGTCTCAAACTTTTCTGACATCCTATCCTCCTCGTCCGCTGCATTCACATTGCCGATCTGGAGTGCCATATATATCTTGTCAAAAACAGGAGTATCCTTATCCGGCACTTCAAAATACGGGTTATCCTCCCCATATGCCTCACTGTACACCACCCGGAAGACATCATAGCGCTGCTGTACAAGAACACGGCTGTTCTCTTTTCCGTCCAATACAACCAGAAAATCAGCCTGCCGGTCAAATTTTACATCCTCGCCCTCCGCATAATAACTCCCTGACTTGGGCGTGATATCCAGCGGAATATAGATTTTCTCATTTTCAAAATCCAGATTCTCCTTGTGGATACGGAAATAGATGAACTTCTCATCGTATTTCATGGACAAGGTGTAATCTCCGTTTTCTGAGAGTAAATCGTCCCCGCTCCACTCCTCTGTGTCTCCGTCCGTATAGCAGACGCTCTCCTCCTCCCCGGGGTCAAAGGACATCAGTCCGAAAAACTGTTCATTTGTCTGAAAATCACTCCAATAGGCCGTCTTGGTCAGGTCTACATTTGCCATGGTATTCCAGGTTCTCTTGAACCACTCATCCTGCCAGGAGAAGATAATACTCCCCGCGCACCCCGCCTTTTTGATGTCCTCATAGCTGGACACCAGGGCATTTCCCTGCTCTTTCTCCGACATATATCCCTGGGAACGGGCTGTGTGAAAATCAAGCTGTGCCCTGCCTCTTGACGTGGGCACGCCAAACTCGGATATGACCACAGGCATGGTATGATGGCGGTTCAGCATTTCCAGATAGATTCCGTAGGTGTTATAGCTGCCGTCCTCCTGCAGATAGTCCTTCGCATAAGGTATCTCCTCTTTCCAAGAATCATAATGACTCAGATAGTCCGGATAATAGGAATACACATGGTAGGACGCAAACTGACCGGAAAGAAATTTATCTGTGGAGGCAATATGCTCCACATCCACCTGTGCACATTTCATAAACAACTGGTTGATCTCCTCCGGATAGTCCATGGGGTCCGTTGTAGGCCAGTTAGAAAATGCCACCAGGCGCTGTTCCTTATATTTTTCGCTCTCATACATAATGATCTGGTCACCGGCCTCTGCCAGCATGGCTTCAAAGGGTGTGGCATCTTCGGTCGTATACATATACTCCCCCCGGTAGGAACTGTTCTCCCGGCGCATATGGTCCGTATACGCAACCGTCACATCCTCCCACTCTACACCCATGATATATCCCAGCACCCACCGGGAGATATCCTTTGTATAGGAACCGCTGGCGTTGGATGTGCTGTATCCCAGGTTCATTTTCTTCCTGCCGTGGATGATATCTACCAGAGTCCTGCAGTCCTCCTTAAAAGTTTTTAAAAAGGAATCATCAAAGGCATCCACGTGTGAATTCTGTATATAATCATTGACCCATACCCCGTGGATAATGTAAAGAGGCTCCGGGTTATCCCTGTTATATTCATACACAGCTTCATAAAAATCACTGGAAAGAATGGTATACACACGGATGGTATTTGCCCCCATATCCTGGATCATGCGGAACCATCTCAGATACGTTTCCTTGTCAATGGCATACTCCGTGGCAAAATGTCCCGGTATTCCGGCACCCAGATCTACCCCTTTTATCTCAAATGGCTTGGGCCCTTTTCCTTCATCCACCAGGATTTCTTTACCGCTGACCGTTGTAAAAGTATCCGGTTCTTTGTCCGGCCGAAAATCAATATAAAATCCCCACCGGTAATATGCCGTGTTCAAAAAGAGAACCAGAATTATCAGCGAAACAGCACCGATCAAAAATTTCTTCAAAGTATGTTTCCTCCGTTACAACGCATTCTAATCATTAAATTTTTTGTTGACAGACTCGTGGCTGTAGGAGTACAGGGCATCTATATGCTTATCCATCCAGCCCATACGGCTGACAAGGCGTTTTTCATACTGTTCCACTGCCTCATCATAAGAGCTGATCTGCCGCCCTTCCCCTTTCAGAAGGTCGTTCTGCGGTTCAAAGGTATATCCCCATACCTGGAAATTTCGGTCTATAGCACATCCCAGGTATTCCTGTACCTCTTCCATATATGCCTTTACATGGTCATCGCTGAGTATCCCTTTTCTGAGTTCTCTGTATCTGTCGATCACCTTTTCGGTAAACGCCTCATCCTTGGCAAGCATGAAAAACCATGTTCTGTTCTGCATAAAAAAACCTGCCATGGACTGCTGGTATTCCATGTAGTTATCACAACAGTTGTTAAAATCCCAGACCGCTGTCTTCAGCTTACCCGATATATCCTTGTAAAAATAGGTGGAAAAAATACCGGCATCTGTATTCTGCGTCACCTCATTGATAATGAAATAATCCACAAAATTATCTACGTCTATAAAGTTCCGATAGCCATAGCGCCTGGATGTATAATCATACGAATACAGGGACTTCTCAAACTCTGAAAAATCCCGGCTGATATAATCCGTAATCTCCGGTGTCAGCTTTCTGGCACCCGGATATTTAACCTCCACCTTGCTCGTCATCCGCCTTGCGTACTCTGTGAAGTTATCCAGATAATCCACATCATTGACACTCTCCCTGTCCACACAGACAATATAGCTGGAGGCATTGGATTTCCCGTCATACTCAGTCACCTCTACTCTGCCTTCCCCTACACTGATCTGTTCTGCCATCACGTATACGCCCTGGTATTTATCGTTCAAGAACACCTCGCAAAAACGCACATCCGGTGCCCATTCCATGATCTGGCCCGAGAGGTTATACCACATATAATTCCGCATCAGGGTCTTATCCAGATAAGGGCCGTGCAGTACCCAGGTACTGTCCTTTTCCATTCCCATAACCTCATATCCCTTGTCCATGCCGTCCTCATCCGTGAATTTAAACAAATACCCGGCCTTATCAAACAGCCGGGAGGAATTTCCCCTGACACGGATCTGTATATCTGACTCCACCTGGGGCGTGTCCTGCAGAGTATTTAGCTCCCCTTTATTTTCCATGATCTTCATCTCTGCATGGATAAAGGTATTTTTCACCTGGCTTACTTTCTGGCCCTCCTCCGGTCTTCCCGGTATGGCCTGCCCGCCTGTCTCAATGCTGACCACCGGAAGGCGGGAGGAAAAGGAGGACGGTTCTATGGACAGATTGGTGTCCTCCACCTCTGTATTGTAAGACAGATGCTGCTGTACCCTCACATTCTCAGGTTCTATGAATTTCGCGATTCCCAGCACTGCAAGCAGTGACAGCAGAACTGCTCCCACGTATAACCATTTACTTTTCATTGTTGTTACCCGCTGATCTCATCATTCTGAGTTACAATATTGACATATTCGATAGATTCCAGTTCATACAGCATCTCCGCAATACTCTTCTCCTTTTTATTGGAGAGAAGATATATCTTTCTGGGCATCTCATATATAAGCTCAATGGATTCCCGGCTTGTGTTCTTGACTCTCAGCATGGCCTTTGCCTCAAAATAGTCAAATACAATGGCTTCCATCCTGCGCTCCATATTCCTCGCGCCCCGGATGATGAGAAGGATCCTGTTGTCGTTTTTCACTCTTCCCAGAACCAACAGGACCAGGAACACCACACCGCTGCCCACACAGGCCACCACATAATCGCCCACACCGCAGCAGATTCCCACAATGATGGTCCAGAAAATATAAGTAGTATCCCGGGAATCCTTGATCGCCGTCCTGAATCTCACAATGGACAGCGCACCTACCATACCGAGGGACAGGGCAATGTTGTTGCCTATAACCGTCATGACAGTGGCGGTTAAGACCGTAAGGGTTATGAGGGACACATTGAATTTTTTGGAATACACTCCGCCTGCATGGGTGAAATAATAGGACAGGTAAATAACGCCTCCGAGAATCACCGCTACGAGTATATTCAGAATGATCTGCTCTGTATTCAGAGAACCTGTCTCCTCAAACATAGAATAAAGATAATTTTTCATTTATGCTTTTTCCTCTCTTTCTGCAGCCCGGCTGCTGTATGTCAGAATAAAAAATGAAGGCTGGCGCTTCTGGAAAGACTGTATTTGCTCACGGAAAGTGGGCTTTTTCCCTCCAAGCTAACCATCTGTTTAATATAACTCAGCATAAAACCGCTGTATTTTACTTCCATCACCACCAGGTATTTATCCATCACAGGATTCTGGTTCAGATCTGCCGCAAAAATGCGGAAGTCGCTTTCCGTGGCTTTGATATCAAAGTCAAAAGTGATGCGGGTCTTATTTTCACTTGCTATATAGGCTTTTCTCTGGTACTCCACAATGGATTTCGGACGGTACAGCATCATATTCATAAGCCCGTAGCATTCCTTTGCAAAGGGGTCCTCATACTTAAGCAGACACCCGTACCTGCCCCGGGACAGTTCTATGGCGTCTTCTCTGGATACGCGCAGAGACCTCTTTTTCTGATTATCCCCCTGCTTCTGCTTCATTTCCAGCATAGCAAAATCAGAGGTGGGCGAATAGGTCCGCAGACGGATCTTTCTGCGGATCTCCAGCCCGTCTTCCTTCTCGTAAAAATCCCTTTCCTGCAGTGTATCAAAATACAGGCTTCGGACAGCATATCCGCTCACCCCGTTGTGGGGATCCGGATGCAGTACTTTCTCAAATGTGTTGTCCAGCCTTCTGAACTGATCATATGACATCAGATATTTCTTCTCCTGACGCAATACTTCTCTCATGTATTTTCCCCTTTCTCCTGGAATGTGTCCAACTCCAGCAGTTCCAGCACCGGTTTCAGATAGTGCCAGGAAAATCCCAGATTCTCATTTGGTATCTCCTCCCTGAGATGCTCCCAGCTCTCTTTAACTGCTTCTATCCCGTCTTCGTAATAGGTGTTCTTGGGTTCCAGATCATGGGTGCCGGGCCTCTGCATTTCCGTAATATGGATGATTCCCTTTCCGTATTTTTCCGCGATCTCTGCTTCGCCCCATATCTGGCCCGCCTCATCTGTTTTATCATAATTCATGACAGCTACAGCGTCACAGCCCGTCCGGATCAGCTTCTCCAGTGACTGTTCAAGACCCATGGAATCGTAAAAATTGGGGATGCAGAGGATCACAAGCAGATTCCGCTTCTCTGCCGCCTCATACGCTTTGGCGGCGTTCTGCACAAACTGCGCCATTACCGTGACCGGATCTGTGTCCCACCGCTCCAAAAGATAGGGTTCCACATCCCACACAATGCCGCAGAATTCTCCGTCCGCTTCCGCCTCTTCATTCCATCTGCCCACAGTATCAACAGCCGCAAGCATGGACTCCCCGCTTTTCTGAACTGCCCACTTTGAGTCCCCGGCCAGATAGTAGACATCCTGGCCTGCCTTTCTGCGGCGTCTCAGATAATCTTTTATCACATCCATATCCGTATCTGCCGGAACCTGCTGGTATATGGCCTCACAATCCAACATTTCCATAGCCTTCTGCACCTCTTCCTCCGCACCCGGAAGCATGTATTCCTCTTCCCATGAAAAAATACTGGTTTTACAAACTTTTACTTCCACGTCTTTTCTGTCATTTTGGCAGCCTCCCACGCAGCAGATCAGAATACAGAGTGCCAAAAAAAACACGGCTTTTCTTCCACCTGCCATGAATACCTCCTGCTTCTTACTCTATTGGATTAAAATTGAATTTCATATAATTTCAAAACAATTTCATTATAACATAAGGAAATATGAATGCATATTAATTAATTATTAATATGGAATGCCATTGTATGGAAAGCAAAAGGAGCTTCCTCAAAAAGGAAGCTCCCGCATCACCTGTCACTGTTTCTTTTTTACCGGATAACAAACCTCCGTCACAAATTCCTCCGGATTCTCTGTATCCTTTGGTCCCACGTGGTAAATGTTAAATCCCACCCCGTCAAACTCATATCCGTTATCCGCGCACCACCTGGCCACAGCTTCGTTTACCCGGGTGATCTTTTCATACCGTCCCTGAAAAACCGCGCCTGCATACTGCACTGAGGGCATGGTCTTAAATTTTACATGTTCGATATCCCGGTATGTGCCGATGACCGTCCGCTGTACCTCCACATCCACATCGCTCTCCTTATAATCCCCGTCATAAAAGACAGCCATGTCATAGCAGGGGCTGTCAAAGCGCAGCTCCATATCTGCCGTCTCATCCCTCATGATATGCCACAGTCTTCCCTCCTCCTCATAGGCAGGAATGACCTGACGTACACTGGCTACATACCGTTTCGGCAGCGTCTTCAGACTTACATCATATCCCATAATGCTTCCATCCTTTCTCATCCATTCAATGGTACTGTCGATCAGATGTTTCCGCTGCCTCAGTATCTGCTCCTGTTCCGCGGTTTCCTGCCTCTTGATCTCCAGAAAATGCTTAAGCTCCTCCGCGTCTGCATACTTTCCCATGATCTCCCGGATCACGGACAGGCCAAAGCCCATATTCTTCAGCACCTGAATACGTTCTGCGTCCAGAAGCTGGGATTCTTCATAGTACCGGTATCCGGTAAACGCATCCACCTTTCCCGGCTTTAACAGGCCTATTTCATCGTAATGCCGCAGCATGCGGATACTGATTCTCGACAGCTTTGAGAAATCTCCAATCTTTAACATAGTTTCCACCTTTCACATATGTGACTTTCTGAGCTCACTTACAGTATAGGGTGTAACAGTGTGGGAGAGTCAATACGTTTTCTCAAAAAACAGTCTGGACCAAAAGCATATAAAACACGGTGCCTCCCGCTATGGACAACAGCATCTGCCGTTTCCACAGATGCAGCGCGATCACCAGCAGGATTGCCAGAAGTTCCGGTATCCCATGGCTGCCTGTGAAAATGCTGACATTTTTCAGACAGTAAATGACCAGAAGCCCAAAAACAGAAGCGGGCAGCACTTTGCCAAGATACTGTATGTATTTCGGGGTTGGCTTTCCTGCCGGAAAGAGCAGAAAAGGCAGAAAACGTGTGAGTACGGTTCCAAGCACCACCATGGCTATGGTAATGATCTGCTGTGTAAGAGTCATTGGCAAACTTCCTCGCTTTCTTTCTCAATGGGTTTCCTAAGCAGCGTCAGCACGCCGATAATGGCCAGCATGGCAGGGATCATGAAATTCTCCGCCCCGAACGCCAGCAGGCACAGAAGAGACAGGCCAAGCCCCAGAAGGGAACTGACATGGTTCTTCTCCTTCAGCCACTGCTCCATAAAGATGACCACAAACATGGCTGTCATAACAAAATCAAGCCCTTCTGTATTGAATTTCAGAAGGGAACCGAAGATACCTCCCAAAGTGGCGCCGGAAAACCAGTAGAGATAATTCAACAGCGTCACAAAGAACATAAACCAGCCCTCATCCACATCCTCCGGTATCTTTGCCGTATAGTTGATGGTAAAGCTCTCGTCACACATTCCGAAAATCAGAAATCCTTTTTTCCAGCCCGTGTTCCTGTATTTGTCCAGCATGGAAATGCCGTAAAATAAATGCCTTGCATTTATCATAAGAGTCATCACAAGAGCCTGAAGCGGGTTAAACGCCCCAAGCAGCATGTTGACCACCACAAATTCTATGGAGCCTGCAAATATTGTCAGACTCATGATCATAGGGTACCAAAAACTGAACCCCGACACATTCATATAAATACCATACGTCAGCCCCACAAACCAAAACCCTGCAAAAATAGGGATGGTATAGGGAAATGCCGCGCGGAATGCACGGAGAATTCTCTTTGTCTTTCCTTCCATTTTCTTTTCCTGCCTTCTTATCTCTTGTCTCTTTCTTTCATGTTGTCCGCCTCTTTCCGGCTAAACCCGCGTTCTGTGTTCCATTTTATCAAAATATGCGATAAATGAAAATAGAAAAAAGCCGGCTTTTCACTTTGATATGCCCCCTGTCAAGTAGACAGGTTAAATATCTAAAATGAAATGCAGATGAACGATCACACAGATTTGTGTG